>CAMEWP010000180.1 GCA_945946605.1 uncultured Pseudobutyrivibrio sp. | reverse complement strand
GGAAGGTATGGTAAAGACCATTTTCGGACGGATCCGTCCCATTCCGGAATTGTCCTCCAGCAATTTTATGCAGCGCCAGTTTGGCGAGCGGGTGGCAATGAATTCCCCCATTCAGGGAACGGCGGCAGATATCATCAAGATCGCCATGGTCCGTGTTCATGACAGGCTGAAACGGGAGCACATGGAATCCCGCCTGATCCTGCAGGTTCACGATGAACTTCTCATCGAGGCGAAGGAGGAGGAACTGGAGAAGGTAAAACAGATCCTGTCCGAGGAAATGCATGGAGCGGCAGATCTGGCGGTACCTCTGGAGATCGATATGCACACAGGCTATACCTGGTATGATGCAAAATAAGAGTCAAAGGAAAACAGACATGAAATTTATCGGAATTACCGGCGGCGTAGGCGCCGGAAAAAGTGAAATATTATCCTATATCAGAGACCATTACCGGGCAAAGGTGGTGTTAGCGGATGATCTGGCCAAGGAACTGATGCAGCCGGGGACAGCATGCCATAAGAAATTGTTAGAAGCCTTCGGCGCAGACGGTGTCTTTGATGATGAGGGACAGATGGATACAGCCAAAATGTCAAAGCTTCTTTTCCGTGAGCCGGAGAGAAGACTGCAGATGAATGCCATTGTGCACCCGGCGGTAAAGCAGGAGGTGATGGAACAGGTGCAGCTGGCCCGCAAAGAAGAAGTACTTGACTATTATTTTCTTGAAGCAGCCCTTCTCATCGAAGAACACTATGATGAACTTTGTGACGAACTCTGGTATATTTACACCAGTGAGGACAACCGCCGGGCCAGGTTAAAGGCCGGACGGGGATATACAGATCAGCGGATCGATGATATGATGAAGAGCCAGCAGCCGGAGGAAGTGTTCCGCCGGTACTGCAAGGTGGTCATTGACAACAACGGTACGCCGGAGGAAGCCTGCCGCCAGGTGGCAGAACTTCTGAAATGAGGACAGAAAGAGATTACATAAGAAATGGAATTATTCAGTATAGCAAGCGGCAGCAGCGGAAACTGCATCTGTGTAGGGGATGACAGCTGCCATGTAATGATCGATGCCGGTATCAGTGGCAAACGGATCGAAGCAGGAATGAACGAAATGGGTTACACCACGAAAGATATGGCAGGGATCTTAGTTACCCATGAACACAGCGACCATATCAGTGGTCTGGGTGTCATCGCCCGCAAATACGGTATCCCCATTTATGCCACCAGCGGAACCATCAATGCTATCCGCAAAAGTAAATCTGTAGGGGAGATCAACGAGGGCCTGTTCCATCCCATCAAGGCTGGAGATACTTTTCAGCTTCAGGGACTGACCATCGAGGTGATGCACACATCCCATGATGCGGCAGATCCGGTAGCTTACTTTGTGAGCAACGGAAAGAAACGCATCGGTGTGATAACGGATCTGGGATGTTATGATGACGGGATCGTGGAACAGATGCAGGGGTTGGATGCCCTTCTTCTGGAGGCGAATCACGATATCCATATGCTTCAGGTGGGCAGTTATCCCTATCCCTTGAAACAGCGGATCCTGGGAGACTATGGCCACCTGTCAAATGAGCGGTGCGGACAGCTTCTGGGAAAAGTACTTCATGATCATATGGGACATATACTTTTAGGACATCTTTCCAAGGAAAATAATTATCCGGAACTGGCCTACGTGACGGTGCAGCAGGAGATCAACCTGGGGGATAATCCCTATCGGGCAAAGGATTTTCCTATAGAGATCGCACCCCGGGATCGGGTTTCAGATCGGATTGTGGTGTAGAAAAAAAGATTAGTACCCTGAAGTGGTGCTAATCTTCATAATGATATTTACATGAATATTCATTTATTCGTAAGCCTCCAATTCGGTAATGGATTTTGTAATAAAACCGCCGGCTTCTGCTTCTGCCATAGATTTGTCTATCATAGCAAGATAATCGGCATTTCTCTTGGCTTTTATCATTTCATTGTATTCGTGCTCAGATAGCATAACAACATTTTCATTTTTGGGTCTTGAAATGATCAGTGTTTCACCATGAAAAACTTTATCGCATAAACTCTTAAAATTATCCCTGACATCCATACTTTTTACTGCTAACATAAAAAACACCTCTTTTATACTGAAAATTGAATGCTTTTTCGTTCATTAAATCGTACGATTTTTTGTACTTTTATTATATGATGTTATTATTTCAATGTCAGTAATTTTTATGCATAATATACCTAGTCTTGTCATCACCCCGTGAAAGGGCTATAATATTACGAATAACAAGGCGCGATGGAACAACAGTGCCGGAAAAGAAAAGGAGATCAACATGGAACATATGGAAAACGCATCAGGAAAGACCATTATCACCGTAGTGGGAAAAGACACCGTAGGAATCATTGCCAAGATCTGTACTTATCTGGCAAATAACCGCATCAATGTGGAAGATATCTCCCAGACCATCGTGCAGGGATTTTTTAATATGATCATGATCGTGGATCTGAATGGATCAGATAAGCCTTTTCCCCATGTGCAGCA
>CAMEWP010000179.1 GCA_945946605.1 uncultured Pseudobutyrivibrio sp. | reverse complement strand
CAGGGGAACCAGAGTGATACCGATGAGGGCCACACCGCCACCGGCCATCAGCTGTATAATGCCAAATATGAGAAAATTTTTGCCCGAATGGGCTTGAAATTGATAAAAATATGATAGATTAGAAATATCTTATGGAGCTGGAACCTCTTTCGATGGTTCCAAGCTCCGGTATTGGACTTAAATTAAAATGAATTTCCATTTCCACCGCATGGGAATTGTTACTTCCATCATCCTGCGGCTCTGAAATAACAATCTTGCTGATCAGCCGGTTCAGTATATTGGCATCCAGTTCTGTGATGTCTGTATAGCTGCCAATATCTTCTGCCCACTGTTGTGACTGGGCATCCAGCTTTTCTTCTGCATCCAGCAGTTTCTGATTTTTTACAAGCTCCTGTTTGATCTCAGACTGTTCTTTCTGTGTTTTCTCCAGCATCTTATCGAAAGTAGCTTCTGAAATCTTTTCACTGATCAGGTCATCATAAAGGCGGGCAATCAGCCGGTCAAGTGACTCCAGCCTGTCTTTCTGTTTCGCTGCCAGTTTTTCAATACTGTCCCTGTGATCCTGTTCATCCTCATGGCAAAGTTCCCGGACACGTTCTTCCATATCCTCACATCCGCCGACGGCAATTCTGGCGCATTCACGGATTTTGGAAAGTACTGCATCGTACAGGTCATCTGCATCCACCCGATGCTGGCTGCAGTGTGCTTTCCCTTTGTGGATGTAAGTGGAACAGCTGTAAATCTCACGTGGGTCTTTGCTGTTGGTTTTGCGGATGGTTAATGCCCCTCCGCACTCCGCACATCGAAGCAGTCCCGCAAAAATGCTGTATTCCCCAGTGGTATTCTGCCTTTTCCTTGATCTTATTTTCGCCTGTACCAGCTCAAAGGTATCCCTTGAAATAATCGGTTCATGGGTATCTTCCACTGTGATCCATTCATCCGGTGCCTTGTCTCCCTGTGAGCCAATTTTAAACCGGTAATACCGCTTTTGGGATGCCATATCCCCACAGTAGACCGGATTCCGAAGCAGGTCTTTCAGGTATGATTCATCCCAGACATATTTCCCGTTTTCCGGGTCTTTCTGCTCCCATTTGGTGTAATAAGTACGGTTCCCCCGTTTCCGGTGCCACCATGACGGGCAAGGGACTTTCTGGCGTTCCAGCTCCCGGGAAATATAATTGATTCCCCGTCCGTCCACCGCCCACTGGAAGATCTTCCTGACAATGGGTGCCGTTTCCTCATCTATCAGGAGATGCCCCTTTTCGTCCGGGTCTTTTAAGTACCCCAAAGGCGGAACCACACCGGTAAACTTGCCTTTCGTTGCCTGCAGATGGTAAGAAGCATGTACTTTCTTGGAAATATCCCTTGAATACATCTCATTCAGGACGTTCTTGAATGGAGCAATCTCATTATCCCCGGCATACGTGTCCACGTTATCATACAATGCCACATACCGGACACCATGCTTCGGGAAAAATTCTTCCATCAGATACCCAGTCTGTACGTGGTTCCTTCCCAGACGGCTCTGGTCTTTCGTGATAACCAGATTGACCAGACCTTTTTCACATGCCTGCAAAAGCCTCTGTAAATCCGGACGCTCCGTGTTTAATCCTGTGTACCCATCATCCTGAAATACCCCTACGATCTGCCATCCCTGCGAATTACAGTAATTCGTCAGGATATCCCTCTGGTTGGAAATACTGGCACTCTCGCCATTCAGTTCATCATCCTTGGAAAGCCTGCAGTAAATACCGACTCTCCATGTATCACAGTTTTCTTTTCGTCTGCTGTTTTGATACATCATTGCGTTGTTCATCTGATACCTCCGTTCCTTTCGCACATCCTACGCAGATTTCAGATTACTGAACTCATGTTCATTATAATCCTTATCTGTCATTTTTGCAAGATAATCTTTCTTTTTCGTGTCCTTTATTTTCTGTGCGATCACCTCTGCAAAGACCTGTGACGCATCCTGATCGCCATCAAAAAACACCTTGATATTTACAATCTTATTTTTCGCTGCCATAAAAATCCCCTCCATTTTCTGTATAAAAAAAGCAGCTAACCCATATTTCATAGATTAACTGCCCAAACACTGGTTCCATATTTTATTTTCTTAATCAAATAATCTCCGACGGATTTATGAAAATATAATGAATTTTCGATTTTTCATTGATAAAAAAACAGATTAGTGGTACATTAGATATAGAAAGAGCACCCACTCCAAAGTGGATGCCTCTCGAGATGGTTATTTGTCCTTATGGACACCGCCTATCCTGTTGGCCGACAGGATAGGCATTTTTATTTCTTCTTGTGCTTTCTGTCAAGAAAGGCAAGAAACGCAACAATCAAGCTGCCAAAGGCAATCAACAAAGTCAATATGCCGATGACAAGAGATAAAATCTCATAAGCTGTCATAATCACGCACCTCCCTTCCTGTTTATTCCGTCACCATAATGGCTTCGGTCTGTAAGGTTCGGGAGGCTACCACCCTGTCATGGGTAACTCTTCCATGGCATTTCTGCCACGGAATTATCATACCATCAATA
>CAMEWP010000178.1 GCA_945946605.1 uncultured Pseudobutyrivibrio sp. | reverse complement strand
CCTCATCCAGCTGATTGCCGCCAAAGGGAAGCAGGTTGCTCAGTACAAGACCTCCCAAGGAGATAACGGAAATCTCTGTGGTATCCGCTCCTACATCCACTACCATTACACCGGTAGGCTGGGTGATATCAATTCCCATACCAAGGGCGTCTGCCAGGGGTTTCTCACACAGTGTCACACTGTGAAATTTCGTTTTTGTCTTGGCAAAAAGATCATAGAAGGCCTTTTTTTCTACTTCTGTGATATCAGTAGGCACAGATACCACAATATCCGCACCTTTCAGTTTCCCTTTTAATTCATCTTCCAGAATGGTGAAAAGCATGGTCTGCATATTGTCAAAATCGGCAATGACACCACCCACAATGGGGAAGGAAACCTCAATGGTCTCCGGTGCCTTCTCGTACATGGAATACGCCTGGTCACCGTATGCATACATGTGATTCTTATCCACAATGGCAATGGTATTCTTTACCCTGGTAACTTTACCGGTGGATTTATTAAAAATCTTAAGATTTCTGGTTCCCATATCAATTCCGTAAGCGTTACTCATTTGCGTGCTCCTTCCGGGTATATTATCAAATCCTTTGTGTTCCTATTTTGTGCAAAATCATTCAAATAATTTTAACATAAATCCGTATCCTTAACAAGGTTTGCATCGTAAAGTTTTTGAAGGGAAAGCAGGATGCCAAGCTTTGCATGATACCATGTCAAACCTCCCTGGAAATATGCGGCGTATGGTGGACGAAGGGGACCGTCAGCACTCAGTTCGATGGAGGATCCCTGTACAAATGCTCCTGCCGCCATGATTACCTGGCTGTCGTACCCCGGCATATCCCAGGGAACCGGAGTCACAAAACTGTCAACAGGTGCAGCTGCCTGAATGCCCTCACAAAAAGCACAAAGTCCTTCCGGTGTGCCAAAGGAAATGGCCTGAATAATATCATGGCGTGATTCCGTTGCATTTGGGATCACCGGAAACCCTAAAGGTTCATAAATATTTGCAGCAAAAATTGCCCCTTTCACCGCAGCATTGACAACCGTCGGTGCAAGGAACAGTCCCTGATAAAAGGATGTCATCATGCCAAGATTTGCACCTACCTCTTTTCCTAAGCCGGGTGCTGTCAGGCGGTAAGCCGCATTTTCAATGCACTCTTTTTTACCTACAATATAACCGCCGGTAGATGCAAGTCCTCCACCGGGATTTTTGATCAGGGAGCCTACGATCATATCCGCCCCCACATCCAGAGGCTCTTTTTCCTCCACAAATTCACCGTAACAGTTATCCACCATGCAGATCACATCCGGCTTAATATCTTTGATAAACGCGATAAGTTCACCGATTCTGTCAACAGACAGGGTCGGACGGGTGGCATAGCCTTTAGACCGCTGGATGGTCACCAGCCTGGTACGGTCATTGATGGCCTGTCTGATCCCCTCAAAATCAAAGGCACCATCCTCCTTCAGATCCACCTGCGCATAAGTAATACCATATTCTGCCAAGGAACCTTTGGAGGGGCGGATTCCGATGACTTCTTCCAGGGTATCGTAGGGCTTGCCTACCGGAGAAAGAAGCTCATCCCCCGGGCGAAGATTTGACATCAAAGCCAGGGCCAGGGCATGAGTTCCACAGGTGATCTGAGGTCTTACCAGGGCAGCCTCACCATGAAAGCAATCTGCATATACTTTTTCTAAGGTATCCCGGCCATAATCATCATAACCATATCCGCTGGACCCCTGAAAGCACTCAGCACTAACTTTATTTTTCTGCATGGCGGCAATGACTTTCAGCTGATTGGTCTCCGCCACCCGATCCAGATCTTCAAACCGACCTTTTAGTTTTTCCACCGTTCTTTCACCGTAATCTGCCACCAGATCGCAGATACCGAAATCTTTATATTGATTCTTCATTCTATTCCTCTTTCTTTTAAAATTTCTTCCATATAGGATAAGATTTTTTCTTTATCGTAACAAAACTCGCTCTGGTCAACCCATTGCACATCTCTCTCCCGGCGGAACCAGGTAAGCTGTCTTTTGGCAAAATGCCGGGTATCACGTTTAATGAGATAAACCGCCTCATCCAAAGTGATGTCACCATTCAGATATGACAGGATTTCCTTATATCCCAGTCCCTGCATGGAGACCATATCTTTTGTACATCCCCGTTCCTTTAATGCTGTCACTTCCTCAACCAGTCCCTGATCTATCATCTGATCAACCCGCCGGTTGATCCTGTCATATAATTTCTCACGGTCATCTGTGAGAACAAAATAAGCAAAGTTATAAGGCGATTCTTTCTGCCGCTCCTGTCTGTTATGATCCGAAATGCAAGTTCCTGTGGATTTATAAAATTCCAGCGCCCGGATCAGCCGTTTGGTATTGTTGGGATGGATGTCTTCCGCTGCTTTTGGATCTACCTTTTGCAGCATCTCGTATAATTTATGGCTTCCTTCCCGCTGTGCCATTTGTTCCAACATACTGCGGTATTCGTCGTTCTCATTGGCTTCTGTGAAATCAATATCGTAGAGCAGGGCCTGAATGTAAAATCCTGTGCCACCCACCACGATAGGAATATGACCGTTGGCATAAATCTTTTTTACTGCTTCCTGTGCCATTTCCTT
>CAMEWP010000177.1 GCA_945946605.1 uncultured Pseudobutyrivibrio sp. | reverse complement strand
GATCCGGAAATGGTACAGCTTCCCCATACCTGGAATGCTGTTGACGGACAGGACGGTGGAGATGATTATTTCCGTGGAAAAGGAACCTACGAGAAAACTTTTGCAAAGCCGGATCTGAAGGATGGTCAACGGTTGTATGTGGAATTCCGGGGCGTGAATTCTTCTTCCACAATATTGTTAAACGGAAAGAAGATGGCCTCACATGATGGTGGATACTCTACATTTCGGGTGGACCTGACAGAGGAACTTCAGGATGAAAACACCCTGACTGTTATTGCTGACAACAGTGCAAATGACCATGTTTATCCTCAGCGTGCTGATTTTACATTCTATGGCGGAATTTATCGTGATGTATATCTGATCACAGTGGAAGAAGGTCATTTTGATCTTGATTATTGGGGCGGTACAGGATTTTTGATCACACCGTCTGTTGAGGGAGAAGATGCAGAAGTAAAGATGGAGGCCTATGTAACCGGAAAGGCGGATCTTGTTTCCTTTACGGTTCCCGGTGTGGGAGAAAAGAGTGCACCTGTCTTTTACCGTGACAACGGTCAGGGATACGCAGTGGTAACCATGAAGATCCCAAATGTACATTTGTGGGATGGTCTGGATGATCCGTACTGCTATGATGCAAAGGCAGAATTGATTCTCCAGGATGAGAAGATCGATGAGGTAGATAGCTGGTTTGGCTGCCGCAGCTATTCTTTTGACCCGGAAAAGGGATTTTTCTTAAACGGAAGAAGCTATCCGCTGCATGGTGTTTCCCGTCATCAGGATCGTAAAGGATATGGTAATGTTCTTACAAAGGAAATGCACGAAGAAGACATCGACATTATCCTTTCTATGGGAACAAATGCAATGCGTCTGGCACATTATCAGCATGACCAGTATTTCTATGAGTTGTGCGACCGCAAGGGTCTGGTAGTATGGGCAGAGATTCCTTATATTTCCACGCATTTGCCTAACGGCCGTCAGAACACCATTGATCAGATGAAAGAACTGATCACACAGAATTACAATCATCCCTCTATTATCTGCTGGGCGCTGTCAAATGAAATTACTCTTACCGGCGTTACAGATGATTTGATGGAAAATCATAAGATTTTAAATGATCTGGCACACTCTATGGATCCCAGCCGTGTTACTGCCATGGCAAATCTGTTTATGTTGGAAACAGACAGCCCGATCATTGATGTGCCGGATATCCGTTCCTACAACTTGTATTACGGATGGTATGTGGGCGATCTGGAAGATAATGACCGATTCTTTGATGAGTTCCATGCAAAATATCCGGATAAGGTCATCGGATTATCTGAGTATGGCGCAGATACCTATTATAAGATTCAGTCACCCAATCCTGTGAAGGGAGATTATTCCGAACAGTATCAGGCACTTTACCATGAACATATGCTGGAAATGTTCTCCACAAGACCGTATCTTTGGTCAACCTTCGTTTGGAACATGTTTGATTTTGCTGCAGATGCAAGAGAGGAAGCCGGTGACAGCGGTGTAAATCACAAGGGCTTGGTTACCTTTGACCGCCAGGTGAAGAAAGATGCTTTCTATATCTATAAGGCATGGTGGAGCAAAGAGAAATTTGTACACCTTTGCGGAAGCCGTTATGTGGATCGTACAGAGGACGAGACCGAGATTAAGGTATACTCCAACATGGATAAGGTTGCACTGTATGTAAATGGAACCTTTGTGGAGGAGAAGGAAGGCAGCCATATCTTTATCTTCCATATTCCGAATGTGGGAGAGCAGACCATTGAGGCAAAGGCAGGAGAATATTCCGATCAGATCAGCATCCGCAAGGTGGATACTCCGAACCCGGCTTACAGTTTCAAAGAAGTATCTGTAAGGAACTGGTTTGACGAGGAAGGTATGGAGATCATTCCGGGATATTTCTCCATCAAAGATACAATGGGAGATATCCGCAAATCACCGGAAGCTGCAGCATTCTTAGATTCCATGATGGAACAGGTTTCACAGAGATCTGCAATGTCATCCATGGCAGAGGGAGTGGAAATTACCGACAGCATGAAACAGATGCTGAACCGGATGTCTGTTGAAAAGATGCTTCAGCAGGGTGCCAGCGATATTGATCCTCAGATGATTGTTATGATCAATAAACAGCTGAACAAGATCAAAAAACCGGAAGAATAAATTGGCAGCAATTTAAGGAAATGTATAGGTTACAAACGATAAATGGTCTGATATAATGAAGAAAAAGGGTTATGGGAGGATAGGATCATGAATGAATGGCTGTATCTCTGGCTTGGAATTATGATTGTGACCATTATCGCGGAAATTATCACGGTTGGATTGACTTCCATCTGGCTGGCAGGCGGTGCGCTTGCAGCATTGATCGTGTGTGCACTGGGAGGACACTGGGGACTGCAGATCCTGGTGTTCTTCGCAGTGACCTTTGTGTTGCTGTATTTTACCAGACCTTTCGTGATCAAGTATGTGAACAATCGGAAGACTCAGACCAATTATGAAGAGACCATCGGAAAAGAAGTGCGGATTGTTGAGAAGATCGACAATAAGCTGGGTACCGGGAAGGCTCTTTATAATGGGATCGAGTGGACAGCCCGGTCTGTCCGGGATGATGTGACATTTGAACCGGATGAGATGGGAAAAGTTGTTGCAGTGGAAGGTGTGAAACTGATGCTGGAAAAGGGAGAACAGGAATGAAACTAGTATTTCTTGACAGAAAGACCATTGGTGAAGACCTGGATCTTAGCAACTTTCATCAGTTTGGAGAGGTGGTAATGTATGATTTTTCCACTCCGGA
>CAMEWP010000176.1 GCA_945946605.1 uncultured Pseudobutyrivibrio sp. | reverse complement strand
CATGTCCCTGGCTGCCGTATCCGATCACTGCGATGGTCTTACCATCCAGTAAGGACAGATTACAGTCTTCCTGATAAAAAATTCTTGCTTCCTGTGACATTTTCTTTTCCTCCTTGTACTGATCAATCAATTATTACTACATCATCAGATCCACGGGTTAATCCCGTAAGACCGGTTCTGGCCAACTCCAATATCTCGTAATCAGCCAACATATCCAAAAACGACTGTAGCTTTTCCTGATGGCCTGTCACTTCTATGACCATGGAATCGTGAGTAACGTCTACAACCTTGCCGTGGAAAATCTCCGTAATCGTCAGCACAGCCTGTCGGTCCGCTGCCATAGCAGAAATCTTTACCAGCATCAGTTCTCTTGTAACAGAAGAACCCGGCTTTAAGATCTTAATGTCCACCACATCCTCCAACTTGGCAAGCTGCTTCTCGATCTGTTCTAAAATCAGCTCATCTCCGCTTGTCACGATGGTGATGCGTGTGAATCTCGGGTCGGCGGTAACACCCGCTGAAAAGCTGTCAATATTGTAACCTCTTCGGCTGAACAAACCGGAAACATGACTCAGTAATCCGGGTGTGTTCTCTACTAAAATTGACATAACCCTTGTCTGCATAATCTTTCTTTCCTTTCTTTTCCCGAGATGCGCATAACATCCCTCTGATGTACTCACATTAAAAATAATTTTAGCACATTCCTCTTCATTGTCAATGATTTTCACCGCCATTTTCAGCCGCCGAACATATTGCCACCATATAATCTGCCGCATTGCCCTTTTCTCTCATAAACCGAAGGCGCATCTGCTGCCCGTCACACATCAGTTCTTTACGCAGCACATATTCCTGTCGTTCCGGCGAATTCTGCTCCGATACTCTCTTCACACAATTTACCCTGCCTATCACCTTTGTCAGGGGCTGATCAAGAAATTTGGCTGCCGCTTCCTTACAGGTCCATATGCTGTAAAAGGCCTGGGTAAAGTCAGAAATTTTACCATCCTTTTCCCGGCACATAATTTCTTCCAGATACCGCTTCTCCTCCTCTGTAAAAAAACGGCCGGAGATCCGCTTACCCAGACGCCCGGCTTTTTTCTCATCCAGAGGTTCCACATCAATCCCCACCGGCCCATGATCCAGGGCACAGGCCACCATCCCATCGGTATGGGATATGGAGAAGAAGATTCCCCGTTCTTCTCCACAGCCTCCATCCGGCAGCAATAGATATGGTCTCCCATTTTCTGTTGTTTTGTAATGATAAGGCGGATCGATTTTGCTTTCCTTCAACATGGTCTCCAGAAGAAATCCGGCCGCCACAGACTGCAGCTGTCCCTTCCCGGTACCACATGTCCTTGCCTTCTGCTGTCTCTCCGCACTAAGGCTCTCCCACATGCCCCGCCAGCGTTCTTCTGTTATCTCTTCCGTCTTTAAAAATCTGACAATCATATCTCTCCCACTTTTGCCGCGGTACTGCCCTTTTGATGCACTTCTCTTCTTGATGTACTGCTCTTCCTGATGTACTTCTCTTCCTGATGATATTGTATCAGATTCTGTCAAAATTCCTATGCCTTATTTCTTCTTGCGGCTCTTATATCCGTTGATATCGTACTTTTCCTCGTACTCTTCATAGATCTGCAGATACTGTTTATTTTCCAGTTCCCGGATACTCTTAAGATACTCATGGGTATCAAAATCTGACATTTCTGCCTCGATCATTGCCACCGCCACGTTAGAACAATGGGCCGCAATCCTCTCAAAATCTGTCAAAAGATTGTTAAAGGAAAATCCCTGCTTCAGATCACATTTTCCTACCCGCAGACGCACAATATGCCTGGATTTTAATTCAGAGCAAAGCACCAGGATCAGTTCCTTCAGGGGCTCGATACGGAATGCCAGTTTGGTATCGTCCTCGCAAAATGCCTTGATGGTCATATCCAAAATCTCTTTTACCGCTCCCTCCAGAATATTCAGCTCATAATTTGCCTCATCAGAGAAAGAAATCTTCTTTTCATGAAGTTCATTGGCGGTATTGGAAATATTTACCGCATGATCTCCCAGTCGTTCAAAATCCGTCACTGTATGCAGCAGTACGGAAACCTCCTTTGTCTGTGGTGTCATCATTTCACGACCGGTGAGCTGCATCAGATAAGTTCCCAGTTTATCCTCATACTTGTCGATGAGGTTTTCCTTCTCCTGAACCTTCTGATACCGGTCCTCAGAATAATCGTCCATCAGACTGATGGCACGCAGGATATTCTTCCTTGCTTTTTTTGCCATACCATTCATGGCTGTATGGCTCTGTCCGATAGCCAGTGCAGGATAATCCAGAAACCGTTCCTCCAAAAGGTCAAAGTCAGCCTGTTCTTCAAGATCTTCCGGGCTGTCCTTGATCAGGGTGCAGACCAGTTTCTCAATCTGCTTGATGAAGGGGAACAGCACCAGAACTGTCGCCATACGATACACCGTGTTCAGTGTGGCGATGGAAACCGGACTCATGGTCATATCCATAAAGGGGAAGTGCACAAAGGCATTGACCGCATAAAAGACCGTGCCCCAGATCAGCATACCCAGCACATCATTGATAAGATAGATCAGTGCTGTCCGCTTTCCGTTTTTATTGGTTCCGATGGCAGAAAGCAGCACCGGGCAGGCAGCTCCCACACCGATTCCCAGCGTAATAGGAAATGCCGTAGCAAAATTGATGGCTCCCATAACGGAAAGCGCCTGCAAAATACCTACGGAAGCGGAAGCACTCTGGAGAACCGCCGTAAATAAAATACCAACAATAATTCCCATAAAGGGGTTGGAGAACATGGTGAGCAGATTGACAAAA
>CAMEWP010000175.1 GCA_945946605.1 uncultured Pseudobutyrivibrio sp. | reverse complement strand
ATCAGGGCTACACAGTGGTCAAGGCGGCGAATGGACGTGAGGGACTGCAGGCACTGGAGGAGAATGAGGTACATCTGGCCATTGTGGATGTGATGATGCCGGTGATGGACGGAGTGACCATGGTGATGAAACTGCGGGAAAAGTACGATTTTCCGGTGATCATGCTCTCTGCAAAGTCGGAAGAAACAGACAAGGTGATAGGATTAAATATCGGAGCGGATGACTATGTGACAAAACCCTTTACGCCGTTGGAACTGATGGCAAGGGTCAATTCCCAGCTGCGGCGCTACACGCGTTTTTCCAATATGAACGGTCAGACGGCGGAACAAAGCCATGTTTATGTGGTGGGCGGACTGGAATTGAATGAAGATACCGTGGAACTTTTTGTAGATGGGGAAAAGGTGAAACTGACACCCATGGAATTTAAGATCCTGCGTCTTCTCATGAGATATCCCGGAAGAGTGTTTTCCGCAGATGAGATCTACGAGCGTGTGTGGAATGAAAAGGCAGTGAATACGGATACGATTATGGTACATGTGAGAAATATTCGGGACAAAATCGAGATTAACCCGAAAGAACCAAAATATTTAAAGGTGGTGTGGGGTGTTGGATACAAAATTGAAAAACAATAAGGGAAATAAATTAGGACTTCGGATCTTTCTGGGGATTCTTTTGATTGCTGCGATAACGGTGGCCAATCTGTGGATGTACCCGGAATTGTGCCGGGCGGTGGAAGAGACAAGCGGCGGTTCTTTATATACAAAGGAACTGGATACCGATAATCTTTCAAGGATCTATCACAGCACATATGTGATGTATCAGGATGATGTGACAGGGTATGACAGCATGCTCTCAGAAGAGGAGAGAGCAGGCAGAGCGTTTATCAAAGATTATGCCGGAATATCATTGGATGCAGAAACGACGGATACAAAAGCAGCCATGGCTATTTCTTCCATTATCAATGAATGGAGACAGGATTATGAATCCTTTGCCTATGATATGTATAGCATCAGTGGCTCCTGGGAAGTTGTCCGGGAGTCGGTGGAGAAGGATGCGCAGCTGCAGGAGTATGATCTGGCCTTTGTGCTTTATTTCGGAAACCAGCAGACAAAGAATCTTTCGGTCGAGATTTTGACATGCCCGGATGATATTGATGAGGAAGATGTGCTGTTTTATCTGAACGCTGCATATGAAGACGATGGTCTTGTGTCTGCCATTTCCGACTATGAGTACAGAAATGGGATGGTGGACAATCTGGATCTGCTCCGGCTGAACGGCCCTCAGGACTATGCAGTAGCTTTCGGAATCTGTGAAAACAGTGTAATATCCCCGGTCTATGATTACGCAGAGGGGCGCGAGGCTGCCATGATCGCTTCCCTGGTCCCCTATGCAGCGTCCATGCTTTTGGTGCTGCTGGCAGTGATCTTCCTTACCAGCAGACATATCTGGAAAGGCATCTCCTATCAGCGGAAGGGATACTGCTATGTGGCGGAAATCGGTGTGGCAGGTTTGATCGTAGCGGCAGCATTGTCCGTATGCTACGGTGAGATCATGTGGTCCCTTATGGATATAGGATGGCGTGATATTTTTGCTCAACTTTGGCCCTTTACCTATGCAAATATAGACAATATCCTTCAGGTGACAGTTATAGCAGCAGTTCTGTTTTCCATGTATGCCCTGGGAATGATCAGCATGATCTGCTTACGTCCGATGTTTACCCTTGGACCGGCAGAGTATGTGCGCCAGTACAGCCTGGGTTATGGCCTGCTCCGTTTCCTATACAGGGGAATTAGAAAAATAGTAAACAAATGCCGGAAACTCTGGCATGATTTTAAGGATGAGATACATCATCTGGATTTTACCCAAAAGGGAACCAGTACCATCTTAAAGGTTGTCATCATTAATTTTGTTGTGCTGGCACTTTTGATCTTCATCTGGATCTTTGGTCTTGTGGGATTGGTGCTGTACTCTGTGGTACTGTTTTTCCTTCTGCAGCATTTTTACGATAAGATTGCGGCAGACTATCGGAAACTGCAGGAATCCATGAACCGGATGGCGGAGGGCGATCTGAATGAAATGCCAATGGAGGACATGGGAATGTTTAATCCCATGAGGGATGAACTGAACCGTATCCGGGGAGGATTTAAAAAGGCAGTAAATGAGGAAGTAAAAAGCCAGCGGATGAAAACAGAGCTGATCACCAATGTTTCCCATGACCTGAAAACACCCCTGACGGCCATCACTACCTATATAGAACTGCTGAAAAAAGATGATATCACGGATGAGGAACGGGCGTCCTATATTGAAACCCTGGAACGGAAAGCATTTCGCCTGAAGGTGCTTATTGAGGATCTGTTTGAGATGAGCAAAGCCCAGAGCGCCAATGTGACCCTGGATCTTATGGATGTGGATCTGGTAAATCTCATGCGCCAGGTTGTGGTGGAACACAGGGAAAAACTGGATGCCATGGGTATGGAACTGCGGTGGAATGTGCCGGAGGAGAAGGTGATTCTCCAGCTGGATAACCAGAAGACCTACCGCATCTTTGAAAATCTTTTTGTGAATGTGGAAAAATATGCTATGCCCGGCAGCAGAGTTTACATTGATGTGAAAACGGCAGGGGAGCATGTGACGGTGATCATAAAAAACATCTCCGCAGAGGAGCTGAATGTGTCGCCGGATGAACTGACAGAGCGTTTTGTCCGGGGTGATAAATCCAGAAATACAGAAGGATCCGGTCTGGGGCTTGCCATTGCCAAAAGTTTCACGGAGCTGCAGAAGGGAACTTTCCGTGTGGAAGTGGACGGCGATCTGTTTAAGGTAATCCTGGAGTGGTAATGATAATAGATAAACTTCTTGGCTTTAACGCGTAAAAGTGATAGGATGTGTAAAAATAAATATGTGATAAGCACA
>CAMEWP010000174.1 GCA_945946605.1 uncultured Pseudobutyrivibrio sp. | reverse complement strand
GATAAATACCGCTACAAGCACACCGAACCATCCATCCAGAAGGAATCCCGTCTGCTGGCTGATCAGGGTTGCCAGAAGAACCAGGCTCGTAGCCACCGTATCACTGAGACTGTCTGTTGCTGTGGCTTTCATGGCCGCACTGGATATCTTTTTCCCAACGCTGCGATTATAAAAATACATGTATAATTTTACCAGAATGGATGCGATCAGTATGCCATATACCACCGGACTGCTGTCAATGGCCTGGGGATGAAGGATCTTCTCCACAGAGGATTTTGCCAGTTCAAATCCCATGATAAGGATCGCAACGGACACCAGCAGCCCTGAAATATACTCCATTCTCCCATGCCCGAAGGGGTGCTCCGGATCCGGCTTCTGGCCGGAAAGTTTAAATCCAAACAATGTGATAACCGAAGAGCCCGCATCGGAAAGGTTGTTAAAGGCATCCGCCGTGATGGCGATAGAGCCGCTGACCATTCCGGCCACCCATTTCCCTGCGAAAAGGATCACATTTAGCGCGATTCCCACAATACCGCAGAGCATTCCATATTTCTGCCGCACTTCCGGGGATTGATAATTTTCACTGTCATGAATAAATATTTTAGATAAGAAACGAATCATTTTCTATCAGCTCCTTCTTCGTTTTTAAAATTCTCCTTCTTCGTTTTTAAAATTCTATCTCACTGCACTCCTGCCTGATCATGCAAAAAACCTGCTCCAGAGGAAGGCCATGTTCCCGGGCCAGTGCAGATGCACTGTCATATTCGGGATAAACCTTTATCTCATCACCGATCCTGCAGATCTTCACCCTTGCCTTGCCCAGGCTGGTTTCCACAACCCGTACTTCCCTTGGAAGGATGCTGCGTTCCATTTTTCTTTTCCGGATTCCAATGGTTGTCGTCCCCCGGAAACTAATGTCATCCATCCGGGGCACATCCTGCTTTTCACAGATCACATGCAGTTCATATGCCGGCCGGTTCTTTTTCATGAACACCGGCAGATAACTCACATCCCTGGCACCAGCATCAAACAAACGGTCCATGACATAACCAAGCACTTCACCGGTGCAGTCATCGATATTTGTTTCCAGTTTCCAGATCTGATCCCTATCGGTTTCCTCTTCCGTTTCTGTTTCCAGCAAAAAGATGCGAAGCACCTCCGGCACATCATAACTTCTCTTTCCTGCCCCCAGACCGCAGCCCCGTATCTTTACCTGGGAAGGCAGCTGATCTGAAGTGGCAACTGCTGCCACAATGGCTGCTCCCGTTGGTGTTACCAGCTCTCCTTCCACCGGAAGAAAATGAAACTTCAATCCATACTCCGAAGCGATCTGTGTCACTGCCGGCACCGGGATAGGCAAAAGGCCATGCTGACAGCGGACGCTTCCATGGCCCTCTGACAATTCTGTAACGATGACGCCATCCGCCCAGATATTATCCAGGCAAATAGCAACAGATGCAATATCTATAATGGAATCCGTGGCACCGGCTTCGTGAAAATGTACCTGACTGATGTCTTTTCCGTGAACCGCCGCCTCAGCTTTGGCCAGCACATCCAGGATCCGAAAGGCGATGTCCTTTGCCCCTTGGGTCATTCCGGATCTTTCAAAAATATCCCCAATCTGTGCCGGGGTGCGGCCATGGTGATGGGTTCCATGAGATGGATTATGTAATGCCACCGGTTCCTGCCCATGATCCCCGCCATGTCCATGGAGATATTCCATGTCATGATCCCGGAACTCTTCATTTCCCGGCAGTTCCACCAGAAAATCACAGGCATCCAGTCCTGATTTTTCCACTCTTGTAATCCGGATCTCATAGGGTTCTTCTATGGGAAGGGTTGCCAGTGTATCCAACAACACTCTTTCTGATGCTCCCAGATCCAGAAGCGCCGCAACTGTCATATCCCCGCTGATACCGCTGGCACACTCAAAATATAACTGTTTTGCCATTTTATCTTCTCCCCTCCTGCGTGCTTCCATGAACCGCCAGACGGTTGATCTGGGTTGCCATATAACCTGCGCCGTATCCATTATCAATATTTACCACAGCAATCCCATTGGCGCAGGAATTGATCATGGTAAGAAGTGCTGACAAACCATGCATGCTGGCGCCATATCCCACAGATGTAGGGACTGCGATCACCGGCTTATCCACCAGCCCTCCCACAACGCTGGCCAGGGCGCCTTCCATACCTGCCACAGCCACAATGCAGTTTGCTTCCTGGATCACATCCAGCTGGGAAAACAGTCGGTGAATGCCGCTGACACCCACATCATAAATTCTATTTACCTTCGTACCAAAATATTCCGCCGTCTGTGCAGCTTCCTCCGCCACAGAAATATCTGCTGTGCCGGCCGTAACCACTGCAACATTTCCGATATGTTCTTTATCCCTGCGCTCTATTTTAACGATATGAGACAAAGGATCGTATTCCACCTGGGGAAATTCCCTGGCCAGCAGTTCATGCTGATGTTCATCTGCTCTTGTCCCGAACACCTCCCCATCCGTCTCGTACAGACGGCGAAAAATCTCCAGCAGATGTTCATCCGACTTCCCGCTGCAAAAGATCACCTCCGCAAATCCGGAACGGACCTTCCGATGCATATCCAGTTTGGCATACCCCATATCTTCAAAAGGCTGCCGCCGCAGGTGACCTTCCGCTTCCTCAATGGTCATAGTCCCCTGCTGCAGCATTTCCAATATTTCCCGTGTTTCCATAGTTTTCCTCTTTTATTTATCGCTGATTTTCTGGAAAAGAAAGATACTGTACATATTTTTCCTGAAAATCCGGATGATTTGCCAGTTCGATCCGCGCTGCTCCTGTAATCATATTCCAGGATTTCAATATCTGTTCCGGTATGGATTCCAAAGTGCTCTCCTGTGCCCTCTGTTCCCTCAGACAGCGGCAGCAGCCTCCCAGAGAACT
>CAMEWP010000173.1 GCA_945946605.1 uncultured Pseudobutyrivibrio sp. | reverse complement strand
CTTCCATTGGACGGGATCTGCGAGAGAAAGTTTATACAAGTGTGATCCATTTCTCAGGCAAAGAAATTGACCAGTTCTCTACGGCTTCTCTTATCACCAGGTGTACAAATGATGTACAGCAGGTACAGCAGGTTACGGTAATGATGCTTCGTATGGTAATCTATTCACCTATTCTTGCCATAGGCGGAATCATTATGATCTCCGGTACAGATACAGGTATGAACTGGCTGATCGTTGTTGCAGTTGTGGCAGTGCTGAGCCTTGTGATCATATTGATGCAGCTTACCATGCCGAAATTCAAAATGATGCAGAAACTGGTGGATAAGGTGAATCTGGTTTCCAGAGAGATCCTTACCGGAATTTCCGTTATCCGTGCCTTCTCAAGAGAAGAGCATGAAAAGGAACGGTTTGAACATGCCAATAGAGAACTGATGAACACACAGTTGTTTACCAACAGAGTGATGGCATGTATGTCCCCGCTTATGTCACTGGTGATGAATGGCGTATCCGTGGCTATCGTATGGTTCGGCGCTCATGGAATCGATTCCGGTCGGACCCAGGTGGGAGAGATTATGGCGTTTATTAACTATACCATGGTCATTGTCATGGGATTTTTGATGCTTACCATGATCTCTGTGATGTTGCCCAGATCCGCTGTGGCTGCTGCCAGAATACAGGAAGTCATTGATACCCTGGCATCTATCATTGATGCAGAAAAGACAAGAGATGATGAACTTGTCCAGGTAGACGGAGAGATCTGTTTTGATCATGTCTGCTTCCGGTATCCCAATGCGGATGCAGATGTGCTGTCTGATCTTTGCTTTACGGCAAAACCGGGCCAGACTACAGCCATCATTGGGAGTACGGGCTGCGGAAAGTCTACTTTGCTGAATCTGATCCCGCGTCTCTATGAAGTGACAGGGGGAAGTATTCGTATGGATGGAATTGATATCAGAGATATTTCCCAGAAAAAACTGAGAGAAAATATCGGATATGTGCCCCAGAAGGCGGTACTGTTTTCCGGAGACATCAGATCCAATATTAAATATGCAGACGATTCCATTTCAGATGAGATGATGATACAGGCATCCCGGATTTCCCAGGCGGAAGAGTTTGTGGAAGAAAAGCCGAAAAAATATGACAGCGCTATTTCACAGGGAGGAACCAATGTGTCCGGCGGACAGAAGCAGAGATTGTCCATTGCCCGGGCGGTTGCCAAGAACCCGAAGGTCTATCTGTTTGATGATAGTTTTTCAGCACTTGATTATAAGACCGATAAAACACTGCGGAAAGCTCTGTTTGACTATGCATCCAAAGCTACCGTGATCATTGTGACGCAGCGTATCAGTACGATTTTACATGCCGATCAGATCATTGTGCTGGATGAAGGGCGGATTGCCGGCATCGGAACTCATGCCCAGTTGTTGTCAGAGTGTGAAACATATCAGGAAATTGCAAAATCTCAGCTGAGTGAAGCGGAGATCAACAAGACAAAGGGAGGTGCATGTTAATGAGCGAGAACAAGACGATGCAGCGCCCGAAAAAAAGAGGCGGTATGGGACCGGGTCGTGCGAAGGATAAGCCAAAGGATTTTAAGGGTACCGTCAAAAAACTCATCCATTATGTGGGATTATATAAGATCTCCATTTTTATGGTAATCCTGTTTACTATTTGCAGTACAGTGTTTAATGTGGTTGGACCGAAGGTCTTGAGCCTTGCCACCACGGAACTGTATAACGGATCTGTTGCTGTTATCAATGGAACCGGAGGAATTGATTTTGCAAAGATCGGTCAGATTCTTCTGTTTTGTATTGCAATTTATCTTGGCAGTGCGCTGATGGCATTTTTGCAGGGATTTATTATGTCCACGGTATCCCAGAAGATGACATACCGTATGCGTGAAGACATTTCCCAGAAGATCCATCGGATGCCCATGTCATATTTTGAATCCAAGACAGTAGGTGAAGTACTGTCCCGTATTACCAATGATGTGGATACTTTAGGAAGCAATATGAGTCAGTCCATTACCATGATGATCTCCTGTGTGGCCACCATGATTGGTGTGGTTGCCATGATGCTTTCCATCAGCCCGCTGATGACTTTGATCGCGCTTGCGATCCTTCCGGTATCTTTGGGTCTGATCGCTATTGTTGTGGGCATTTCCCAGAAATATTTCGTTGCACAGCAGAAATATTTAGGCGAGATCAATGGGCAGGTGGAAGAGACCTTCAGCGGTCAGAATATTGTAAAATCATACAACCGGGAAGAGCGTGAAGTACAGCGCTTCAGAGAAAAGAATCATATTTTGTTCCAGTCTGCATGGAAATCACAGTTCTTGTCCGGACTGATGCAGCCTATTATGAATTTTGTGGGAAATCTGGCCTATGTGGCTGTTGCCATTGTGGGAAGTATTATGGCAGTAAGTGGTGCTATCACAGTAGGTGATATTCAGGCCTTCATTCAGTATGTAAAGAACTTTACATCACCTATCATGCAGCTTTCCATGGTTTCCAATATGATCCAGTCCATGGTTGCAGCGGCAGAGCGTGTGTTTGAATTTTTAGATGAGCCGGAAGAATCACAGAATGAGACTCTGGTGGCTGATTCCAGCCAGATCTCCGGTGCAGTTACTTTTGATCATGTTCAGTTCGGTTATAACCCGGATAAGATCATTATACATGATTTCTCCTGCCATGTGGAACCGGGACAGACGGTTGCTATCGTAGGTCCTACCGGTGCCGGAAAGACTACTATGGTAAAACTTCTTATGAGATTTTATGATGTCAATAAGGGCTCTATTCAGGTAGACGGTCATGACATCAGGGAATTTAAGAGAAGCAATCTTCGTGAAAATTTCGGTATGGTACTGCAGGATGCATGGCTGTTCAAGGGCAGCATTATGGAAAATATCCGTTATGGAAAACTGGAGG
>CAMEWP010000172.1 GCA_945946605.1 uncultured Pseudobutyrivibrio sp. | reverse complement strand
TTGCTTTCCTCCTGAATGGCAATCTATCCCCACTGATACTTGGTGCTACTGATCCCTTCTTTTTGGTTCTCCTTCCGGACGTAAAAGCATCTCTGTTCTTCCTTCACTTCAAAGGAGACCGGTTCCTTACAGCCGGCAGCTACCAGAAACTCCTCCAGATTGGCGGACCCGGGCAAAGATCTTGCGTATCCTTCATAGAGCAGTCTGAGTTGTTCCCCCTGCTTTGCAATAAAATGCGCAAAATCCCCTGACCAGAAAAGCCGGATAGCTTCATTCCAATGCTCCCTGGCCAGTTCCGTAAAATCACTAAGGCTGTGGATCTCTCCAATGGATGTCATGGGGAATCGCTCCAAAATCTTTACCTGATAAGGGATCCGCAGCTCCCCGCCGTTATAAAGGGCTGTAAAATATCCCTCCAGCTCATCCCCCTCTAAAAAAGACTCACTGTAAACACGATACCGGACTTTGATCCGGCTGTCGTCAAACTGGGGATTCAGGCACACCACATAGGGATTGGAGGAAAAGATCATACCTCTGGCAGACAGACCATTGGTCACAGACAACTCAAATTCCCCGGTGATATTGTCATCGGGGTAACCGGATATCTCAATCTGCTCAACTGAGGAGACAAGTCTGGGATTTTCTTTATCAAATTGATCTTCCGACATCCGCCAGATCTTCTTGCGCAACGCACTCCACCTGTACTTTCTTGCTTTTTTCGCATTTATGATTATAATAAATTATAAATGTTTTAGACGGAACATGCAATAAACATGTTGTGATACAGGAGGAAGAATCATGGTGACACCAAAGGATCATTTCCACGGAAGTGACTTAGAAAAAATAGAAGCAGTTTACGGCATTAAAAAGGAAGATATTACCAGTTTTTCAGCTAATGTAAATCCGCTGGGAATCTCACCCCGTTTGCGGGAATGTCTCATCGATCACATAGATGCCATTACATCCTATCCGGACCGCGAATATACTTCCTTAAGAAAATGCATTGCCGACTACGCCGGAACCATTCCTGAGCGGATCATTGTGGGCAACGGATCCACAGAGCTGATCTCTTTATTTATCCAGATCACCCATCCCAGGCGTGCCATGATCTTAGGTCCTACTTATTCCGAATATGAAAGAGAAATCTCTCTGGGTGGCGGCACCACCCTTTATTATCCGCTGAAGGAAGAGTTAGATTATCAGTTGGACATCACTCATTTTACTTCCAAACTCAATGACAGTCTGGATCTTCTGGTGCTGTGCAATCCCAACAACCCTACTTCCAGCTGTGTGAAGCGTGAGGATATGCGCAAGATTCTGGATGTATGCAAGGAACATGACATTTATGTGATGGTAGATGAGACCTATGTGGAATTTTGCGACAATGTACACGAGATCACTGCCGTTCCTCTCACCGCATATTATAACAATATCATCATCCTCAGAGGCACCAGCAAATTTTTTTCTGCTCCGGGCCTGCGCCTTGGCTATGCCATCACCGGAAATATGGATCTTCTGCGCAGCATCAACCAGTTCAAGAATCCCTGGATGATCAACTCTCTTGCTGCTGTTGCCGGAGAATTAATGTTTACAGATGAGGAATATATCAAAAAGACCCGGCAGCTCATTCTTTCTGAGCGCAACCGGATCTATGATATGTTTGCTTCTTCTGATAAATTTCACCCCTATCGTCCCGGGGCCAACTTTATGCTGCTGAAAATTTTAGATCACCATACCAGCGATGAACTGTTTGACAAAGCCATCCGTCAGGGTATGATGATACGGGATTGTTCTACTTTCCCTTTCCTCAGCGACAAGTATATCCGCTTCTGCTTTATGCTTCCTGAGGATAATGACCGGCTGGCTGCCTGTCTGCTGGGAGATGATTAAGGGGATCCCACCCGGTTGCACCGTACCGTCACACGGCTTTGTCCGCCGTAGGTACAGGTGTAAAGGGTCAGATCATAGCCACTTTCCAACATGGCACTGACCTCTGTGGGCTCTAAAGTTTCCACGATCACCACTTCATATGCGATCACAGTACCGTCCATCTGTGTGAAAGATACAAGATCCCCTGTCTGAAGATTTTTTAACCGCCCAAAGTGGCGGTTATAATTATGCGCACAGATCACCAGATTATCTGTTGTTGTGGATCCATAATACCAACAGGGTGCCGTCTTCAGCCTTGTGTAATCCCACTCCGCCATAACGGGAAGCTCCAGTTCTAGCACAGGAATGGATAGGTAGCCCACGTACTGGTATCCGTTAATTTCTGCTGCCGGCATACCATGCACCAGTTCTTCCTCTACAGCATCGGAAGGCATACTCCCGCTGTCCATGGCACTTTTTACCTCCGAAAGAACATCTGCCGCCGCCTTTCCGGCATCCACATTCTCCTGATTATTGTAAAATACCAGTGCCATGGCTGCCGCGATCATAAGCGTTCCCAGCACCATGAAAAAATATCCAACGTTCCTGCCTGCAGGCATCTTTTCTTTTGTCATGATTTTTC
Organism: uncultured Pseudobutyrivibrio sp.; assembly: GCA_945946605.1. Lineage (GTDB taxonomy): Bacteria > Bacillota > Clostridia > Lachnospirales > Lachnospiraceae > Pullilachnospira_A. The sequence goes on along the minus strand of CAMEWP010000172.1, from coordinate 447 downwards.
ATCCCATTGTTTCCGTTTTACAAGCACCCATCCTACAGCAAACAACAGAATACCACAGCCTGCCAGTACCGGAACAGGCCAGTTCAGCTGTCCGGTCTGTGCAACTTTTGCAGTGTTGGTAACGGTAAAGTTGTATCCTTCCCGGGCATAGGTGGCTGTATAACCTTTGACATCCCCTTCCTTCACAGAATAACGGTTACTCTTTTCCATGTCTTTCCAGGTATGACTCCAGTGATTCCCGTCGCTTAAGGTTGCCTGTTCCACCATCACATCATCACGATACAGGTACACGGTAACAGAAGAAGGCCGGGTAACATTTTTTTCCTCTCCGCTCCAGACCTTGTTTACGGTGATATCCACCAGTTCATAATCCTCTGCTTTTGGACTGGCCGTTACATCATAAATCCAGCTGCCGTCTTCCGCTTCCAACGGAATACTAACCAGGAA
>CAMEWP010000171.1 GCA_945946605.1 uncultured Pseudobutyrivibrio sp. | reverse complement strand
GCGGAAGAAGTGACGGAAATGTGGTACAAACAGCGGATGGCGCCGGAAGGTGTGAAGGTGTTTAATCCGGCATTTGATGTGACAGACCACAGCCTCATCGCTGGGATCGTGACAGAGTTTGGTGTGGCAAAAGCGCCTTATGAGGAAAGTCTGAAAGAGATTTTCTGTAAGAAAGCAAAGGCTGCACAGGAAAAGAATCATTAGGAGGAAAATAAAATGGCAGAAGAAAAGCAGGGATGCGCAGGGGCATCCAGTTGTTCAAAAGAGAGCTGCGAGGGATGTGCATCTGCATCCGGACAGCAGAAAACCAGTTTTTTGGAGGAGGCAAATCCCAATTCCCATATTAAACATGTCATCGGTGTTGTCAGTGGTAAAGGTGGTGTAGGAAAATCTTTCGTTACTTCCACACTGGCATCCATGATGGCAAAGGCAGGGTATCAGGTGGGTATCCTGGATGCGGATATTACAGGTCCTTCCATTCCCAAGATGTTCGGTGTACGGGGACAGGTAGTGGGAAATGATGAAGGTTCTTTCCCGATTCCGGCAGCAGACGGCACAAAGATCATGTCCGTTAATTTACTGCTGGAAGATGAGGAATCTCCGGTAATCTGGAGAGGTCCGGTGATCGCAGGTGCGGTGAAACAGTTCTGGACAGATGTACAGTGGGGCGATCTGGATTATCTTTTTGTTGATATGCCTCCGGGAACAGGCGATGTACCTCTTACCGTGTTCCAGTCTCTGCCGGTGGACGGTGTTGTCATCGTTACATCTCCCCAGGAACTGGTGCAGATGATCGTGAAAAAAGCCTACAACATGGCACAGATGATGCACATTCCGGTGCTTGGTGTTGTGGAAAATTACAGCTATGTGCAGTGCCCGAACTGTGACGAGAAGATCTATATTTACGGTGACAGCCATATTGATGAAGTGGCAGCAGATCTTCAGATCCCGGTGCTTGGCAAAATGCCCATGGATCGAAAATTTGCCAAGGCTGCAGATGCAGGTGAGATCTACAACTGTGAGAACAGCTATATTGCTGCTGCAAAAGAAGTTCTGGAAAAATTATAAGAAGATGATAAGAAGCTGATAAGAAGGTTATAAGAGAAGAAAAAGAGGAGCCGGGCCCGCATCCATGGATGTGAGCATAAGGCTCCTTTTTGCGTGCAAAATTTTATGCAAAGATTAATGCAAAGGCGAAACACAACCCATTGTTGTGATCCCTGTTAGCACTTTGTGGGTTCGGGATAGTCTACACCGAAGGTTTCCACAGTTACTTTTTTCATACGCTGGGTTTCCATGGGACGATCAGAGTAATCAGTCACTACATCAGCGATCTTGTTTACCACATCCATGCCTTCTGTGATCTTGCCGAAAGCAGCATATTCTCCGTCCAGATGGGGAGCTGCCTTGTGCATGATAAAGAACTGGCTGCCGGCTGAGTCGGGAACCATGGTGCGGGCCATGGAAAGGACACCCGGAGTGTGTGCCAGATCATTCTTGAAACCGTTGTGGGAGAATTCTCCCGGGATGCAGTAGCCGGGGCCGCCCATACCGGTGCCGTCAGGATCGCCGCCCTGAAGCATGAAACCGGAGATAACCCGGTGGAAGATCACACCGTCATAAAATCCCTTCTGAATCAGGGAAATAAAGTTGTTTACGGTGTTGGGGGCAATTTCAGGATATAATTCTGCTTTCATGATGTCACCGTTTTCCATTTCAATGGTGACGATAGGATTCTGTGCCATAATCTGTCTCCTTTTCTTTTTGTACTGACCATAAGTATAGTCAATTTACGAGAAATAGTAAAGAAATGTTGGGAAAATTTTACTAAATTTTCATCTCTTTTTTGGAAGAAAAAGTTGGGCAAATAAAATAGATGAATTTTAGATAAAGGCACAAAATTTGCGCGTAAAACATGGCTTTTCTGCTTCTTGGTTTTTCGACAAAAGATGATAGAATCTATTTCACAGCAAGCGAAACAGCTGGCTGTAAAGTCTAAGCGTCAGGGGTGACGCGTCGTGGATTTATTCCATTTCGACAGTTCGTCGAACAATCCATTTTACCTAATTTCATTCAGAAAGGGGGGAACGCCCATGCAGGAGATTTTAAAAGAATACGGCCCGGCAGTGATTACTGTTGTAGCAGTCGTAGCCCTGGTCGGTCTGATCACTGTTGTGATCGGTGACGGCACTACAGGTATTGTGGGAGGAGCTTTTAAGACATTGATCGAAAACTTCTTCACCAATGCCAATGCAGCAGCAGGCCTGACAGCCTAATGTCTGAAACCGACAATCTTGAAATGAAATCATCAAAATCAAAAGGAAATGCCGCAGGGAAGAGGCGCCATGCAACCGGCACCTCTTCCGGAAGCATTTCACCAAAGAAGGAGAGGAAAATGAATGAACGAAAGATCTCCCTTTGAAAAACTGGAAAAGGAATATTTTGGACTGCTGGCGCCTTATATTGAGGATGACAGCATTACGGATATTGATTATAACGGCAGAAATTTATGGCTGACAGATTGCAATAATCACCGATGGAAAGCGGATGTGACGCTGCCGGAGGGCTTTGTGGAACAATTTACCAAACGGATCTCCAATCTGATCAGTAAGCCTTTTCATAAACAGTCTCCCATCCTTGAGGCGGAGACAGACACCCTGCGGATTACCATTGTGCATGAATCAGTTGCCTTATCCGGCAGATGCATCTGTATCCGCAAATCCCTGCCCTATGTGAGACTGAAGGAGGATCGTATGATCCGGGATCAGTACTGCAGCATGCAGATGATGAACTTTTTGAAAGAGTGTGTCCGGGAGAAGAAAAATATTGTATTCTGTGGGCCGCCGGGGGTTGGTAAGACGGAATGTGCCAAATTTTTCTCCGGATTTATTCCGGCGGAGGACCGGGTGATCACCATTGAGGATACGCCGGAATGGCATTTTAAGGAGCTGCATCCGGAACATGACTGTGTGGAACTTCG
>CAMEWP010000170.1 GCA_945946605.1 uncultured Pseudobutyrivibrio sp. | reverse complement strand
TTATCTTGTTTTCCGGTGTGAATGCGCTGAAAGATACGGTGGATCCGCTGTTGGGTCAGGCACCGGATCAGGAACTGGTGGATCAGATTTATGACATGGTAATGTCCCATGATATTGTGGAGGGTGTTCATGACCTCATTGTTCACGATTATGGACCGGGCAGAAGAATGATCACGCTGCATGCAGAGGTGCCGGCAAAGGGGGATCTTCTGGCAATTCATGATGAGATCGATAATATCGAATCGGAACTGCGGAACCGGCTGCAGTGCCAGGCAACCATCCATATGGATCCTATCGAATCCGATAATGAGGAAGTGGCCAGACTGCGACAGGTGGCAGCAAATATGGCAAAATCCATAGATCCCAAACTGACCATCCATGATTTTCGTATGGTAAAAGGAGACAGTCATACCAATCTGATCTTTGATATTGCAGTACCCTATGACTGCAAGCTTACAGATGCGGAAGTCAGTGAGAAGATGAAGCAGATGGTGATGGAAATGGAAGATCACCAGTATTTTGCCGTACTTCAGATCGATCGGGTGTATGTGTAACATCGGGTGTATGTGTAACATCGGGTGTATGTGTACCATAAGAAACGAGAACAGTCACTCTGTTGAGAAATCCAAAAGTCAGAGTTTAGTCTTTTGGGTATCGCCTAACAGGGGGCTGTTTTTTTGATGTCAAGAAAGAGAGATGCTGATGCTTGACATTATGCTATTATCTCACTATAATAAAACATAGTTACCGAACGATGTTATAAAACATAAAAATAGAAAGGGTGAAGAATATGCCTCCAAAACCCAAATTTACAAGAGAGGAAGTTGCTGCTACAGCATTGGACATTATTAAAGAAAGCGGTGTGTCTTCATTGACCGCCCGGGAAGTGGGAAAACGATTGGGGACTACAGTCAGTCCCATCTTTACGATCTTTTCCAATATGGAAGATCTGAAATGGGCAGCCAGGGAACTTGCTATGCGGGAGTTCGAAGCATATGCCAGTGATTTTCGGGAGTATTCCCCTGCTTTTAAACGGATTGGAATGTTGATGGTATCTTATGCTATTCATGAACCGGAGTTATACAAACTCCTTTTTATGCAGGAGCACCCACAGGGACAAAGTTTTTCCGATACCATGGGAGAACTGGGAACTCTGGCAGATACATGTATCGAACTGATCCAGCAGGATTATGATATGACGAAAGAGGAGGCAAAACTTCTCTTTGAACAAATGTGGATCCATACCTTTGGCATTGGATCCCTCTGTGCCATGAAGGTCTGCGATTTTACAGAGGAGGAGATCGCCAATCGCCTGGGGCAGATTTTTACCGGGCAGATGATGCTGATCAAAAGTGGTCAGATGAATCATGTGGCAGGCGTGCCCAAAAAAGAGACAGAAAAATAACAACAAAAATGAAATTTTATAAAAGGGGAGGAAATGAAAAATGCTTCACATTAATCATTTGACGAAAACATATGGAGAGAAAAAAGCCGTAGACTATCTGAGCCTGCATATCTGTCCGGGAGAGATCTATGGGTTTATTGGCCATAATGGTGCCGGTAAAACGACCACCATCAAGGCGGTCTGTGGGATCCTGCAGTTTGACAACGGGGAGATCTATATTGATGGAACATCCGTAAGGGAAAATCCCATAGAGTGTAAAAAGAAAATCGCATACATTCCGGATAATCCGGACATTTATGAATTCATGACAGGAATTCAGTATCTGAATTTTATAGCAGATATTTTTGCAGTGGACGCAGATGTGCGGCAGGAGCGCATCCGGAAATATGCTACAGCTTTTGAACTGACGGAGAACCTGGCCCAGCCGATTTCTTCCTATTCTCATGGTATGAAACAGAAACTGGTGATCATATCGGCATTGATCCATACACCGAAACTGATCATCATGGATGAACCCTTTGTAGGCCTGGACCCGAAAGCGTCCCATCTGCTCAAAGAGATCATGCGGGAAATGTGTGATGAGGGCTGTTCCATTTTCTTTTCCACTCATGTGTTGGAAGTGGCTGAAAAACTTTGCGATAAGGTGGCCATCATCTCCGGTGGAAAACTGATCAAGAGCGGAACCATGGAAGAAGTCAAAGGAGATGCATCTCTGGAACATGTATTCCTGGAATTGGAGGATGTAAAATGACAAGAGCACTTCTCAAAAAACAATTGATGGAGGTTTTTGCATGGATATACCAGGATCGAAAAACAGGCAAAAACCGTAGTGCAAAAGGAATTATGGGATACGTGATCCTGTATCTGTTTCTTTTCGGATATCTGGGCTTTATTTTCTGGACGGTGGCAGATTCCCTGTGCCAGCCACTGGTATCTGTGGACCTTGGGTGGATGTATATGGTAATGATGGGACTCATTGCCCTTGCCTTAGGAGTGTTCGGAAGTGTGTTTAACACCTATACTTCCCTTTACCAGGCCAAGGATAATGACCTGCTTCTCTCCATGCCGATACCCAGTTACAAAATACTAATGGTCCGTCTGGTGGGCGTTTATTTAATGGGACTGATGTATGAACTGATCGTGATGATCCCGGCGGTATTGGTGCTGTTCCTTAATGTAAAACTGCCCTGGTGGGGATATGTTTTTAGTATTCTGGTCACGTTGATGCTTTCCATATTGATTCTGACCCTTTCCTGTGTTCTTGGATTTGTGGTGGCATTGATCGGCAGCAAATTGAAAAATAAAACCATCGTAACCGTATTCTTATCGCTGGCATTTTTTGCTGCTTACTATGTTGTTTACATGAAGGCTTTCAGCTTTATGGAGGGCATGGCGGAAAATCCGGGCGAGATAGGGAATAAGATGAAAAGTTATCTTTATCCCTTCTATCACATGGGTCATGCGGCTATGGGAAATGGGCTTTCCATGCTGATCTTTGCAGGGATTGTGGCGGCCTTGTTTGCCCTGGTTTATATGGTTTTGTCCCGGAGCGTTGTAAAAATAGCCACAACCAACAAAGGAGAGACCAGAGTCAAAGACAGAGAGAAAA
>CAMEWP010000169.1 GCA_945946605.1 uncultured Pseudobutyrivibrio sp. | reverse complement strand
AGAGTAAAAAGCACAAAGGATGATACAGAAGAATTTGCAGAGGATGATGCAGAAGAGTAAGTAAGGGAAGAAGATACGGGAGTATGAATGCACAGTTATTGGCGGAACTGCGGAAGATCACGCCGGAGGAACAAAAAATTTTAGATGGTGCGTCGGAAGTGGACGATACTTTGTATTACAGTTCCAATTCCCATGTGGTAGACAGCAGAAAACTGTTAGAGAGCGGTAAGTCAATTCAGATCCGCACTCACACCCGGTTTGTGCATTTTCCTCCTCATACCCATAATTTTGTGGAGCTGATCTACATGTGCTCCGGAAGCACCACCCACAAGATCAACGGGGAAGAGATCGTGCTGAAGCAGGGGGAACTGCTTTTTTTGAATCAGAATGCCACTCAGGAAATCTTTCCTGCGGGAGAGGATGATATTGCAGTCAATTTTATCATCCTGCCGGCTTTTTTTGATTATGCCCTGACTATGCTGGGGGAGGAAGACAATTACATCCGGGATTTCCTTCTGGATTGCCTGAAGAGTGAGAACGAGGACATTAGTTATCTTCGTTTTCAGGTGGCAGATGTGCTGCCTATCCAGAATCTCATGGAAAATCTGATCTGGACACTGCATCATCAGCAAGTGTATAAGCGCAGCATCAACCAGGCTACCATGGGCCTTTTGCTGATGCAGCTGATGAATGTTACAGACAAGGTGGACGTGGGACGCAACCAGCAGGAGCAGGAACTTTTGATGATGGTGTACCGATTTGTGGAGGAAAATTATAAAGACGGAGAACTGTCGGATCTGGCCCAGATGCTTCATTATGACCTGCACTGGCTCAGCCGCACCATCAAACGGCTGACGGGTAAAACCTATACGGATCTGGTACAGGCCAAGCGCATGCGGCAGGCAGCCTACCTGCTGTCCACGTCCCGGCTTTCTGTTGGGGATATCGCTGTGGCGGTGGGATATGAGAATGTCAGTTATTTTCACCGTCTGTTTCAAAAAGCCTACGGGATGTCTCCCAGAAAATACCGTGTGGGCGAGCAGGAAAAGCAATAAATATTTGGAGTAAAGATGTAAGATGATGAGTGAAGTCAGACAAAAGATAGAGGAAATTAAAAGTCAGGAAAATGTGCGGGAAAATCTCAGCAGTTTGCGGGAAATGTTACGTCAGGCGGACCCGGCGGAAAGAGGGCTTGTTGTGGGCTGCTGTATGGAGGCAGATGCTGTGACATTGTGGGAGACATGCCTGAAGCATGAAGACCCTAAGGTGCGAAAAAACGCGGCTCTTCTCATAGGGGATCTGCGCCAGATGCAGCCGGGGACAGTTCCCAGGGCAAATGTACTTTCTGAGGCAGATGCAATTCCCGGGGACAATCTCTGGCAGCATATGATATCTGAGCTCTGGCAGTCTTATCGGGATGAGAAGACGCTTTTTGTAAAGACTTCCTATTTAAAGGCGTTGCAGAAATTTTCAGCAGATGAGATGATTTCTTATAAGGAAGACATGAAGGAAGAAATCGAAAGTGTGCTGGAAGAACTGCGGCAGGAACCGTTGACAGAGGAAAATGCCAAGCATCTGCGCCAAGAGCGAAAGGCACTGGAAGGTGTGCTGGAACGGTTCCCTAAGGGGAAGGAGAAGGGACATAAGATCACGTCACCTTCCAATTGGAAGGGTCCTGTACGCCTTTTGCTGGTGACAGATCCGGCATTTATGGAGCCGTTGGCGGAGGCGGCAACACCCTTATGCCGTCAGGTGAAGGTACTCCCTATGGGAGTTGCTGTGGTGACAGAGCGGCCGGCAGAAGTGCTGGCACTGCGGCTTTACAAAGAGGTGTGGTTTATGCTTCGGCAAAAGACCGGTGTGATGGCAGACTGGGAGCATCTTCCGGAAGCGCTTGTTTCTTCAGAGCTTTTTCCACTGCTTGGAAAGATTGCACCGGGAGAGGGGGCATATTCCTTCCGGATCCGTTTCCAGGGGCAGACCAGCCGAAAGCTGCGGGGGGATGATGTGTCCAAGATGGCATTTGCTATGGAGGAAGCCAGTCATCACAGATTACACAATGGCGTGTCGGATTATGAAATAGAACTTCTTTTTGTGGAAAGAAAAGATCATACATTTGGAATGTTTGTAAAGATGATGCAGTGGAAAGACAGACGGTTTGCCTATCGCAAAGGTGTACTGCCTACATCCATGCATCCTGTTACGGCAGCTGCCATGATGGCACAGATCATGCCTTACCTGAAGGAAGATACGCAGATCTTAGATCCTTTCTGCGGCACGGGAACACTGCTGATTGAGCGGGCACGCTGCAGGAAAGCAGCTTACCTGTACGGAACGGACACCTATGGAGATGCTGTCCGGTATGGTCGGGAGAATGCAAAAAGTGCTGGGTGCGAGATCTTCTTTATCAATCGGGATTATTTTGATTTTACCAGTGAGTATTTCTTTGATGAAATCCTGACAGAGTTTCCAAGATTTTTGCCGGAAGAGAAAGAAAAGGTTCAGACATTCTACCGGAAGTTCTTTGAGAAGAGCGCGGAACTTACCAAAGAAGGCAGTCATCTGTTTTTGCTTTCCAGTGAAGAAAATGAGATAAAGAAGCAGCTTCGGTTGTCGGAGTGCTTTCACCTGGTGCGCCAGATTCCTTTCCGAAAGGAAGAGAGCGTTTTTGTGATTGAACGGCGATAAGAGAGAGATGGGTGAAAGGGTAGAGAAAATATAAAAAAGAGACGCCGGTGTTATATCGATTGTATCCTTATCGATGATGATGCCGGCGGTTTTTATGAATCAACAGAACAAGAAGCAACAAAAAAGCTTCCGATCACTCGGAAGCTCTTGTGATGCAGGAGATGGGACTTGAACCCACACGATCTTGCGACCACAGGCACCTGAAGCCTGCGCGTCTGCCAATTCCGCCACTCCTGCGAACAAATGATAGTATACGGGTTTTCGATTCAAAAGTCAACACCTATTTTTAAAAAAATTAAAAAAATTCTTTGAACGTTTTATAAATTTTATAAAAGTACAGTTTACAAGGGACTACACAGGGTAGGTATCTGACGGGAGGGGTG
>CAMEWP010000168.1 GCA_945946605.1 uncultured Pseudobutyrivibrio sp. | reverse complement strand
TTCTTTGGATCAATGGCCTGTATGATCTTGTCCTCATCCATATGAGCCGGTAAAGGAAGTTGAACCAGAATGCCGTTAACGTCCTTTCTTTCATTTAATTCCTGAATCAGTGAAATCAGCTGTTCCTCTGTTGTATCTTCTTCCAGTTCATAAGAAAGTGAACGGATGCCGATATATTCACATGCTTTTTTCTTATTTCGTACATAGACACAGGAAGCCGGATCCTGTCCCACCTGGATTACGGCAAGGCAAACCTCAATACCGTTTTCCTTCATCCCGGCAACCTGCTGTTTTAATTCGTCCTTGATTTCTGCTGAAATCTTTTTTCCATCAATGATAGTTGGCATTTCTTCCTCCGTTAAAATAATCCTGTGATCACGCCTTCGTCTGTTACATCAATTCCGTTTGCTGCAGGAACCTTGGGAAGACCGGGCATTGTCATAATACTTCCGGTTACGACAACAACAAACTCTGCTCCGGCACACACATACGCTTCACGCACATGAAGAGTAAAATGTTCCGGTCTTCCAAGAGCTTTCGGGTCGTCGGAAAGGGAATACTGGGTTTTTGCCATACATACCGGGAAATGTCCCATTCCCATGGAAGTAATGCGATCCAGTTCTTTTTTAGCAGCCGGTGAAAATTCCACACCATCAGCGCCATAGATCTCTTTGGCAATAACATTTACTTTTTCTTCTAGAGAAAGATCATCCTTATACAGAGGTTTGAAATTGCTCTCCTTTGTCTCTAATACTTCAAGGATCTTTTCAGCTAAGGCCACACCGCCTTCACCGCCTTTTTCCCAAACTTCAGACAATGCAAATTCGCATCCTCTCTGACGGCAGAACTCTTCTACAAAAGCTGTCTCTTCAGCGGTATCTGTAACAAAGGAATTCAATGTTACCACAACAGGAACTCCGTATTTCTGAAGATTTTCAATATGCTTTTCAAGGTTCACGATACCCTTCTTTAAAGCATCCATATTTTCAGCAGACAGATCAGCCTTGGGAACTCCACCGTTATATTTCAATGCACGAATGGTTGCTACCAGAACAACTGCATCCGGTGTAAGACCGGCTTTACGACATTTGATATCAAAGAATTTCTCTGCTCCAAGATCAGCGCCGAATCCGGCCTCAGTGATAACATAATCTGCCATCTTAAGTGCACTCTTGGTTGCTCTGACACTGTTGCATCCATGAGCAATGTTTGCAAAAGGTCCGCCATGAACAAGAGCCGGTGTATGTTCCAGCGTCTGAATAAGATTTGGCTTAATAGCATCTTTCAAAAGAGCTGCCATGGCACCGGTAGCCTGCAGATCATCTGCAGTTACAGGTTTTCCGTCAAAAGTGTAGGCAACAATGATCTTGCCCAGACGACGCTTCAGATCATTCATGTCATTTGCCAGGCAGAGAACCGCCATGATCTCAGATGCAACGGTAATGACAAAGTGGTCCTCCCGAACCATACCGTCCATCTTGCTTCCAAGGCCCACAACAATATTTCGAAGCACTCTGTCATTCATATCAAGGCAGCGTTTCCAGGTAACCTGTCTCGGATCAATGCCCAGCGCATTCCCCTGCTGGATATGATTATCAAGAAGAGCTGCCAGAAGATTATTTGCGGAGGTAATCGCATGAAAATCTCCGGTGAAATGAAGATTCAGATCTTCCATAGGAACAACCTGAGCATAACCGCCTCCTGCAGCACCGCCCTTAATACCAAAACACGGTCCTAAAGAAGGCTCACGAAGTGCAAGCACTGCCTTTTTCCCCATACGGCCAAAGGCCTGACCAAGTCCTACGCTGGTTGTGGTTTTTCCCTCTCCTGCCGGGGTAGGATTAATGGCAGTAACCAGGATTAGTTTGCCATCTTCTTCATCAGCGAAACGGTTCATACAATCATCTGAAAGTTTTGCCTTGTACTTCCCGTACAATTCCAGATCATCCTCTGTCAGCCCCAGCTGTGTTGCAACTTCTTTGATGGGAAGCATTACCGCTTCCTGTGCGATTTCAATATCACTTTTCATGAATTGTTTCCTCCTGCTATTAGAGTATTTGTTCAAATTCTTCTATGGTCATGAGCACACGCCTGGGTTTTGTCCCTTCCTCTGCTCCCACAACTCCTGCTTCCTGCAGCTGATCCATAATTCTGGCTGCCCGGTTGAAACCAACCTTAAAATTACGCTGCAGCATACCAATGGATCCCTTTTCTTTTTCTAAGATCAGGCGTCCTGCCGCCTCAAAATAGGCATCCCGGCTGTCGGCTATGGTGCCATCCTCATCGCCGGATATGGGGGTTCCTGTCTCTGCGTCGGAAATTTTTTCCTGGATCTCTTCGCTATAGTCTGATGGCTCATTATGCTCTGTCAAAAATGCCACCACCTTTGCCACCTCATCATCAGAGACAAAGGCGCCCTGGACGCGCAGTGGCTTGGTAAATCCCTGTGGATAATAGAGCATATCTCCATTTCCCAAAAGTTTTTCCGCTCCTCCCATATCAAGGATTGTTCTGGAGTCCACATTACTGGTCACGGAAAATGCTATTCTTGAAGGCATATTTGCCTTGATGAGACCTGTAATAACGTTGACGGAGGGTCTCTGGGTGGCAATGACAAGATGAATTCCTGCGGCTCTTGCCAGCTGGGCAAGACGACAGATGGATTCTTCCACATCTCCTGCGGCAACCATCATAAGATCTGCCAGCTCGTCCACAATGATAACAATCTGAGGCATCTTTTCTACCGCAACATCCACCATCTGTCCGTTCTGATTCATTTTCACGGTACCGTTTTTGATCCTGGCATTGTATCCTTTCATATCCCGGACACCGGCATCTGCAAACTTCTCATAACGTTCCATCATCTCTGTTACTGCCCAATGCAGCGCACCTGCAGCCTTCTTGGGATCTGTCACCACAGGGATCAGCAAATGCGGAATTCCGTTGTAGACACTTAACTCCACAACTTTCGGATCGATCATGATCAGCTTCACATCTCTAGGATCTGCCTTGTAAAGAATACTCATAATAATGGTATTGATACATACAGACTTACCGGATCCGGTAGCACCTGCAATGAGAAGATGGGGCATT
>CAMEWP010000167.1 GCA_945946605.1 uncultured Pseudobutyrivibrio sp. | reverse complement strand
TATTATGCCCGCTTTGAGAAGGCCTATACCAACAAATTTGCGGCACAGACAAAGCAGGCCGATGGAAGCTTCAAGACGGATACAGTGGGCGGCAAGGTTTCCGTGGCATCGGTAACCGATGTGAAGAATGCTGCTGCCAGTTCCAAAGCAACAGCGAACACAGGATATAAATTCCTTGGCTGGTACGATACAGATGGAAAGCAGCTAAGTACGAATGCCACATACTCCACGACGATTCCATCAGCTGTCAATGGGGTTACCTATTACGCAAGATTTGAGATAAATTATCAAGTGACGATAAAAGGTCCGTTCCTCTCTTTCGTAGCAGAGAGTGCAGATACAAATATTCCATCGGCATTTGACGGCCGCAATACGGGAACCGGTAAAGGTACAGCAGACTATGGACTTGCCAATCAATTCGGCAATACCATCGCCACCGGTTTTACATACTCCATTAACAGCATGACCAATGTAAGTACCATCCAGATTACCGTAACGGTACCGGCTGCCGCTTATGTAAAAGTGGGAGGCACTGGAAGCTTTTCGGGGAATGGTACTTCTATTCTGACGGACAGTGGCGGCGTTGCCTACAACAAGGGAAGTATCCAGCAAATCAGTGGAGAAACGACACTTACCTATTACTGGGATGCATCAGGGCTGGAGGCAAATAAAACCTATGGCTTTGTCATCGATAATCTCTACGCACCGGGAGCCACGGCTGCGATTACCGTCAACGGTACAACCGACACAAAGGTAACAGGGGAAAACGGTGTGGTAAATACGGTATCCGGATCATACAGGGATAAATCCCATTACCCTAAGTAACCGGTGTGAAAAGGAGACCATGAGGATGATCTATGAGATTGCAGGGCTGAAGGTAAGGATGTGCCCGGAATATGGGTTTCTCCTGGGGCAGAGTGAGCCTTATCGATCATCAGGCGATCCAGTTCTTGACATAAAGCCGAATCCCTGGGATGAAGCCCGTGTCAGGATGGAGATTACATCGGAGGAAAAGAGGGAATACATATGCTGCAGTGCGGCATTTTGTCGGGAAATTCTTTCCTTTGGCCGGTTATTTCTTCACGCTTCGGCCGTGGTGCAGGAGGGAGAGGCATACCTGTTTGCCGGTCCCTCCGGTACGGGGAAATCCACCCATACGGCCTTGTGGCGGCAGCTGTTTCCCAAAAGCTTCATTTTAAATGATGACAAGCCGGTGATCTGGCCCCGGGAGGATGGGATTATGGTATATGGGACTCCCTTCGCCGGAAAGACTTCGTTACAGGTAAACCGGGCAGCTCCCCTGAAAGGAATCTGTTTCTTAAAGCAGGGCAGCAAAAACAGGATCCGGCAGGCAGCGGAAGAGGAGGCAATCGCCTTTCTTTTGAATAATACGTTTCGTCCGAAGGATAACTATAGAATGAACCTGCTTTTCAATCTGATAGAACAGATCGTGACACAGATCAATATTTATGAGATGACCTGTACCAGAGAGCCGGAAGCGGCACAACTGGCGTATCAGGTGATGAAAGGAAAGTGATTGTGATGAAGGCAAACGGAAACGCATACGAACCGCCCAAAATGAATATCTACTATTTCGACGATAATGACCGGATATTGACTGCAAGCGGTGGTACAGGTTCAACTCCCACACCGGATCCGTCTGCGAATTTTGCGGCAAATGCACTAAACAATTATCTGGGCGGAACTAATACAACGGTTGAGAAATAGATGAGAAGGGATGGTTATGCATCTGATAAAAGAACATTTATTAAGAAAAGTAAATGGAAAGGTGGTTCTTGTCCCGCTTCCCGATAGGGAAACTGATTTTAATGGAATGATCGTGCTGAATCATACGGGTAGTTTTGTATGCCGGATGCTTTCTAAGGATATCGACAGAGACAGCCTGATCGAGAGCCTGGCAAAAGAATATGAGAAGGTGCCTGAGCAGGTGGCAGCAGATGTGGATGCTTTTCTGGCAGAGCTGGATGCCTGCCATATGTTACAGAGATGAAACAGGCAGGAACGATCGGGCAATGTCTGAAAGAACTGGGATATGTGATCGTGCCCGTCAGGGGAAGCAGTATGCTGCCATTGCTGCCGGAGGGAAAGAGTCTTGTGCAGCTTATCCCTGGGGAGGGGCACGAGCCGGGAAAGGGAGATGTTGTTCTCTATCAGCGCAGGGATGGCACACATGTGCTACATAGAATTGTAAAAGTAACAGGAGAGAGCACCTATTTGGTGTGCGGAGACCACCAGTGGAGGCAGGAGGAGCAGATAAGGAAGGACCGGATCCTTGCTGTTGCACAGGGCTTTTTCAGAAATGGCCGTTATGTGGATGATACATCAGTATGGTATCAAATCTACAAAAAGGTCTGGACCGGGAATATGCTGGTACGCAGATGCTGTCTTGCATTTTTGAGACTGAGCGGTCTGGAAAAGAGATACTTGAAGTAAGAAGGAGAGGAGGAAGCGGCTGATGTCAATGGAAAGATTGAACATAATGCAGTTTATTCAGCTGTTTGCCGGATATATCGGATTTACAGTGGGACTGCCCGCGCTTGTTTTTTATCCCAAAACCAAAAGATTTCCTGCTGCGGTACGCTTTCTGATCTACTTTACAATCGGGAATTTTTATGTGATCAATCTGGTACAGATTCTGGAGCTGCTGCATATATCTTATCGCAGCACGCTTTTTTTGTTTACTTTTCTTCCGGCAATGCTGCTGCTTGTAAAGCTTTATCATCTTCCTGTGGTTTCATATGTGAAGAAAGTACTCGCAGAATGCAGACATTACATTCTCAGGGAACTGGGGTTTAAGAGCTTTGTGAGAAACCGCTGGAAAGAACTTAAGGTATTTCTTAAGGTGGTGGTGAGGAATCTGTGGCGGCTCGTGAAGGAAAATTTTCTGGATTTTCCCTTCCTTGCGGTTACGGTATTGCTTGTGTGGAAAATCTGCGGTCCGGGAATTCTGCATAACTGGGGGTATGGAGCCTCTGATATTCCCGTGCATAACTACTGGATCAACGAGCTGGTAAAGAACAATATCTTTGTTGCGGGAATTTATCCCATGGGAATGCACTGCATGCTGTATTATCTGGCGCAGATGCTTAATA
>CAMEWP010000166.1 GCA_945946605.1 uncultured Pseudobutyrivibrio sp. | reverse complement strand
CATATCCTTAAATGCAATGGTAGGACCATGGAACAATTCCAGATAATATGCACCATCTGCCAACACCAGCGGTGCGATCTCCTCTGTGTCAAACTTATCGTCGTAGGCTCTCTCAATACAGGTCTTCAGTTCCTCTTCCGTAAAATCAGTAAGGAACAGTTTCATCACCTCATAGGCCACTTCCTGATAAGTCATCTTTCCCAACTCGGCAAGATCAACATCCAGTTTCGGGATCTCTGTTGGAACAAACAGGCCGCCGCCGTTTGCCAGGCCCTTTAAAATTGCCTGAGATGCACTTACCTTTTCATTTTTATCTCTTGTACTGACATACATCATATCCATTGTTCTACCTTTCACAATTCGTTACTTTCTGAAGCGTATTCATTATATAGGAAACACGCCGGGTATGTCAAACATCCCAAAGAGTCCTATTTCTCGTTGATGTAATTTACCAGGCCGCCGCAGTCAATGATCTTCTGCATGAAAGGCGGAAATGCCTGTCCCTGATAGCTGGTACCCTTTGTCTTATTGGTGATCTTACAGCTGTCAAAATCAACTTCAACCTCATCACCATCCTGAATGTCCTTTGCTGCCTCGGGACATTCAATGATGGGAAGTCCGATATTGATGGCATTACGATAGAAAATCCGCGCAAAAGTCTCTGCGATGACACAGCTGACACCGGCTGCCTTGATGGCCAAAGGCGCATGCTCTCTGGAGGAACCACATCCGAAATTCTTGGTGGCAACGATGATGTCGCCCTCTTTCATTTTATTTACAAAATCCGCATCAATATCTTCCATACAATGTGTAGCCAGTTCCTTGGGATCTGAGGAGTTCAGATATCTTGCAGGAATGATCACATCTGTATCTACATTATCTCCATATTTAAATACTTTGCCACATGCTGCTTTCATCTTATCTACCTCCTACATTACTTCTTCGGGTCCGGAGATCTTACCGGTAATGGCGCTGGCTGCAGCAACTGCAGGGCTTGCCAGGTAAATCTCGGAATCCACATGTCCCATACGGCCTACAAAGTTACGGTTTGTGGTAGAAACGCAGCGCTCTCCGGCTGCTAAAATACCCATATAACCACCCAGGCACGGACCGCAGGTGGGGGTGGAAACAATGGCGCCGGCCTCAATAAAGGTGCGGATAAATCCTGCTTCCATGGCATCAAGGTAAATCTGCTGTGTAGCCGGGATCACGATCACACGCAGTCCCTTTTTCACTTTCTTACCTTTCAGGATCTCAGCAGCCGTTGCCAGATCTTCGAATCTTCCGTTGGTACAGGAACCGATCACTACCTGATCAATGGCAATATCTCCCACCTCGTCGATGGTCTTTGTATTCTCCGGAAGATGTGGGAAAGCAACCGTTGACTTTAAAGTGCTCAGGTCAATGGTATATTCCTCATCATAAACAGCATCCTCATCTGCTTCATATACGGTGTAAGGACGAGTAGAATGTTCTTCCATATATTTCTTTGCCACATCATCCACCGGGAAAATGCCGTTCTTTCCGCCTGCTTCAATTGCCATATTGGCAATGGTAAACCGGTCATCCATGGAAAGATACTGGATGCCCTCTCCAACGAATTCCATAGACTTGTAAAGCGCTCCGTCCACACCGATCATGCCGATAATGTGAAGGATCACATCCTTACCGCTGATATACTTCTGTGGTTTTCCTACGATATTAAACTTGATGGCAGAAGGCACCTTAAACCATGCCTTTCCTGTTGCCATACCGGCTGCCATATCCGTACTTCCAACACCGGTAGAGAAAGCTCCCAGTGCACCGTATGTACAGGTATGGGAATCAGCACCGATGATCACATCACCTGCAACTGTCAGTCCTTTTTCCGGAAGCAGTGCATGCTCAATACCCATCTCTCCCACATCAAAATAATTGGTGATCTCATTTTTACAAGCAAACTCGCGAACACATTTGCAATGCTCTGCAGACTTGATATCCTTATTTGGAACAAAATGATCCATTACAAGTGCAATCTTATCCTTGTGGAATACACCATCCACCTTCATCTTCTCAATCTCATGGATAGCCACCGGAGATGTAATATCATTACCAAGAACCAGATCTAAATCTGCCTCGATGAGCTGTCCGGCAGTTACAGATTCCAGACCAGCATGGGCAGCTAAAATTTTCTGTGTCATTGTCATTCCCATGACGATTTCCTCCTTTACGATTTTCACAATAATGATGATTATATCACAAAACATTCCAGAAAGAAAACAGAATATGAAAAAGGCAGAACAACCTTTGTCATTCTGCCTCCTATCATTCTCATATGTAAGATAACGCTATCACAAAGTCATCTATTAGTTATTGATGAACTTCTCTTCTTCGTTGTTCCAGCTGTAAAGCTTACGAACTTCCTCACCAACCTTCTCTGACGGATGCTCAGCAGCAAGCTTTCTCATAGCCTTGAAGTGTACCTGACGGCCTGCCGGAGACATATCCAGTAAGAATTCTTTTGCGAAGGAACCATCCTGAATATCAGAAAGGATCTGCTTCATAGCTTTCTTGGTATCCTCGGTGATGATCTTCGGTCCAGTGATATAATCGCCGTACTCAGCAGTGTTGGAGATGGAATATCTCATTCCTGCGAAACCTGACTGATAGATCAGATCTACGATCAGCTTCATCTCATGAATACACTCAAAGTATGCATTTCTCGGATCATATCCAGCCTCGCAAAGAGTCTCGAAACCAGCCTGCATCAAAGCACAAACACCACCGCAAAGAACTGCCTGCTCACCGAACAGATCGGTCTCAGTCTCAGTACGGAAGGTAGTCTCAAGAACACCTGCTCTTGCGCCGCCGATTGCCAGTGCGTAAGCCAGTGCCAGATCCAGTGCCTTACCGGTTGCATCCTGCTCTACAGCTACCAGACAGGGAACACCCTTACCAGCCTGATACTCACTTCTTACAGTGTGTCCCGGTCCCTTAGGAGCGATCATGGTAACATCTACATCCTTAGGCGGAGTAATGCATCCATAGTGAATATTAAATCCATGTGCGAACATCAGCATGTTGCCCGGCTCAAGGTTGGGCTCGATATCCTTCTTATACATATCAGCCTGCAATTCAT
>CAMEWP010000165.1 GCA_945946605.1 uncultured Pseudobutyrivibrio sp. | reverse complement strand
AATTACAATACTGATGGTGGAGAGAAGATCCTCCAGCGGTGTGGTACTGTTGATGATCATATGCCGTGCCACCAGGAAGATCAGGGTCTCCATGACATTATCCGAATTTGGTCGGCAGAGCATCTTCAAAAACTCAATGCCGATGACCACCGTAAAGATCTGTTCCAGGAAATGGAAGAAATTCTCAGTCCCTTTATTCTGGGCCAGTTGTACCAATCCCGGAAAAAGGGAACTGATAGCAATCAGGATACCGATGATCACAATAGCTGCGATAACGATCTCCAATGTATTACAAATAATGGTTGTTAACCGTTTAAATCTCTTCTCTGCATCTTTAATGGTACTGCTCTTCATACATCCTCCAAATGTTTTTCTTCATTGTAACATAAGATGGACAATCCACAAATCTTTTTTTGAAAAGGATTTCAAAAAGGAGACAGGAAAATCCTGCCTCCTCATATCATTCTGTCCGATTCACTTTTTGTGATTCACTTCTTACTGTTCCCCGGTAACTCCCTCCGGTGCTTCCTCATATTTCAGGAATTCATAGGAGTAGTCTGCCTCACCACCGGTTACAGAACGGAGTACCGTACCGATGCCGTACAGCGTGCCATAGGGGATCTCGCCGTCAATGGTCTGGGTTCCGTCGCCATTGGGATTCATGCCCATGATCTTTGCACGGCGCTTGCTGAGTTCACCCATCACATCACCGATCTTGTCATCTGCCACTGTTACCTTCAAAGAAGCAATGGGCTCTAACAGTACCGGTTTTGCCTTCATTAATCCATCCTTTAAAGCCATAACGGCAGCTGTCTTAAATGCAGCCTCGGAGGAATCTACTGCATGGTAGGACCCATCATAAAGATTTACCCGGATACCAACCACCGGATAATCTGCCAGAGGTCCGCTCTCAACGCCCTCTGCGATTCCCTTCTCCACTGCCGGGAAGAAGTTCTTGGGCACTGCGCCTCCCACAACACTTTCCTCAAAAATATACGGTGTGTTCAGATCTCCGGAAGGAGAAACTTTAATCTTCACATGACCATACTGACCATGTCCACCTGACTGCTTCTTATGTTTGTATTCCACATCGGAAGTTCCCTTGATAGTCTCACGGTATGCCACCTTGGGAGGCATCAGGGTAATGGAAACTTTATACTTGTCATTCAGGCGGTCTACCACTGCCTTTAGATGCTGCTCACTGATTCCGTAAAGCAACGTCTGACGGTTCTCGCTGTCGTTGACAACCTTCAGGGTCAGATCTTCCTCTGCCAGTTTCGCCAGGGATGCCCCTGCCTTCTCATCATCCTTAGGATCTGCTGTCTGATACCGCATGCAGAAATAAGGTGTGGAAATAGCGGTCCTTATGTAAAGGATCGGGCGGCTCTTGGTGGAAAGGCTGTCTGTGGTAGCCAGTCTCGGAACCTTGCTTAACGCTCCGATATCGCCTGCATGAAGCTCTGAAACCTCTTCTGCCTTGGTGCCGTTCATCACATATAATTTGCCCAGCCGGATCTCTTCATTCTTATGATAATTCAGAAGCACATCATCCGGCTTCAGCACACCGGAATTCACCTTGATCAGGGAATATTTTCCGATGAAAGGATCCACAATGGTCTTAAATACATATGCTGACTTTGGCTTGGAGAAATTATAATCCGCCTGGAACACTTCGTTGGTAACCGCATCGATTCCGGTGCAGGTTCTCTGATCCGGTGCCGGAAGATATTTTACGATATCCGTCAACAGGGTATAGATACCTCTTCCAAGGGTATTGGATCCCATCAGAACCGGGATAATGCTGCCCTCATCCACGTTGTAACGGAGAGCCTGTCGAATCTCATGATCTGAGAAAGTATCCCCGTTAAAATAGCGGTCCATAAATTCTTCACTGGTCTCTGCCACTGCTTCCATCAGAGCTTCACGGTAAATCTCAAGATTCTCCAGGGAATAATCCGGCACATCGCACTTGGACACTGTGCCATCCGGCTGCCAGCGTTTGCCTCGCTGCTGGATCACATTCACATATCCCACAAACTCTTCATGCTCACGGATCGGGAAATGGAAGGGGGCAATGTGCTTGCCATACTTCTCCTGAAGTTCCATTACTACATTCTTAAAGGACGCATCATCCAGATCCATGTTGGAAACATAGACCATTCTGGGCAGATGATATTTCTCGCACATATCCCATGCCCGCTTTGTTCCGGCTTCCACGCCGTTCTTACCGGATACAACGATAATGGCTGCATCCGCTGCACTGACTGCCTCTTCCGTCTCGCCGATAAAATCATGGGATCCCGGTGTATCAAGAATATTGATCTTGGTTCCCTCCCAGATGATCGGCATCACAGCAGTCTGTGATGTACTGCTGACCGCCCCCATGCGGTCAACTGCCCCGGAGATCTTCTGCATTGCTGCGGCCAGGCTGGACTTGCCTGAACCGCTGTGGCCTAAAATAACCACATTACGAATGTTGTCTGTTGTAAAAACCTGCATACCTGCTCCTCCTGTAAGATATAATTGTCATGCGGTACGCAAATCCTTATTCCCGTACCGATATAAGTCCGCCCCCGCGAACCTATATATGATGATATTATTATCTTAACACAAGGAAGCCGTTTCGTATAGTAAAAATATTCTAATTTTTTATAGGACTAAAAATTTTTTTGTGCATTTTGCACATAACTTTTCCATAAAAATCAGAGCATTCCTGTAACCAAAAACATTTCCCTAATACAAAATATTCCCACATGTAAAAAGAGAGGTGCTCTCCCTTCTTCGGGAAAACACCTCTCTCACTTTACTATTATGGATTATCTTTGATCCTATGGGTAGATTATTCTACCTCAACTGTCCAGTTGTAAGGATCTTCCAGTCTGCCCCACTGGATACCGGTCAGGGTATTATACAGTTTATGGGTCAGCTCACCGGTCTTGCCTTCGTTGATCACAACCACATCATCCTTGTAGCGAAGCTCGCCTACCGGAGAGATAACAGCAGCTGTACCTGTACCGAAAACTTCCTCCAGAGTGCCGTCATGTCCGGCCTTCATCAGATCATCGATGGAAAGCTTGGTCTCATTTACCTTATAACCCCAGTCTCTCAGCAGACGGATCATGGAATCTCTGGTAA
>CAMEWP010000164.1 GCA_945946605.1 uncultured Pseudobutyrivibrio sp. | reverse complement strand
CAGATATTCCCGCAGTGCATCCAGCCAGGGTGCTCCGTAAGTATAGGCGGCCACTGCCGCATCGATAGCAAAAGCATTTGGTTCTGCCACTTCATCGGTGTTCAGTGCCCGGTAGATCTTGTGCCGCAGGAAAGGATCCGGCACCATGGCTGCCGCTGTCTGAAGCCCCGCCAGGTTAAAGGTCTTCGTGGGGGCAATACAGGTTACACTGATCTTTTTGCAGGTCTCCGAAACCGAGGCAAAGGGAACATAGGAAAGCCCCGGATCTGTCAGATCACAGTGGATCTCATCAGAGATCACCGTCACATGATATTTATCACAGAGTTCTCCCACCTTCGCCAGTGTCTCTTTATCCCAGATCTTTCCTACAGGGTTATGAGGATTGCAGAGGATCATCAGGGAAGTCTGATGATCAGCCAGTTTTTTCTCCAGATCCTCAAAATCCATTTCATATTCCCCATCCCGATAGATCAGGGGATTTTCCAGCACCTGGCATCCATTGTTTCGGATGGAATTGAAGAAAATATGATATACCGGTGTCTGGATCACCACCTTTTCATTTGGTGTGGTAAGTTTGCGCACAGCAGAAGAAAGGATGGGCACCACTCCGGTAGCAAAGATCAGCCACTGGGGATCCACAGCAAAATCGTGCCGTTTGCTCCACCAGCCGCTGACTGCCTGATACCACTCTTCCGTCACTTCCGCATATCCAAAAACGCCATGCGCCGCTCTTTTGACGATTGCATCCTGTATCTCGGGAGCTGTGGCAAAATCCATATCCGCCACCCACATGGGCAGTTCCCCTTCCGCCACATTCCATTTCATGGAGTTGGTACTCCTGCGGTCTATTACCTTGTCAAAATCGTATCCAGCCATTATTTATCCCTCGCAGATGATCTTTGTTTTGGTGACATCCACCCGATCCCTCTCTAAGATCAGTTCCTTAATGGAATCTGCCCGGATCACTCCCCCGGAGGGATTCATGACACTGTCGATGCGGTTGCTGATCTGTGCATCCACCGTGGAATATTCAAAGGCCAGGGTGGTATTCAAAAGTTTGCAATTGCGCATCACCAGATTGTCGATATAGCACATACCCTGCAGACTCTCAATGGTACAATTTTCCAGAGTCAGATTTTTGGCATTCCAGCCAAGATATTCCCCGGATATAAAGGAATCCCGTACCGTGACATTTTCACTGTTCCAGAAGGCATCTTTCGACAGCATCCGGGCATGGGAGATCTCCACATTTTTCGCTCCATCAAAGGAATAATTTCCCACAAGTTCAAATCCGGAAATCTTCATATCGGAACTGTTCATGGCAAAATAATCTCCCCGGGCCGATACATGATCCATCTCTACCCCCTGACAATGCCACAGCGTCTCTGAGGCATTGGGAAAAGAGACATCTTTCAGGATAATATCCTTTGTGCGGCGGAAATTTTTCGGAGCCTCCACCAGTACATTATCTAAAGAGATATGCTCTGTGTACCAGATGCCTGCCCTTGCCATCTCAAATAAGGTACAGTCCTTCAACTGAATATTGCGGCTGTACCAGAGAGGGTATTTCCATTGAAACAGGCAGTTTTCAAGGTAAATATTGCTGCTCTCCTTCAAGGGCGACTCACCGTCTGCAAACGTGCTGTCATAAATGTTAAGATCTTTTCCATGAAAAAGAGCTCTCTCTCCCGTTAACAATTCCTGTCTGATCTCTTTCCTATTTTCGCTCATTTCTTTCCGTCCCACTTTTCTTTGTCTGATATCTTAAATGATACTATGCCATATATTTACGGAAGAAGGCACACTCATCCTGATTGATCTCCTTTGCCTCCTCCAGATTCATGTTCACATGGCATACATGCTGCATATACTTTGTTTCCTCTGTTCCATAACACTTCCACTGGGCATCCACGCCTTTTTCCTTCAGGAACTGATACATAGGCTCTGCCTTCTCCTTCAGGAAATCATAATAGGAAGTCATCACATAAGCCGGCGGATATGCTGCTGTAATGTGATCCTTCACCTTCAGCATCTCCCCGAATTTATCTCCGTCTTTTCCGAGATAGTCCTTCATCAGGGCCGGTGTCATGCTCTCCACACCGCTCTGCTTCTTGTCTACCAGTCCGATCTCATACATACCGCAGTTCAGTCCCACTGCCCGCAGTTTGATCTCCTTTGGAATGGTAAAGGGAAACAGTGCTGCATATTCCGGATTGGAATAAATGGCTGCAAACTGGCTGGCAAGCTGCGCTCCTGCAGAATCCCCTACAATAAACACATTGTTGATATCCAGATGATATTCTTCCGCATTTTTTACCATCCACTCCATTACCATATTGGTCTCTGTCAGCTGTGTAGGGAATTTGGCCTTCGGTGCCAGATGATAGTTAAAGTTTACAAAGGCAAAGCCCTGCTGAGCCAGGTACATACCGTAAAATTTATATACTTCCTTGGTACCGTACACATATCCGCCCCCGTGGATACTGACGATCACCGGAAGTTTTTCCGTAGTTCCCTGGGGATAATATACATCCAGCAGATTATACTGATCCCGGTTGCCGGCATAGTTGATATCTTTCTTTGCTACCACATCGGCCGGTTCTTTCAAATTCTCATCCCTCTTGGCATCCCCTTTCTTTGCCATGGTCTTAAACATAAATCCTGTAAATGACATGTCTTCTTCTCCTTTGCATTTATCGTTTTCTGATTGTATCCGATCTTTCTCCGGAATTTCTTTCTATTTTATCACACCTTCCCCTTCATTGTTAGTCCTATATGATAATTTATTATATGAAATCATTGCCATAAAAATATCCCCCTCACCGGATGATCCGGCAAGGGGGAATTCTGTTTTTATTCCATCACGGACTTTTTATTTTTCTTATCAATAACCGGTTGCATAACCATCTTCTTCTCGAAGACCACTGAGTTCTGTCAGGGCGTTGCTGATGGATCTTAATTCCTCCGAAGGCGTATAGTCTTCCTCTGCAAACAGATACTGATGCAGCTGCTTTACATTGCTCTCCAGTGTACAGGCAAAAACCGTATCCTGTCCGCCGTTTACCCGGGCAGTGTTCAAAGAAAACGGAAATCCTGTCTTCTCTGTCAGTTCATAGTCCCGCATGACAGATGCCATGGAAAGGATCTGGGACAATTTAAAACTTGTCTTAATGTTGGGGAAAACACTGTCCGCCAGCTT
>CAMEWP010000163.1 GCA_945946605.1 uncultured Pseudobutyrivibrio sp. | reverse complement strand
GATGCAGGATTTGATATCATCGGCAAATCCATGGTGCTTTTGGGCGCCGGAGGAGCTGCCACATCCATCTGTTCCCAGGCTGCCTTAGATGGTGTTTCTACTATTTATATGTTCAAGCGAAAAAATGCCACTTACGCTTCGGCGCAGGCATTTGCTGATCTTGTTACCGGCCGCACCCACTGCAAAGTGATCCTGCAGAATATGAATGATGCTGATGCTCTGGCTTCTGCCATTGCAAAGAGTGATATTCTGGTGAATGCCACCAATGTGGGGATGGGCGATTCCCATGACACTCTGGTGCCAAAGGAAATGCTTCGTCCGGAACTGATCGTATCCGACATCATCTACCACCCGGCCATGACGCCACTGCTGCGTGACGCAGCCCAGGTAGGATGTCCCTATTTCAACGGCAAATACATGCTTCTGTTTCAGGGGGCCAGATCTTTCCGCTTATGGACCGGTGAAGACATGCCAACGGAACAGATCAAATCCATGTTATTTTAAATCAAACCACAACAGATAAGATATCAGGAGGAAATAAACCATGAGTTTCAAGTATTTAAAACAAATGCCTACCCCGGAAGAGATCAAAGAACAATATCCTCTTCCGCCTGCATTAGCACAGCTGAAAAAAGAGAGAGATGCCGTGATCAGTGATATCATCACAGGAAAGGATGACCGTTTTCTGGTTATCATCGGCCCCTGCTCTGCAGACAACGAAGACTCCGTATGTGATTATGTCAGCCGTCTGACTGCTGTTCAGGAAAAGGTAAAAGATAAGGTATTTATCGTTCCCAGAGTTTACACTAACAAGCCCAGAACCACAGGTTCCGGCTACAAAGGAATTGCCTCCCAGCCGGATCCCACCAAGGCTCCGGATATGGTAGAAGGTCTCATCGCCATGAGAAAGATGCACATCCGTGCCATTGAAGAGAGTCATCTGACCTGTGCTGACGAGATGCTCTATCCGGAAAACTGGGGATATGTAGAAGATCTTCTCTCCTATGTTGCCATTGGTGCACGTTCTGTGGAAGATCAGCATCACCGGCTTACCGTCAGCGGATTTGATGTGGCCAGCGGTATGAAGAACCCCACCAGCGGCGATTTCTCCGTTATGCTGAATTCCGTATACGCAGCCCAGCATCCCCATCACTTTACCTTCGCAGGTTATGAAGTGATGACCTCCGGCAATCCTCTTGCCCACACCATTTTGCGTGGAGCTGTCAGCAAACACGGCAACTGCGTACAGAACTATCACTACGAAGATCTGATGCGCCTGTCTGATATGTATCAGGAAATGGAGCTGGTAAACCCGGCCTGCATCATTGATGCCAACCACTCCAACTCCAACAAACAGTTTGCCCAGCAGATCCGTATCGTCCGGGAAGTGATGATGAGCCGCAAATTCTCCTCCGATATCCACTCTCTGGTAAAGGGTGTCATGATCGAGAGTTACATCGAGGAAGGATGTCAGAAGATTTCCGACCACCAGATTTACGGTAAATCCATCACAGATCCCTGTTTAGGATGGGAAGACAGCGAAAAACTTATTTATACCATCGCCGATCTCTGCGATTAAAAACCAATAAAGCACCAAAAAGCGGTACATCTTCCTTTTAGATGCACCGCTTTTTTTATTTGTTTTTTATCTGTTTCCTGTCTGTTCTAAAGATTGGAATATCCCATGAGATACTCATCTACTTCTCTTGCGCAGTCACGTCCCTGACGGATGGCCTTAACCACCAGCGACTGTCCTGTATGCATATCTCCCGCAACAAACACACCAGGTTGGGAGGTCATAAACTTACCATCCTTTGTTGACACATTGGTACGACCGTCCACCTCTACGCCGAAGGCATCTGTCACGTATTTCTCACTTCCCAAAAATCCAGCAGCGATCAGTACCAGCTGGCAGGGAACTTCCTTCTCTGTTCCTTCCACCGGAACCATCATACGCCGTCCGGTCTTCTCATCCAATTTGGATTCCAGACTCACCAGCACAACTTTTTCCAGATTGCCCTGCTTATCCTTGATAAATTCCTTTACTGTGGTGGTGTAGATCCGGGGATCATGACCAAATACAGCAATGGCCTCTTCCTGACCATAATCTGTCTTGCACACCAGAGGACACTGTGGCCAGGGGTTTGTCTCTGCTCTGTGATCCGGTGCCTTTGGCATCATCTCCAGCTGGGTAATGGATTTGCAGCCGTGACGAATGCAGGTTCCCACACAGTCATTACCGGTATCACCGCCGCCGATGACGATGACATCCTTGTCCTTGGCAGAAATAAAAGTTCCTTCCTTTAAATCATGATCCAGCAGACTCTTTGTGGTGGAAGTCAGAAAATCCACCGCAAAATAAATGCCCTTGGCATCTCTTCCGGGAGCAGAAATATCTCTGGGCTGGGATGCTCCGCAGGCAAGTACCACTGCATCGTATCCCTCCAGCAGTTTCTTACTCTTTGCATCCGCTCCCACATTTTCATTTACCTGGAAAGTAACGCCTTCTGCTTCCATGACACGGATCTTGCGATCGATGATATGCTTCTCCAGCTTCATATTGGGGATTCCATAACGGAGCAATCCTCCTACCCGGTCATTTCGTTCAAACACCGTTACATGATGTCCCCGGGAATTCAGCTGGTCAGCCACTGCCAGTCCTGCCGGGCCGGAACCGATCACTGCGATCTTTTTCCCGGTGCGGGTGATGGGCGGCTTCGGTCCTGCCAGACCATTGGCATATGCATATTCAATGATGGCCATCTCATTTTCCTTCGTGGATACCGGATCCCCGTTCAGACCACAGGTACATGCCTTTTCGCAAAGTGCCGGGCACACCCGGCAGGTAAACTCCGGAAAATTGCTGGTCTTGTGCAGTCTCAGGTATGCCTGCTCCCAGTTTCCATGATACACCAGATCATTCCATTCCGGTATCAGGTTGTTCAGGGGGCATCCGGATGTCATACCTTTAATGTTCATCCCCGCCTGGCAGAAGGGGACGCCGCACTCCATGCAGCGTGCTCCCTGTTTTCTCTGTTCCTCCTCTGAAAGAGGAATATGAAATTCATTAAAATTCTTTATTCTTTCCAGCGGCGCAATGGCCTCCGCTTCTCTTCTGTCGTACTCTAAAAATCCCGTTGGCTTTCCCATGAGTATCTCCTTTCCGTCTACTTCGTCAAAGCGTTGAACGCTTCGATCTGTGCCTGCTCGCTGCTGAGTCCCTTTTCTT
>CAMEWP010000162.1 GCA_945946605.1 uncultured Pseudobutyrivibrio sp. | reverse complement strand
GTATGCTGATATCTTTCTTTTGTTAATTCTTTTTTTAAACATTTCTTAAGTTTATCAAAATCCATCTTTTTCTGGTTCACCTTATATAATCCATGCCGCAAAATATACTTATATACTTCCGGCGAAATCCAATCCCGAACGCACTCATCCTTGTAAAAAGATTCCCGTATCTGAGTTGAAGATACCACAAAATTTGGGACACGGAGTCCATAAAAATGTTCTCCGAACATACTGCGGCAGTGTTCTAATTCCCTTTCAAACTGTAAACTGTCTGTTGTTTTACGGTCCTGTCTGACAGCTGCCAAAATAACCGCACAGGAACTGATGATCTCAGGGTGCTTCCACTCTTCAAAGGACGCCAGAGAATCTTCTCCAATAATAAAGTAATACTCATGCTCCGGATATTTTTCATGCAAAAACTGCAGTGTCTGGTAGGTGTAACTTTTACCGCCTTTGCGAATCTCCATATCGTCTGCTCGAAAACGGGGTTCTTTTGCAATGGCCACCTTTACCATTTCCAGACGATGATGCGCACTGATGTCATCTGTGATGGCCTTATGGGGCGGAGTCCCTGCCACAAGAAAAATTACTTCATCCAGATGAAACTGTTCCAGCGCACCGTATGCAATCTGGATATGACCAAGATGTATGGGATTAAATGTGCCGCCAAGTATTCCTATACGAGCCATAGGACGCCTCCCATCTCCTATTCCGGAAGATGAATTCCCGGCTTTTTGGATTTACGGTAAAGAATGATCTTTTTGCCAATGACACGAACAACTTCTGAACGAGTACGCTCAGCCAATGTCTGTGCAATAGCCTTCGGATCATCAAAACAATTTTTTAATACAGAAATCTTAATAAGCTCCCGCTTTTCCAACGCCTCATCCACAGCGGTAACGATCTCCGGTGTCAGGGAAGCTTTACCGATCTGGAAGATCGGTGTTTCATTGCTTGCCAAGCTGGAAAGATATGCTCTCTGTCTGTTGTTTATCATATCTGCTTTATCTCCTATTTTATTTATAATATTCAAAGGCCAGTCCATACATCTGAACGGTATCGCCGTCCTGAATGCCAAGTTCTTCGAGCTTTTTAAGGATGCCCTGTTCCTTTAAGAATTTCTGGAAGAACAAAAATCCCTTTTCTGAATCGATATTGGTATATCCCAGCATCTTTTCAATCTTAGGACCTTCTACAACATAAACACCATCTTCGTTGATCTCCACAGTGTAGGGCTCGTCCTCTGCCATACGCCATGCAGGATCGAACTCTTGGTCATAAACCACGGTTTCCTGTGGACACTGTTTTAAAAGATCAGAAACATGGTAGAGAAGTTCCTTGACGCCCTGGCCGCTTACGGCAGAAATCGCATAAACACGGATTCCTTCCGGCTCGAACTCCTTCTTCAAAGCCTCAACAATCTCATTCTGGTCCCCCATGCATGCGTCCATTTTGTTGGCAGCAATCACCTGTGGTTTATTAAGAATTTCAGGATCATATGCTTCCAATTCTTTACAGATGGCGTGAATATCTTCGATGGGATCTCTGCCTTCCACAGATGCACCGTCCACCATATGAATGATCACCTTGGTCCGCTCGATATGTCGCAGAAATTCATATCCTAATCCGACACCTTCTGATGCTCCCTCGATGAGTCCCGGAATATCAGCGATGACAAATCCATCAGATCCATCCAGATCCACAACACCTAAATTGGGGCTTAAAGTAGTAAAATGATAGTTGGCAATCTTAGGCCGTGCATTGGTGACTCTGGATAAAAATGTGGACTTTCCTACATTGGGGAATCCTACCAGGCCAACATCTGCAATCACCTTTAACTCTAATAAAACTTCGATCTCAAGGCCTTCTCCGCCGGGCTGTGCATATTTTGGCGCCTGCATGGTGGATGTGGCAAAATGCTGATTTCCCAGACCGCCTCTTCCGCCTTTTAAGATCACCTGTCGCTGGTTATCACCTGACATATCTGCGATAACCTTACCGGTGATGGCATCCTTGATCACGGTACCCTCAGGAACTTTCAGGATCAGATCCTGTCCATTTTTACCATGGCAGTTTTTCTTACCGCCTTCTTCACCGGGAGTGGCAGCAAATTTTCTTCTGTGACGGTAGTCAGTTAGTGTATTCAGACCCTTATCTACCTGAAAGATCACATCGCCGCCCTTTCCGCCATCACCGCCGTCAGGACCTCCGTCCGGAACATATTTTTCACGGCGGAAACTCACATGACCGTTACCGCCCTTTCCTGATTTTATGATAATTTTTGCTCTGTCAGCAAACATTTATTTTTCTCCTCTTGATGCTCTGTTGATGATATCATGAAGAAAAAGACCCGGCATATACTGTCGGGTCTTCTTACGCATACTACTTATTCTTCGCTGGCAACCGGATATACACTTGCCTGCTTCTTGTCTCTGCCCTTTCTTTCGAAACGCAGAACGCCGTCTGTCAAAGCAAATAATGTGTCGTCTCCACCCTTGCCTACGTTAACACCCGGGTGAATCTTGGTTCCGCGCTGTCTGTATAAAATATTACCAGCCTTTACAAACTGACCGTCTGCTCTTTTAGCGCCAAGTCTCTTTGACTCAGAGTCACGACCGTTCTTTGTAGAACCAACTCCCTTTTTATGAGCGAAAAACTGAAGGTTCAACTTTAACATGATATTACACCTCCTTGATGTGAACTGTAACGTACGAATCACCGTACTCTTCCTGGATTTCCGTTAATCCCTGCACAAGAACATCCATAAGTAAAGCAGCTTCTCTGGAAGGAGTCTCTGTGAAAATCATCTTAATATGATTGGAATCTCCATCCGGATCAGACCATGTATCCAGTGTAAATGCATCCTCTGTGAATCGTTCGATACCATTGATGGTATTGATCACCAACACTGAAACAGCTGCACACACCACATCTGTACCCTCATAACCAAAGCCTGCATGGCCTTCGCATAAGAGTTCCTGATACTGCTGAGATTTGTTCTTGCAAATCTTGATTGATATCATAACAAATCCCTAAGATTAACCGTTAATCTTGTCGATCTGTACTTGTGTGAATGACTGTCTGTGGCCATTCTTCTTGTGATAACCGGTTTTTCTCTTGTACTTGTAAACGATTACCTTCTTAGCTCTGCCTTCTTTTACAACAGTTGCCTCAACGGTTGCTCCCTCTACTGTGGGATCTCCAACCTTCAGACCATCGTTGCTGACTGCAAGAACCTGATCAAAAG
>CAMEWP010000161.1 GCA_945946605.1 uncultured Pseudobutyrivibrio sp. | reverse complement strand
CCTTTAGCTTTCTCCCATGCAGTGTTGGGATCATCACCCTTCTTGATGAAATCTGTCATCTTTCCAAGGGAAACGAACTGATAGCCAATAACCTCATCGTTCTCATCCAGTGCAATACCGGTTACATAACCTTCTGCCATCTCCAGATAACGAACACCCTTTGCCTTGGTAGCATACATAGTACCAACCTGAGAACGAAGTCCCTTTCCAAGATCTTCCAGTCCGGCACCGATTGCAAGTCCGTCATCAGAGAAAGCACTCTGTGTACGACCGTAAACGATCTGTAAGAATAATTCTCTCATAGCTGTATTAATAGCATCACATACCAGGTCAGTGTTCAGAGCTTCCAGAATGGTCTTGCCCTGAAGGATCTCTGCTGCCATAGCTGCAGAATGAGTCATACCGGAGCATCCGATAGTCTCTACCAGTGCTTCCTCGATGATACCGTTCTTAACATTCAGAGACAGCTTGCAGGCACCCTGCTGAGGAGCACACCAGCCTACACCATGTGTAAAACCGGAAATATCTTCAATCTTCTTGGAATGCACCCATTTTCCTTCTTCAGGAATTGGAGCTGGTTCATGTTTTGCGCCCTTAGCAACAGGACACATGTTTTCAACTTCCTTTGTGTAAATCATTTTAAGACTCCTTTCGTATACATAGAGAATGTTATGTTAAAACTTTCACATTAACACATCGCTTTTATTTTCGCATATTTTCAAGACTTCGTCTAGTCTTTTGCTACGATTTCTCCTTTTTTCTTATAGATACTTTTGGCAGGAACAACTCCTCTCACCATAGACAAAGGATAAATATTGCTGTCAGGACAGATGACGGTTCCGGGATTCAGCACACTGTTGCATCCCACTTCCACATGATCCCCCAACATGGCACCGAATTTCTTGAATCCGGTGGCAATCTCTTCTGTTCCATCCTTCACTACTACCAGGGTTTTGTCAGACTTCACATTGGAGGTAATGCTGCCTGCTCCCATATGGGATTTATATCCCAAGATGGAATCTCCCACATAATTGTAATGCGGTACCTGCACACTATCGAAGAGCACCACATTTTTCAATTCCGTGGAATTGCCCACAACAGACCCTTTTCCCACAATGGCACTGCCCCGCACAAAGGCACAGTGGCGAATTTCTGCCTCCTCATCAATGATCAGGGGACCATTCAGGCATGCGCTGGCAGCCACCTTTGCAGACTTCGCCACCCAGATATCCTCTCCTCTTTTTTCAAACTTTTCCGGATCTAAAGTAGGGCCCAGAGTCAGAATATAATCTTTGATCTTTGGAAGAGCTTCCCAGGGATAGGTAAGTCCTTCAAAAAGCCCCGCTGCAATGGTCCGGTTCAGGTCATACATCACTTTGATGGTACACTGCTGCATTTTCATTTCTCCTTCCTGCTTCACTATTTTTTATAATATTTTGCCACTTCTCTGTATTGGCTGTTCATAGCATACTGATTATTCAAGGACAGCACTTTTGCCGTACGGCGTTTGATAAAATCTTCCAATTTTACCATATACTCTTCGGAAGTAATACTTCCTTCTGCCACATAGGTCAGCCCCTTCTCCCAGCTCGCTGTCAGTTCCGGGTTCAGCAGTGATGAAATGGAGCTGTTTACGATATCGTAAATCATCTCACCCTGCAGTGTGGGGGTAATGACCTGGGTCTTTTTATTCAGGGACAGATATTTATTGTTTACCAGTTTTTTCAATATTTCTGCCCGGGTAGCTGATGTACCGATACCACTTCCTTTGATCTGAGCCCGCAGTTCTTCATCTTCTATCAGCTGTCCTGCATTTTCCATTGCCAGGATCATGGACCCGGAATTATACCGTTTTGGCGGGGATGTCTCCCCTTCCTTGCAGGCCATACTTTCCACTGACACCACATCACCCTTTTTCAGTCCGGAAAGTGCCTCTGCCATATCCATTCCGATCTCTTCTTCCTCAGCATCCGGTTCTTTTTCCTTTGCCTCGCTCTTCTTTTTGCGGAAGGAATACTCCATAACCTTCAGATAGCCCGGTTCTTTCAGATATTTTTCATTGGCGAAAAAATACTCCCCTGTCAGCTGCACAGTAAGCTGTAACTTTTCATAAACCGCCTGGGGATAGAAAATTGCCAGAAATCTCCGGACAATGGTCTCATATACATGCACAGCCCGGGAACTCATGCCATTGAGATTATTCAGGCCCTGCCCCGTAGGAATGATGGCGTAGTGATCGGTGATCTGCTTATCATTGGTGTACCGGGTTTTTGCAATGCCTTTATAGCTGCCCTCCGCCAGAATTTCTTCTGCGAAAGGCCGGATTCCCGGAATCCCCCGAAGTCCGGAAATATTTTTATGTATCTCCTTTGCCACTGCTGTAGAGAGCACTCTGGCATCTGTTCTGGGGTAAGTCACCAGTTTCTTTTCGTATAATTCCTGCACTACAGCCAGGGTCTCGTCGGGACTGATCTTGAAAAATTTGGAACAGTCATTCTGCAATTCTGCCAGATTATAGAGAAGGGGCGGATTTTTCTTTTCCGTCTTTTTGGTGATCTTATGGATCTTCCCCTCTTTCTGGCAGGAAACGGTGTTCTGGTTTTCCTCATTTAATTCCAGACTGTCCTTGGGAAGTTCCAACACTTCCTCCATGAGATGGACGGCATCGATCTTTTCCTTGAATCCGTTTTCTTTGTATAAAAGCGGCGAATTCTCATACCGTGATCCGTGAACACTTTTCCACTCCATGGAAAGCTTCGTTCCGGATACATCCATTCCGCCGATGACACGATAAAAAGGCGTCTTGACAAAATCCCGGATCTCTCTTTCCCGACGCACCACCATTCCCAGCACACAGGTCATCACCCGACCCACGGAGATCACGCAGTATTTTTCATTTAAAAATCCTGCCATGGAATTTCCGTACTTAATGGTCAGCAACCTGGAAAAATTAATTCCCATAAGATAATCTTCCTTGGCCCGCAGATACGCTGCATCAGCAAGGTGATCATACTCTGAAAGGTCCTTGGCCTCACGGATTCCCCGAAGGATCTCTTCCTCTGTCTGGGAATCGATCCAGACCCGGCGCCGTTCCTTTCCTTTTACCCCGGCCATCTGTTCCACCAGCCGGTAAATATATTCTCCCTCCCGCCCGGAGTCAGTGCACACATAGATCACGCTCACATCCGGTCGGTTGAGAAGCCCTGCCACGATCTGATACTGTTTGGAAGAACTTCCGATCACTTCATATTTGAACTCTTTCGGCAGAAAC
>CAMEWP010000160.1 GCA_945946605.1 uncultured Pseudobutyrivibrio sp. | reverse complement strand
CGCGGGCCATTTTCATATCATGAGTTCTCCGCAGGAGAACTTTCCTATAAAGCAACGAAAGAAGCGTCAGTTTTTTGACGCTTCCCCCTTACTTTCTTTTCTATGTAATTTACACTTCGTCAGCCTCCGCTGCAAGTTCTGCTTCCTCTTTTGCCCGTTCAATATCTGCCAGATTCACCTTACCTGCCTTCAGCCGGTAACCACTGTAGAAAAATACCACCGCCGTCATGATCACAATGGCGATCCTTCCGCCGGAATCCAAGGTGGTAAACAGTGCCAGCGTGATCAGCAGGGAACAGAAGGTGGAAAATCCCACCACCACATAAAAGGCGGGCTTTGGCATATGGAAAAAGCTCCGTTTCCATGCACCTGGATATTTCTTTACCAGATTGACCAGGATCACATTATTGATGGTGTTTAAGATCATGGTGGGGATCATCATAAGTGAGATCAGTTCCTGAAGTCCGAAATCCACAAAGATCGGCACAACAGCCACCACATAAAGCAGGATCATCATCACCCAGGGATAACCGCCCTTTGTTCTCTTTCCCAAAAATTTCGGAAGCCACCCGTCTTCCACTGTGGCAAGCAAAGGATAACGCACTCCGGCAATGGTACTGTAAAGGGAGGTGGCAATGGCAAAGCAGGCACCACCGATAATAAAGATCACAAATACCGGATAGGGGAAAATTTCTTTTGCCACCACACCTAAGTTTTTGCCGGCCACGTCTTCCACCGGAAGGATTCCGGAGGAAACAATACCAATGATACAGTAAACCACCATAACGATCAAGGAGGATAACAGGATGGCAATGGGAAGACTCTTCTTTGGTTCTTTCGCATGGGAAGTCATGTCAATGGGCAAGGTAGACCCCTGGCAGGCAAAACTCATGGTAGCCAGCGCCATGACAAGTCCTATCGGACCGCCGTAAAAATAATCTTCCGAGGCAGGCGAAACCGTTGCATAATCCACTCTGGGCAGTCCCACTGCCACATACACGATCAGCGCCACCATAAGTACCACCACCATGATCATGTTGAATTTGCCCATGAATTTGTCTCCCAGCAGGGTGGTTGCAAAAAACAGGGTCAGAATCAGAATCTCGATCTGTTTATCATAGGCTGCGATCCGGGGAAATACCGTGGCGGCATATTCTACAATGGAAATGGCATACATGGCAAAGGCCAGACCGGAAAACACGGTAGAGATGGCGCTCACCCCCACCAGAAGCGGCGGCTGGAGCAGCGCAGCCTGGGAATACCGTCCTCCCGGCAGCACAAACATGCCTGCCATAATGGTTTTATAGGCGTAGGCAAACAGCACCACAATACTGGCAAGGATCAATGCCAGTGTGATGGAATGTCCGGTATAACCAATGCCAACACCCATGGACACAAAGATACCGGATCCAATACAGTTTCCAATACCGTAACAGGTCAGTTCCGGCACACCCAATACTTTCTTTTCTTTCATCCTCTCATCCCCCTTAACAGTTCCTTTATCTCCGGCAGATCACCTATGGTCTTACTGTAATGTGCATAGGTAACCTGGAGTTTGTTGTTCACGATCACATAAGCCGGCAGCTGGTTTTGTCTGGGGCCCACAGAAGACACCGGGTCATTTCCCATACTTCCAAGACTTCCCGCCATCTTCTCAAATAGCTTGTGATGAAGAAGTTTCTTGATATCCTTTCCGATGAATTTATTCACAATAGGATCCGACAGCAGCATGGAAATGGTATCTGTTGCTTCAAAAACATTGTAGCGGTCGTAAAGGACAGCCTCTGGATCTGCAATGAGCTCAAAGGGATATTCTTTCTGCACTTCCCGAAGAGCTTCTACATCCGACTGCAGTACCACTTTCACCTGACATCCCCGGCTCTTAAAGGCCGGCATGGCAGCTTTCAGTGTTTTTAAGATCAGCATGGCGATATCACAGCCGTAATACCTGGAAAATACGATCAGCGTGTATTTTGGTCCTGTCACACTGGGGAGAAGTTTTCTTCGGGAGCCGAAATTGGAGTCATACACAAAGCCTTCCAGCAGAGCACCCTTTTTCAACGTCTTGTGATAGGGACGGCCCTCTTTTTTCCAGCGGGCATAAACTTCATCAATGCCCTCCTTCCAGCGCCAGAGTGCCTTCTCTAAGGTCTCTTTTGGGCAGGCCAGATTGATCCGCTGGAATCCTCTTCCGGCAATGCCAAACATTTCCCCGTTATCCAGATAAACATGCTGCTTTTCCAGTACCTGCTTCATCTCGGTGTGGGTCAGTCCCAGCCTGCGCACATCCAGCCAGATCAGATAGGTTCCTTCCAGGTCACTCACCCGGACTTTTGGAAAATGTTCTGCCATAAAGGACTTCACCAGCGCTGCATTGTCAGCGATCACGGTGATAAGCTCTTCCAGCCAGTCCTCGCATTCATTGTAAGCCGCTGTGCAGGCGGTATAAGCAAAGATATTTAAGGATGTATTCATATTTAAGACCTGGCACATCTGGGTTCTGGCCCGGGCCGCAGCATTTGGAATGATGATATTGGAGCACTGGAGCCCCGCCAGGTTAAAGGTCTTGCTGGGTGCCGTACAGACTGCAATATGATCCCTGACACGTTTATTGACATTTGCCATAACCGTATGCTGATATCCCGGCATGATCAGGTCATTGTGGATCTCATCATCGATGATAAACACATCATTATCACAGCAGATATCCGCCACGCGCTCCAATTCCTCCGGGCTCCATACTCTGCCCACAGGATTGTGGGGATTACAGAACAAAAGCGCCGTCACATCTTTTCTTTTGGCCTTCTGCTCTAAGTCCGTATAATCGATCTCGTATCTGCCTTTGTAATTTACCAGCTGGGAGTATACGATCTTCCGGCTCTTGGCTACCACCGTCATGTCAAAGGGATAATATACCGGTGTCAGAATCAGCACGGAATCCCCGGGCCTGGTATTGGCATCGATAAGCAATGCCAGCGCATT
This sequence comes from uncultured Pseudobutyrivibrio sp., assembly GCA_945946605.1. GTDB lineage: Bacteria > Bacillota > Clostridia > Lachnospirales > Lachnospiraceae > Pullilachnospira_A. Next base: position 296 of record CAMEWP010000160.1, on the reverse strand, counting down.
TACCACACCCGGCGTAGTCATGATCCATTCCTTTTTCACATCAAAATCATGGCGCCGCTTCATCCAGGAGATCACAGCGTCATAATAGGCCTCCGTTGGTCCGGTATACCCCAGAATCTGCTGATCCGCCACTTTTTTTAACGCTTCTTTGATGGGCGGTGCTGTGGGAAATTCCATATCGGCCACTGAGAGCGGCACATACTCCGTGGAGGCATCTTTTACCCCATCCCACTTGTTGGCTCCGCATCCCGACCGGTCCACAACTGTTGTAAAATCGTACTTCATATTCAGCCCTC
>CAMEWP010000159.1 GCA_945946605.1 uncultured Pseudobutyrivibrio sp. | reverse complement strand
GGTAAATTCTAACCCAGGCCCGGCCTATAATATCTGCCCGTTTAATAGGACCCACTTCTTTAAACCTGCTGTCCATACTGTTATTGCGGTTATCACCCAGCACAAAATATTCATCCTCACCAAGCACTATGGGACGGGACGCGATTCCGGCACTTAGGATTCTTTCCTTGCCGTAATCCTCCTGCAGTATTTCCCCATCAATGTAAATATTTCCATCCGCATCGATCTGCACGGTCTCACCGGGAAGGCCGATAATTCTCTTGATATAATAGGTATTCTCTTGAAACTCTACCGGAAAAATAATAACATCAAAACGCTGGGGATCACGGAAACGATACGAGATCTTATCCACGATCAGATTGTCTCCGTCGGAAAGGGATGGTTCCATGGAGTGTCCATCCACTCTTGTTCTCTGTCCAACATAAGTAATAATGAGAAAAACCACTGCAAAAATTACAACCACATATAAAATTGTAGATATGATCTCCCGCAGGATTTCATTTCCTGTAAGTCGCTGATTTTCTTCCATTCTCCTGTCATTCCTTCCCAATTCCGGGCTTTTCTAAGGAAATCTTTCCCAGAACCCCACGCCGAAATTCATCGATCACCAAAGTAGCTGCTTTTGTATAGTCCAGATCGTTGCCTTTTCGGATGCAGTTACGATTTCGCGCAATGGCCTCTAACATTTCTGTCATATTCTCTGTCTCTTCTATATCATAGCGCTTTGCCAGAACACCGGGATAATTCTCTGAGATCAACCCCAGCAGTTCTAATGCCAGTTCTTCCGTTACCAGAATCTCATCCTTGATGGCACCGATACAGGCCAGATGAAGTCCAACCTGCTGATCCTCAAACTTGGGCCAGAGAATTCCGGGAGTGTCTAACAATTCCACACTCTTGTTCAGACGGATCCACTGTTTACCCTTTGTAACCCCGGGCTTGTTGCCTGTTTTGGCACAGGACTTGCCTGCAAATGAATTGATAAAGGTGGATTTTCCCACATTAGGGATTCCCACCACCATCGCCCGTACCGGCCGGTTTTTGATGCCTCGTTTCAGATCTCTTTTTGTTTTCTCTTCACAGACCTGGGCAATTTTTGCAGACACCTGTTTCATCTGATTTCGTCCTCTGGAATCCAGTGCCAACACAAAATAACCCTTCTCCTCAAAAAAGGCGATCCATTCTTTTGTGGTCCTGTCATCTGCCAGATCTGCTTTATTCAAAAGGATCAGACGATATTTATTCTGTCCCAGCTGATCAATATCCGGATTTCTGCTGGACTGGGGGATGCGGGCATCCAAAAGTTCGATCACCAGATCCACCAGTTTGATATCTTCCTGCATCTGTCTTTTGGCCTTGGTCATATGACCCGGGTACCATTGAAAATCCATATATAAACACTCCTTACTATTCTATTGCACCAAGTTTTGACAGTGAAGCGGAAAACCAGATCTTACCTATGATCTCCTCTTTGGTAATATTGCCAATGGACTGATATCTGCTGTCTTCACTGTTGTTTCGATTGTCTCCCAGCACAAAATATTCCCCTTCTCCCAGGGTGATGGCTGTTTTGGCTCTGCCGCTGTATTCCATCCGCTCCGTGGGAACCGGATCCTGATACTGTGTACCGTTCACATAGAGTTTGCCCCCGGAAATGATGATGGTATCCCCCGGTACACCGATAATCCGCTTGATGGTAGGCTCCCCGTTTAACGACTCTCTGGGCTGAAACAATACCACATCATTGGCTTTGGGATCACCGAAAACATATGCCATGCGATTGATCAGCACCTGCTGTCCGTTTGCGATCCCCGGCTCCATGGAAACACTATTGCAGGTAACGCGCATTCCAAAAGCACAAACTAAAAGGAAGGCAGCGCAGATAACGGCAAGGATCTCCACCGTCCATATAAGCACCGTTTTGGATCTTCCCACATAAACATCCCGGTTTCTGCGCCGGTCATTTCTATGCCGTTGAATTTTTCTTCTGATATTTGAAATTGTTTTCTGTAGTTTTCTCTTATCCATATCTAATAATATACACGAAAATAACAAAAGGAACAACCCCGATGAGGTTGTTCCTTAAAAGAACTTATTTTACTAATTCTTTTACCTTTGCCTTCTTACCTACACGGCCTCTGAGGTAATTCAGCTTCGCACGTCTTACTTTACCCTTGCGAACGATCTCAACCTTTTCAACATTGGGGCTGTGCAGCGGCCATGTCTTCTCAACGCCTACACCGTTAGAAAACTTTCTTACGGTGAAAGTCTCGCGGTTGCTTCCGCCCTGCTTCTTCAGAACAGTGCCTTCGAAAACCTGAATTCTTTCACGGTTTCCCTCTTTGATCTTAGCGTAAACCTTAACAGTGTCACCAACATTAAATTCCGGTGCATCTGCTCTCAGCTCTTCTGCTTCGATGTTCTTAATGATCTCACTTGCATTCATTTTTGTGACCTCCTAATATTTTGATGTTCGTAATACGGACGCGTAACAGAGGACCATCTTATTTCACAACTCGAACATGATACCACAATATCATTCAAAATTCAAGTACTTCTTGTCTTTTTCTGTCAAATCTGCTTTTTCCAGCAGATCCGGTCTCCTCTCCTTTGTACGGATCAGGGATTGCTGTCTTCTCCACTCATCCACTTTGGCGTGATTGCCGGACAGCAGGATAGGCGGAACTGCCCGGTCATGCCACACTTCCGGCCGACTGTACTGCGGATATTCCAAAAGGTTTCCCTCGAAGGATTCCGTCTCTCCGGAATCCTGGTTGGTAAGCACCCCGGGAACCATACGGGATATGGCATCCACCAGGATCATGGCAGGGAGTTCTCCTCCCGTCAACACATAATCACCCACAGAAACATAATCCGTAACGATTTCTTCCAACACACGTTCATCCACGCCTTCATAATGACCGCAGAGCAGGATCAGATCCTCCTCTTTTGCAAATTCCTTGGCCATAGGCTGACAGAATGTAGTCCCCTGAGGTGTCAGATAAACGGTGCGAACCTTATGACCTGCCCGCTGGCAGATAGCCTCCCAGGCATCATAGATGGGCTGGGCCTGCATCACCATGCCGGCGCCTCCGCCGTAAGGATAATCATCCACTTTTTTATGCTTATCCAGAGTGTAATCCCGGATATTTACTGCCTCCAAAGAAAGGATCCCCCGATCCATGGCTCTACCGATAATGCTGGTGGCCAGTCCCTGTTCCACCATTTCCGGGAACAGCGTAAGTATATAAAACTTCATATGATCCTTGTATGATTATTTAGAAGCTAGTAATCATACTATCCTTTCATTTTTCTATGCT
>CAMEWP010000158.1 GCA_945946605.1 uncultured Pseudobutyrivibrio sp. | reverse complement strand
CATCAATGATTCCGACAGCAGACCAATGGTAACCGCATCCGCTGCATCCAACGCATAGCCCATGCCTCCTGCAAGATACACCCTCTCCACATCTCTTACCGCAACACCGGCCTCCTGCAGCAGGGTCTCCATTCCGGCACGGATCGCTCCCTTTGCCATCTGCAGTTCCCGGATATCTTCCTGATACAGCCGGATCTGATTCCACTGGGACTGCACCCAGAGTGGATATCCATCATAGAAATAATCATCTGTCAGAATTCCATTCTCATCTATCAGCCCCTGCTGCCACAGGCCTGCCAATGCAGAGATGGCCCCCGTTCCACACACACCGATAGGGGTTGCATCCCCGATGGTGCTTACCTGGAGCCGTCCGCGGTCAAAAGTTACCTTTGAGATTGCTCCGGGAACGGAAGCCGCGCCATTGATGAGATTTCCTCCTTCAAATGCAGGTCCTGCCGCAGTGGATGTAACAAACAGTTTCTCTCCGGTCCACACGGCCATCTCTCCGTTGGTTCCCAAATCCAGAAGAAGCACCGGTTTCTTTTGCTCTGTCATATCAAGGGCATAAATTCCGGATACAATATCAGCTCCCACAAAAGCAGAAATACCGGGAAGGATGGTGACAATAACATCGTCCTGCCACCTTTTTCTCACCGGTGAAAGATGCTCCGGAATAAAGGGTGCCCGCCCCAGTTTCTCACAGGAATATCCCAATAGAAGATGCAGCATGGTGGTATTTCCTGCGATCACGATCTGCGTCACCGGCACATCACCCGAAAGATGTTCCACACCTTCTTTCAGATCCTGCCGTATGGCTTCCGTCATTTCTTCCTCATGTCCTTCATTTGCTTTCTGGATCCTGCTTAATACATCAGCACCGTACTTGCGCTGATGATTGATATCGGTATATGTCTTTAACTGTTCACCGGTGTGAAGATCCAAAAGTGCAAAGGCTAATGTGGTGGTGCCGATATCTATGGCAATACCGTAAGCAGGCTCCTCTGTGATTCCAGCCTGCCCCATGCTTCTGTCCTTTGTGACGGAAAAATCCGCTACCGCATCAATCTGCCCCTCTCCGCTTTCCGGAAGATCGATGCTGCAGTCTCCTTTCACCTCCGTTTTACAGCCCAGCCGCCAGCCCTCTGCCAACTGCTGTTCCGTAAAAAATCGCCGATCCCATTCCGTCGCTTCCGGCGCACGATCCAAAAACTGCACCCGGCATTTTCCACAGCGTCCATTTCCCCCACAGGGGTGTGAAAACTCCACCTGATTCTTCGCCAGATAGTCCCTTAATAATATTTTTTGTTCTGTCTTAATCTCAATCCTGCTCATCTTTTTCTGTCACGAAGCTCCTATCAAGTCCAATGTAATAGTAAATGCTGTTCCTTCGCCCTCTCTGGTTTCCACACGGATCTGTCCGTCACAAAGTTCCATTACCTTTGCCACCATAGCCAGTCCCAGACCGTTGCCCTGGGAAGAATGTGAAGTGTCTCCCTGGTAAAATTTTTCAAACATATGGTGTGCCACTTCTTTCTTCATACCAATGCCATTATCACGGATCACCACAACTGCCTTCGTATCGGATGCTTTCCTGGCCGAAACCCCGATGCACCCTCCCTTGGGTGTATATTTGATGGCATTTCCCAAAAGATTATTCCAGGCAATCTCCAGAAGGGATGCGTCATTGAACAAAAGGATCTCCTCTTCCAGATCAATATCCAGTTCCAGATTTTTTTCCTCAAATTTCTCCTCCAACGCCAGCACACAGCACCGCAGCTGTTCATCCAGGGAAAACTGTTCCCGTTCCACAATGGCCTGGCTCTCCATCTTGTTCAACCGCAGGATATTTCCCACCAGGTCGGAAAGTTTTGCCGCCGATTCAGAAATTGTCTCCACATAATACTGTCTCTGCTCCGGGGATAACTCCTCCGTCTGCAGTGCCTGGGCATAATTGCGGATAATGGCAATGGGCGTTTTGATCTCATGGGACACATTGGAAATAAAATCACTCTTCAAAGTCTCATTTGCCGCCAGTTCCTCCACCATTTTATTGAAGTCATCAATGAGGACTTCCATCTCGTCATATTTGTTATCATTTCTCTGGTGCAGCACCCGCACGGTAAAATCCCCTGCCGCCACTTTTCTGGCCGCATTGCCAAGATGACGGATGGACTGCCGGATTCCCCAATGATAAGTGATATAGGAGATCAGTCCCGCCAGAAATGCAAGGAATATGGTATTTCCAAGCAGCATCAGGACCAGGATCCAGCCGGAAAACCCACCATCTTCTCCAATCCGGTAAATGGAGATAGAAGAAAAAGAGCCAATACCTAACGCCAAAAAAGACAGCATAGACTCTCTCCACATGGGCTGTCCGGTATTGATTCTCTCATCCTTTGGTTCATCGTATTCAATCTTCAATATGTAACACCGCCTTATATCCCAGACCTCGAACGGTTACGATCTCCACTTCTTTCACCTGAGAGATCTTGTCTCTTAATTTTGTTATAGACACATCCACCGTCCTTGGGCTGCTCTCACTGTCATATCCCCAAAACTCATCCATCAGCTGACTTCTGGTAAATGTCTTTTTTGGATAGGAAAGCATTTTAAACAGGATCTGAAACTCCTTTACCGTAAGTTTTAATTCCTGCCCCTGGTAATACGCCGTGGTCTCATCCTCTTTCATCACCAGATCCCCTACCCGCAGTTCCTGACTGTTGGCAATATTGGCTCTGCGAAGCAATGCCTCAATACGCATGGAAAGTTCAGACAGATCAATGGGTTTTACCATGTAGTCATCAATTCCCAGATCAAATCCTTTTTTCTTGGAGGCAATATCATCTTTTGCGGTCATGTACAAAATGGGAATCTGCTTATCAAATGCCCGGACTTCCTTTGCAAAGGCAAAGCCATCCATCTCCGGCATCATAATATCCGAAATGATCATATCCACCTTATGATTTTCCATCACATCAAAGGCTTCTATGGGATTCTTGCAGCGTTTTACCTGATATCCCTGCTGCTCTAATCTTGCGCTGACAATATAATTCAGTTTTTCATCATCTTCCACTACCATAATGGTGATCATAGGCTTTCCTTTCTTTCTAGGCTAATAAATTTTTCGCCTGTTCGCATGCTTCCGCAATAATGCCATATTCCCGGTTGATCTCCTCCTCGTACATATGCTGGTTCTTTTGCAGCAGCACCTTATGTACATATAAAGGCAAAGTACAGAGTGCGAATCCGGGCACCAGTAATATGACAAATCCAGCCCAGAGCCCCCGGGTCGCAGCCATACCGGCTAACACAAAAAATACCGTACCGATAAGGCCCACCAGGAT
>CAMEWP010000157.1 GCA_945946605.1 uncultured Pseudobutyrivibrio sp. | reverse complement strand
ACCTGCTGTCCTGTAAATATGCGCTGTCCCATCTCCGCTGTCTTTCCGTCCACCGTCACCTTGCCGGCTGCGATCAAGCGATCCGCCTCCCGACGGGAACAGACACCGGAATCACTGAGATATTTATTTAAACGAATTCCCATCTCTTCCATTACATTTCTCTTTCTTACAAAATAACGGAGACTCTGCAGCCTCCGTTATTGGTTCCAACCAAAAATTATATCACAGAACTATTGCAGGACATCTGTTCTGACATAACCTTCCACATTATTATATGTCACTTTTGTCCAGCCCTCAGCATAACTTGCCTGGACGGTTACCGTTTCTCCCGCATATGCCAATGCCACACGCTGGGATGTTTCACTCATGGCGGAACGGATATTGGTAGATCCGTTCAGTCGGATCTGCTGTCCCGGAGTAAACCCTGAAATATTCTGGGTCTGCTGGGCTGCCTGCTCTGCTGCCGCCGCCTGTTCTGCTGCCGCCTGCTCTGCTGCTGCCTGTTCTGCCGCTGCCTGCTCTGCTGCCGCCTGCTCCGCTGCTGCCTGGGCCTCCGCTGCCGCACGGGCCGCCTCTGCCTCCGCTAACTGCTGCTTGTAATCCTTCGCCCACTGTACAATGGCATCCTGCAGACTTACATTTACAAAATTATTCAATGATTCATCTGCCATCATGGACTCATTGCAGGATTGCTGCACCTGGGCCTGAAGCGCCAGCACATCATCCTGCTGCTCAAAAGCAGCGATCAAAGATGCGATGCTGTCATCCAGATCATACTCTCCGTTAGCCTGATTAAAGGCGCTGTACACATTATCGATATACAGCTTACCGTCCTCGTTGGTTCTCACATAGAAGAAATCCAGGCCGGCTGCCGTTGTCTCAATATTCACAAACTTCATATCCAGATATACAGATACCAGGTAAGATCCTTCATCAAGTCCTCTCTTGCTGTATACCTTAAGATTCTGGTAGGATTCCACATACTGGCTGAAAAACTGAATGTAGCTCTTTTCCATATCGGAAATGGGTGTAGCAAGCGTTGCCAGCGTATCTGTATCACCCGCTGCATATGCTGTATAATACTGACTGATAAGAAGATTCAGATCTTCCTCCGAATCCTCGCTGAACTTCTGATATACACCGGACATGGGATCCTGATCTGCTGCCGTTCCATCGGTACAGCGAACCAGCATCACTGCCATTACAACCAATACTGCAACTGCAATAAGATATCTTCCCTTTAGAATCCCCTTCATCTCTGAAAACTTCATGTCTGCCTCCATTAACTTTGTGTGCAACATTTGTTTCGGATACCTTAAAATATCCTCGTTCCTCGGATGAATTCCCTCTCAAATAATAAGGGGAATAAGGTTTGAAAAGCAGGATTAAAAAAATCCTGCTTTCTCACAAAATGTAGACGACTGGATTCGAACCAGCGATCTTCGGAGTCGGAGTCCGATGCGTTATCCAGCTACGCTACGCCTACATGCCTATCGACCTTTCTATATTATCAAAAGGCGTACGCAAAGTCAAACAAAAATATCAAATATTATTTATCTTCCCAAGGATCTCCTCTGCAATGTCTTCAGGCCGTTTTCCATCAACATCCACAATCAAATCCGCCGCCTGACGGTAGGCAAGCATTCTTTCATCCATCAGTTCCCGGATGGCTTCCACATTTTTCTTTCCTTTTAATAACGGACGGTTGTCATCATGTTGCACTCTTTCCAGGATAGTTTCCGGCCGGGCCATAAGAAGCACTGTTCTGCCATAGGTATGCATGATCCTGCGATTTTCCTCTTTCATGGCCACACCGCCGCCGCAGGATATAATTCCATCTCCCTCTTTCGACACCTGACGCAGCACCTCTGTTTCCAGCTTGCGGAAATATGCCTCCCCGGAAATGTCAAATATTTCCGGTATGGATCTTCCTTCCCGCTCCACCAGTGCTTCATCCGTATCAATGAGGGGTCTGCCTGTCTGCTTCGATAATTCCTTTGCCACCGTGGTCTTGCCGGAGCCCATGAATCCCACCAGGTAAATACAGGTCTGTTCCATAGATCACACCCCCTCTGCATCCAGAAACCGCAGAACACCCAAAAGATCCTCCGCCTTGGGCTGCCCCGGTGCACTGGAATGTTCCATGGTGGCAAATGTGATGCAGGAGCCAAAGGTCTCCCCGGACAGACGGCTGATCAGTCCCATATGTCCCATGGACATGGAAACCACCGGCGTCTCCGGGTATTTCTCATAAAATTCTGCTGTCACCCCAAGCAGATCCAGTACATCCTGAGGTTTTTGGGGCATCACCGCGATCTTTACAATATCTGCTCCGCCGTGCTCCATCTGTTCCAACAATGTCATCATCACTTCCCTGTCCGGTGTCAGATGAAAATCATGGTGGGATGTCAGAACGCAGACTCCCTGCTTCTGCAGCCGTTCTATTACCTTCCCGGGTTTTTCCAGCTCAAAAAATTCCACATCCAGCATATCCGCTTTATGACTGTCGGCCATCAGCTCCAGTCTGGAGATCAGTTCCTCCTCTGAAAGCTGCACATTTCCTCCCTGGCGCCGGCTTCGGATGGTTGCAAGCAAAACCGTGTTGGTACAGATTTCATCTAAAGCCTCCAGCACTTCCAGGATCTGTGCATCATCATGGATTCCTTCAAAAAAATCCAGCCGCCACTCGATCATTTCAGCCCCTCTGGAAACAAAATTCCAGGCCTGATCTATAATATCCTGCTTTCTTCCTGCCACAATGGGCACACAGATCACAGGGATTCCTTCATTAATATTTGTTTCTTTTATTCTGATGATCTTCTTCATATCCTATATCTCCTTCTGCTGTCTGTTTCAGTATAATCGAAGAAGATCTCTCCTGCAAGTATCAATCAGAAACATTTGACAGAGACCGTTTTTTTATATATCATGGATAAGATGTTGCAAAATCACGCAATTTTCCATAAGATTCCTTCCTTTCGAGGCGAATTTCATTAGAGCGTGAATTTTATCAGAGGTGAATTTTATTATGAGAAGTGATATTTCAGGGCTCACCGGTCTGACCTGTCTTCTGGGACATCCTGTCAGCCACAGCATTTCACCGGCCATGCACAACAGCGCCTTTTCCCTGCTCCATCTGGATTATGCCTACCTGGCTTTTGATGTGACAGAGGATCAGCTGCCTGCGGCAGTAGCCGGTCTGAGAGCCATAAATGCCAAAGGCTGGAACCTGACCATGCCATTAAAAACCGCTATTATCCCCTATCTGGATGAACTGTCTGAAGCGGCTGCTCTTTCCAACTCCGTTAACACTGTGGTAAATGATAACGGCCGCCTGATCGGCCACACCACAGACGGCGCAGGATACATGGACTCC
>CAMEWP010000156.1 GCA_945946605.1 uncultured Pseudobutyrivibrio sp. | reverse complement strand
GGGAAAAACTGCATATATTCATATTAAGATCGATACCGGAATGCATCGGATCGGACTGATGCCGGAAGATGGTGTGGAGCCCGTCTGCAGGATTGCCAAACTTCCGAACCTTTCTTTGGAAGGGATTTTTACCCATTTTGCCAGGGCAGATGAGGAAGATAAAGAAAATGCGGCTGCGCAGTATCAGGCATTTGACAGTGTGCTGCAGAAACTGGAAGATCAGGGGATCAAATTTCCCATGCGACACTGTGCTAACAGCGCTGCCACACTGGAACTTCCGCAGTATCAGTTGGATATGGTCCGTGCAGGGATCACGCTGTACGGATTATGGCCTTCCGATGAAGTGAAAAGAGATTTCCCACTTTGCCCGGCACTTTCTCTTTACAGCCACATTGTATATATCAAAACATTAGAGAAGGGTAATGCCATCAGTTACGGAGGAACTTTTGTGACAGAGAGAACCACCAGAGTTGCCACGATTCCGGTGGGATACGGCGATGGTTATCCCAGGTCTCTTTCCAATAAGGGATATGTTCTTATCAACGGAAAGCGTGCACCGATTTTGGGCAGAGTCTGTATGGATCAGTTTATGGTGGATGTGACAGATATTCCCGAGGCAAAGGAACTGGATCTGGTTACTTTAATAGGGGAAGATCATGGTGAGAGGATTACAGTCGAGGAACTGGGAGATCTGTCAGGACGGTTCAATTATGAATTTGTATGTGACTTAGGAAAGCGGGTTCCCAGAGTATATTTATCATAAGGCGTAAAATCATTGCATACACTCGAAAAATTTGGAAATACTTATTGTAAATCTTAAATTGGAGTGATGGAATATGGTAATACAAAGAGGCGATGTGTATTATGCGGATCTGCGGCCGGTGGTAGGATCAGAGCAGGGCGGGATCCGTCCGGTGCTGATCATTCAGAATAATGTGGGAAATATGCACAGTCCAACGGTGATCTGTGCTGCCATCACATCGAAAATGCATAAGGCAAAACTTCCTACACATGTGGAGCTGGACAGCAGTAAATATGATATGATGAAAGATTCTGTCATATTGTTGGAGCAACTGCGTACCATTGATAAGACAAGATTGAAAGAAAAAATCTGTCATCTGGATCAGCGCGTACTCTTTGAGGTGGATAAAGCCCTTGAAGTAAGTTTGGAACTTATGATATAATGAAATTCATTTTGTAACATTATTTTACACAGGATAGGAGAGGTGAATCATACGATGGACGATGGTGTCAGTCCGATGCCGATAGGCATATTATGTTTGTTACTGTTTCTGGTACAGGTGCTGTTGCAGACCTTTATTTCTGCACTTCACAATATCAGTGAAAAAAATGCAGATGATATTCAGGAATCAGACCGCAGGGATAAGGATCTTCTGTTAAAGTACAGGGATGATGAAAAGCACCATGAACTGACGGTGCTTTGTTATAGTCTTATCTGTTTTGGCGGGATCTGTCTGGGGGCAGAGAAACTGCTTTCGGGGTGTTTGTTTTCTTTCCCATGGCAAAAGATTGCAGCTGAGACAGGACTGTTTGTCTTTATTCTGCTTGCCTTTCTGCTGCTGGGGATTTGCATTCCCATTCAGATGGCTGAAAAGGACCCGGTGTCAAAGGCCTTTTCCCTGTTACATATTTACCGTATCTTTTATGTGATCCTGTTTCCTCTGGTTGCGGGATTCCGAGGTTTTTCCCAATGGATGATCCGTCTGTTTCACGGTAAGCCAAACGCTTCCGATGAGGATGTCATCGAGGAAGAGATCATCTCTATGGTAAATGAAGGTCATGAACAGGGTGTGATCCTTGCCAGCGAGGCTGCCATGATCCAGAATATTTTTGCCTTTGGAGATAAGGATGCAAAAGATATCATGATCCATCGTAAAAATATTACAGCCATGGACGGGGAGATGACCCTGCGGGAAGCGATTCAGTTTATCAATCACAATAATTTTTCCCGTTTACCGGTCTATCTCCATGATATGGATAATATCATAGGTATTATACATATTAAGGATGTGCTTTCCTATGTGGAACATTTTGATCTGTATGATATCAGAATCTGTGATATGGATCATCTTGTCCACAGTGTGGAATTTGTACCCGAGACTCACGGAATCAATACGCTCTTTACCAAAATGAAACATCAGAAGAGCCATATGGTTATGGTTGTGGATGAGTACGGCCAGACCAGCGGCCTGATCACCATGGAAGATATCATAGAAGAAATCCTTGGCAGTATACAGGATGAGCACGATGATGAGACAGAGTCTGTGGAGAAGGTAACAGAGGGACAGTTTTTGATGGAAGGCCGAACCCAGTTGGATGAAGTGGAAAAACTGCTGGGGATCTCCTTCGGGGAAGAAGATATTGAGACATTGAACGGTCTTTTGATCGCTCACTATCATAAGATCCCGTCAGATCATGAGACCTTCTGTATTACCCTTTCGGGATATGAATTCCATGTGCTGGATGTGGAGAACAAAATGATACAGTCCGTTCAGGTAAAGAAGGTTGAAACGGCGGAATAAAAATGCTAAACTAAAAATTGTAAGATACAAAGAAAAGAGGAAATAATCATGTCAGGACATTCAAAATTTGCAAATATCAAGCATAAAAAGGAAAAAAATGATGCTGCAAAAGGAAAAGTTTTTACCATTATCGGTCGTGAGATCGCAGTTGCCGTAAAAGAGGGTGGCGCTGACCCGGCCAATAACAGCCGTCTTCGTGATGTGATCGCAAAGGCAAAGGCTAATAATATGCCAAATGATACCATTGAACGCGGTATTAAGAAGGCTGCTGGAGATGCATCTTCCGTAAATTACGAAGTAGTTACCTATGAAGGATATGGACCAAATGGAACAGCCATCATTGTAGATGCGCTGACAGATAACAAGAACCGTACCGCAGCCAATGTGCGAAATGCATTTACCAAAGGAAAAGGTAATATCGGTACTCAGGGATGCGTTTCTTATATGTTCGACAAAAAGGGCCAGATCATCATCGATAAGGAAGAGTGTGATATGGATCCGGACGAGTTGATGATGATGGCATTAGATGCAGGCGCAGAAGATTTTGCAGATGAAGAGGATTCTTACGAAATTATTACAGATCCGGATGATTTCTCAGCTGTACGGGAGGCTTTAGAAGCAGAAGGTATTCCTATGGCAGATGCTGAGGTTACCATGATCCCTCAGACATATGTGGAACTGACGGATGAACAGGATCTGTATAATATTAATAAAATTTTATCTCTCTTGGAGGAAGATGACGACGTTCAGGTCGTATACCACAACTGGGAGGAGTAGGAGGATGTATGAAAAAGATACTGTTTGCTGCAAGTGAGTGTGTACCATTTGTAAAAACCGGTGGTTTAGCGGACGTTGTGGGGGCATTACCGAAGGAGTTTGA
>CAMEWP010000155.1 GCA_945946605.1 uncultured Pseudobutyrivibrio sp. | reverse complement strand
GTTTGATGAGTTTCCGAGAGCTGTGGGTTGGGGGCTGATGGCAAATTGGGGGACGTCTGAGGAAGTATAGTGTAAAATACTTTTTCAGTAACAGGGGGCATACTGGACAGCTGCCCAGCAGGTTACTTCCTTAAAGAGTCAGATGGATTCTGCCAAGACTACCATGGACCGGAATGAGAAGACCTATACCAATTTACGGGACAACAGGGAAGATACCATTCGCAGGATCAATGATACCTATCAGGATCAGCTGGATAATTACAATGACACCATGGAGAGTGTTGCCGATGCCGGGGATAATCAGAGAGACCAGATCGAGAGACTGGAGGAGCAGATCGACTCTGCTACTGTGACGGCACCCATCAGTGGAATCGTAACTGCTGTCAATGTGGAAGCAGGAGATGATTACAACGGCGGCATCATCGTCATGATCAAGAATGTGGATATGTTCAATGTGACAACAGAGATCGACGAGTACGACATCAATAAGATCCAGGTGGGACAGACGGCAGTGATCCGTACCAATGCCACCGGAGATCTGGAATTGTCCGGTACGGTGACAGAGATCGCGCCGGAGGCTACCGGAAGCAGTCCGGTGCTCAGCGGCAGCAGCTCCGGAAGTTCCGGGTTCAGTTTTGACATGAGCAGCCTTATGGGAGGCAGTACTTCCAGCGGAAGTTCCGGCAGCGGTGATGTGACTTACACTGTCACCATTCGCGTGGACACACCCTGCGATCAGTTAAAGATCGGTATGACAGCCAAACTCTCCATTATTCTGCAGCAGAGTTCCGATGTGCTTTCTGTGGCATTTAATGCCCTTCAGCAGGAAGATGACGGCACATATTATGTGGAAGCTGTTCAGTCAGAGAATGAAGATGGAACTTATACAACAAAGAAGATTACCGTAAACAAGGGCATCGAGAGCGACTACTATGTGGAAGTCAGCGGAAGCGGTATCGAGGAAGGCCTTAAGATCCTGGTTCCTCAGACGGAAGGAAGCAATCGTCTGGAGGATCTGATCAATAGCAGCGGTGCTATGGGAGGGGTCTAAATGAGTAAAACAATCATAGAACTGAAAGACATTTACAAACGGTTCTATATTGGTACACCCAATGAATTGGAAGTGCTGCACGGGATTTCCCTTACTGTAAATGAAGGAGAGTTTGTATCCGTCGTTGGTGCTTCCGGATCCGGTAAGTCCACTTTGATGAATATCATCGGTGCGCTGGACCGTCCCACAGAGGGAACCTATATGCTGGATGGTGTGGATATGATCGCAGCCAAAGATGCGGAACTGTCCAAGATCCGGAATCGCAAGATCGGTTTTGTGTTTCAGACATACAATCTGATCTCTAAGACAAATGCCATTAAAAATGTAGAGATGCCCATGCTTTATGCGGGCATGCCGGGGCGTCAGAGAATTGCCCGGGCAAAGGAACTGTTGGAACTGGTTGGTATGGAAGAGCGGATGCATCATCTGCCGGAAGAATTGTCCGGTGGACAGAAGCAGCGTGTAGCCATCGCCCGGGCAATGGCCAATGATCCGGCTATCATTCTTGCGGACGAGCCTACCGGAGCACTGGATTCCGTTACCGGACGGAAGGTTATGGATCTGTTCCATAAGCTGCATGATCAGGAGGGCAAGACCATTGTTCTTATCACCCACTCGCCGGAACTTGCAGAGGAGACAGAACGGATCATTACCATCAAGGACGGTAATGTTGTTGGAGAAAGAGAGGGACGGGGTCGATGATCATTTATGAAAATATCCGGCTGGCATTGTTCAGTCTGAAAGCCAACAAAATGCGTGCGCTGCTCACCATGCTTGGTATTATTATCGGTATTGCTTCTGTTATTGCCATTATGACCCTGGGAGATTCCGTAACCCAGACGGTTACGGATAATATGTCTTCCATCGGTGCCAATAATGTAACGGTGTCGATACAGCAGAGATCTTCGGAGGATGAGGAAGATGTAACCGCTGCCATTACAGGTATTTCCTTCGGTGAAGATGACAGTGCAAAAGAGCCGGAAGAATCCGACTATATTACAAGAGAAATGCTGCAGCAGTTCTGCGAAAGCTATGAGAATTCCATCCGCACCATCTCCATTTCAGAAAAAGTAGGAACAGGAGAGGTGCAGCAGGGGGCCAGGACTTCCGGTATTTCCGTATTGGGAACCAGTGCCGGTTATTTTATGGCTAATGATATTGATGTTCTTGCAGGACATTATTTTACCCAGAGAGAATTTGACAACGGTGAGAGGGTGGCCATGATCGCCCAGGACGTTGTGGATGATATTTTTGATGGCGATGCCGAGGCTGCCATTGGCAGCAAGATCCAGATCATGGTCAATGATAAATATTATGATTTTATTGTTTCCGGGGTTTATGCCGAGGCAGATAATTCCACAATGCCCCTGGCAATGATGTTTGCCGGACAGACCAGTGATTTCTATATTCCTCTGCGGACAGCCCAGGCCATCGATCATTCTTCCGGATTCAGTACCTTTACGGTTATGACGAAAGACGGGGTAAATGCAGATGACTTTGCGGCAGATACGGAAGCGTTTTTCGCTAACCTGTATCGGAACAACCGTGATTTTGAGGTAACGGCAACAAGCCTGTCCTCCATCGTAAGTATGATGGAGAGCATGATGGACACTATCACCACAGCCATTGCCTTTATTGCAGCCATTGCGCTGGTGGTAGGCGGTATCGGTGTTATGAACATTATGCTGGTATCCATTACGGAGCGTACCAGAGAGATCGGTACCAGAAAAGCTTTGGGAGCACCTAACAGTTCCATTCGTCTGCAGTTTATTATTGAGTCTATTGTGATCTGTATCATTGGCGGTATTATCGGTATTATACTGGGATGTATTGTAGGTATGGCTGCTGCAGCCTATGTGAGAGTTTCCACCGTTCCTTCCCTGAGAAGTATCTGTATTTCTCTTGGATTTTCCATGGCCATCGGTATTTTCTTCGGATATTACCCGGCTAACAAGGCGGCAAAATTGAATCCTATCGACGCTTTAAGATATGAGTAAAGTGGGATGAAGCCATTTCTAAACATGATAAACAAATTTATTAAGAGTTTCTTCAGAAACAAAACAAACTTTGGACACAAATTCCTTATATACTGTAATCATCAATAGGAGCTGCAAGAGTTTTTACTGTTACGGGGGTTTGAGCATTGTCAGTTCCGACTAACAATTTCCCTCCTTTTTCTAAGTGGTTTATCCTTTATAGATGACCCGGTGCCCTTGCACCGGGTCTTTTTCTGAGATCATTTCTGTCATGATATCCCTGATTATTTATCACAAAAAACAATAAAGAAACAAAGTGAAAATCTGATATAAATACAAAATAATTGATAAGTGTAACAAAAGGAAAATGTTATAGTTACAACATGAGCTAATCATGAGTTCATCATGAGATTTAATTTACAGAGAAAGGAAGTGTGTACGCCAGATGGCAAAAGCAAAAACAGCGAAAGCTCCGGC
>CAMEWP010000154.1 GCA_945946605.1 uncultured Pseudobutyrivibrio sp. | reverse complement strand
TGAATGTAGATCAGGGTAATACGGTCGTCCAGATATCCGAGAATATTTAAGCGTTCCGGCAGGGACGTGCCTTCAATCTTGATCAGGTCTTTACTCCCGTATTTCTGACTTTTAACCGATTGAAGCAGGGCAACAGGCTGATTCTGTGATTCCAGGTGAAGTAACCGGTATATTTCCATACCGTAACCTGCGGTGATATGATCGATCACAACACCATTCTGTATAGATTCTACATTTAACACGGCAATACCTCCTCTCCGGTCTGCGGATCCGGCAGATGCAGAAGCGCCATGATCAGGGCCATACGGATATAGACACCATTTTGTACCTGATCAAAATAAGCAGCCCTGCTGTCCTGATCTACGTCCATGGAGATCTCATCGACTCTTGGCAGGGGATGCAGCACCGGCATATCATCGGATGCGAGTTTCAGCTTGTCCGCTGTCAGTGTATAAATTCCTTTCAGTCTGATATAATCCTCTTCATTAAAGAAACGTTCCTTCTGTACTCTTGTCATATACAATACATCCAGTTTGGGAAGGGTGTCCTCCAGACTGGTTACTTCCTGATAGGGTGTATTGCCTGGCTTCAGAGTATCCTCAATCAGATAATCCGGAACACGGAGCTCCTCCGGGGAAATAAAATAGAACTGATTTCCACGATAATGGACCAGACTGTTTACAAGAGAATGGACGGTTCTGCCAAATTTCAGATCTCCGCAGAAACCGACTGTCAGATGATCGAGACGGTGTTTCCTCTGACGGATGGTCATCAGATCGATCAGTGTCTGGGTAGGGTGACTGTGGCCACCATCGCCTGCATTGATAACAGGAACTCTGGAAAACATGGAGGCTCTCAGCGGAGCACCTTCCTTAGGATGGCGCATGGCGATGATATCTGCATAGCAACTGACAACACGGGCAGTATCGGCTACAGTTTCTCCCTTTGTGGCACTGGAAAGACCGGCACCGGCAAATCCAAGTGTTGTACCGCCAAGGCTCAGCATGGCAGATTCAAAGGAAAGACGGGTTCTGGTACTTGGTTCGTAAAAAAGCGTGGCAAGCTTTTTGCCATCAGCAACATGGGCATAGGCAGCCGGATTGGAAGCAATCCGGTCTGCCAGGTCAAGTATGTTGGTTAATTCTTCTTGGTTTAAGTCAAAATGATCGATCAGATGTCTCAAAACCATTCCCCCTTTATCAGATACTGATCCCGTCTGGCACCTACAGAGATGAACTGGATCTCATGATTCAGAAGATGTTCCAGTGTTTTAATGTATTCCTTTGCCTCGTCCGGAAGCTCCGCATAAGTGCGGCAGCCGGAGATATCTTTCTGCCAGCCTGGAAGAGTTTCGACGA
The DNA here is from genome assembly GCA_945946605.1 of uncultured Pseudobutyrivibrio sp. Taxonomy (GTDB): domain Bacteria; phylum Bacillota; class Clostridia; order Lachnospirales; family Lachnospiraceae; genus Pullilachnospira_A. Next base: position 2,184 of record CAMEWP010000154.1, on the reverse strand, counting down.
CAGGCGTATACTGATCAAGATCCTCAGTAGGATCGAAGGTTACTGTGCGATGACTTCCTTTCTGGTAGGCGACGATCAGGGGGATCTCTTTCAGGGAGCTGAGTACATCCAGTTTGGTCAGGGCTATTTTATCTGCATTCTGACATGTAAGACCATAGCGGCTGGCCACTGCATCGAAGGGACCAACACGACGGGGACGTCCGGTAGCTGCTCCAAATTCTCCACCGGCTTCACGAAGTTCATTAAGCCATTCTTCCGGCATGGCCTTTTCAGCAGCAAAAGGACCGGCACCTACACAGGTGGAATAAGCCTTCAGTACACCAACCACATGATCCAGGGCTCTTCCGGGTATTCCGGCTCCAATGGGGCCATAGGCGGAAATAGTGGAGGAACTGGAGGTGTAGGGAAAGATACCGTAATCAATATCTCTCATAGCACCAAGCTGTGCTTCCAGTACGACTTTTTTCCCGGCCGAAAGAGCTGAATCAAGCCATGCACCGGTATCACAGATATAGTCACCAAATAATTCTGACTGCTTTTCACACCATGTAAGCAGTGCAGAGAAGGACATGGGCTCCTGGTGATAGCATCCGCCAAGCTCCAGATTTTTGGCTTCCAGCATGGTTTTCAGCCGGTTTTGTACGGCAGGATCATCAAGATGCAGGAGGTCACCCAACCGGAGGGTCTTTTTGCGGTATTTGTCACTGTATGCATAAGCAATCCCACGTCGGGTAGAACCAAAGGCGGATCCGGTTTTTGCCAGTCTGTCTTCCTCAAGCTCATCCTGGATCCTGTGCCAGGGCATGGATATGGTAGCTCTTTTGGAGAGCTTTAAATTTTCTTTTGTAACATTGACTCCTTTTTCGCAGATCTGCCGGATCTCACCGGCCAGATGCTCAAGGTCAACTACCATACCATCACCAAGAACACAGACAACATTGGGGTGCAGGATACCGGAAGGGAGCAGATTCAGTACAAATTTGCCATTTTCTGTAACAACGGTATGACCTGCGTTATTTCCACCCTGATACCGGACTACGACATCAGCCTGCTCTGCAAGCAGGTCGATCACACGTCCTTTTCCTTCGTCTCCCCAGTTAATACCCGTTACTGCTGTCAGCATGATTCTCCCTCCTTATTCTGTTTTGCTACTGCGGCCTGTACACGTGTAGGAAGGCCATACAGTCTGATGAAACCGGTAGCATCTGATTGCTGATAACTGCCACCTGCGTCAAAGGTTGCTATTTCCTCACTGTAAAGAGAGTAAGGAGACCAGACACCTGCATTGATAAGGTTACCTTTGTAAAGCTTCAGACGCACTTTGCCGGTTACGGTCTGCTGAGTTTCTGTTACAAAAGCAGATAATGCCCGGCGAAGCGGTGAAAACCACTGACCATCATAAACAAGTTCTCCAAAGGTAACGGAAAGCTCCTTCTTTTTATGGGCTGTAAGCTTGTCCAGAGTCAGTGTTTCCAGTACCTCATGTGCTTTATATAAAATAGTGCCCCCTGGTGTTTCATAAACGCCACGGCTCTTCATACCAACCAGCCGGTTTTCGACTACATCATACAGGCCAATGCCATTTCTCCCACCAATTTCGTTAAGTACTGTAATGATCTCGACAGGTTTCATGTTCTTGCCATTCAGAGCGGTTGGAACGCCTTTGACAAAGGTCAGCTCTACATATTCCGGCTGATCAGGTGCCTGAAGAGGGGAAACTCCAAGTTCCAGGAAACCCTCTTTTTCATATTGAGGTTCATTTCCGGGATCTTCAAGATCCAGACCCTCATGGGAAAGATGCCATAGATTTTTGTCTTTAGAATAATTTGTTTCACGTTTGATTTTTAATGGGATATGATGTGCTTCGGCATAATCTATTTCCTCATCACGGCTTTGGATATCCCATTCCCTCCAGGGAGTAATGATTTTCAGGTCAGGATCAAAGTGCATGATACCAAGCTCAAACCGGACCTGATCATTCCCTTTTCCGGTACTGCCATGGCAGACAGCATCGGCATGTTCCTGATGTGCGATCTCCACAATGCGCTTTGCAAGCAGAGGACGTGCAAAGCTGGTACCAAGAAGATATCCTTCATAATCGGCACCGGCCTGCATAGTAGGAATAATATAATCATTGACAAACTCCTCTGTCAGATCTTCGATATACAGTTTACTTGCACCACT
>CAMEWP010000153.1 GCA_945946605.1 uncultured Pseudobutyrivibrio sp. | reverse complement strand
CACAACTCCCAGGAAAATATTGATAAAATAAAACCGGAACCTGGAAAATCTGCGCTTTTTCTTTTTTCGACGAGGGGGCCCGTCAGGCGCATTTTCTTCTATTTCTTCTCTATTTCTGCTCATAACATTTCCTAACTTATATTTCTATCCCAAATCCGGATCACACATCCAGCTGCAGTCCTTTGGAAACACTTAGCGCAATCCCCATCTCCGTAAGAAGAATGGCAATGGAAGTACCTCCGTAACTGATAAACGGCAGGGTAATACCTGTATTTGGGATCGTATTTGTAACAACGGCAATATTTAAGATCACCTGCAATGCAATATGTGCCATGATACCGATGACAAGATAAGATCCAAACATATCCTTTGCATGGATGGCGATGACCATAAAGCGCCACAGAAGCAAAAGAAACATCAAAATAACACAGATCGCACCAAACAATCCCAGTTCCTCGCAAATAATGGAGAAGATCATATCATTCTGCGCTTCCGGCACAAAACCGAGTTTCTGAATGCTCTCTCCCAGTCCCTTGCCGAAAAGCCCGCCGGAACCGATGGCATAAAGCCCCTGTAGGGTCTGATAGCCTTTAGAAGAACTGGTAGGATCCAGCCAGACTTCTATTCGCGTCTGACGATACCCTTCCAGATTGATAAAAACGATGACGCAAACCGCCATGACCAGCACCGCCACCACAAATTCCTTGTAACCGGGGTTGGCAACAAACACCATGATAATGGCAATTCCCATGATAATAATAGCGGTACTCAGGTTGGTGCATGCCACCACTGCAAACAGCGGAAGAATGGTTAAAAGAACCCGGAAGCAGTATCTGAAATCCCGCATCTGCTTTGGCGCCCGGGAAATCATGGCTGCCAGGAAGATGATCACGCATACTTTTGCGATCTCGGAGGGCTGCACGGAAATACCTCCAATATAAAAGAATCGGTTGGAATCATCTTTTCCTGTTCCAAAGAAAATAACAGCCACACACAAGGCCAGTGATCCAAGATACGCCAAGGGGGCAAGTTTTTGAAACCAATGATAATCCATCTTAATGCAGGCGAACATTCCCACAAATCCCAAAACAGACGCCACGATCTGCTTCTTCAGATAATAAGCGGAATCTCCTGTCTTTAAGGTGGCATTATAGGCACTGGTGCTGTAAAGCATAACCAGTCCGAATGCCAGTAAAAAGATCACCATAAAAAGCAGGGTGTAATCTATGTACTTTATTGTCTTATATCTTGTTGGTCTGGTATGTTTACCTTCCCTTTCTGCCACAATATTACTCCTTTAAATTTCTGACATATTCCTTGAACATATCTCCCCGCTGTTCGTAATTGTCAAACATCCCCCAGCTTGCACAGGCCGGAGACAACAATACTGCCTCCCCTTCCTCTGCCGTCGCATAGCTGATATCAATGGCCTGCTCCAGGGAATCTGCAAAAGCGATATCCGTAAAGCCATGTTTTTTTGCACATTCAGCGATCTTTTCTGCTGTCTGTCCTATCAGCACCAGTTTTTTCACTTTGCCGTCAAAGCTTTCGATCCATTCATCATAGGTAGATTCCTTATCGTAGCCACCACCGATCAGTACGGTTTTGCGGTTCATGGCCTGAATACCCTTGATGGCTGCATCCGGATTGGTGGCCTTGGAATCATTGTAGAAACGGACCCCTCTCTTTTCGCATACATACTCTATTCTATGCTCCACCGCCTGAAAGTTTCTCAGCCCCCGGAGGATATCCTCTTTGGGAACACCCATAGCAGCACTCATGGCAATGGCAGCCATGGCATTCTCGTAGTTGTGATTGCCAAGGATCTGCAATTCATCCACATCCAGGTAGTCTTCCACCACACCATCTTTCTTCCATACAATATGATGATTGTCCAGATACAGCCCTTCATCCAATGGAGATGTACTGGAAAAATACACCACATGAACCGGAAGTGTCTCTCCAAAAGCCCGCAACACTGGATCGTCATAATTCAGTACACAGGTATCCTCCGGTTTCTGATTAACGGTAATACTCTCTTTGGCAGCAATATAATTCTCCATGGTGTGATGACGGTTCAGATGATCCGGAGTGATATTTAAAATTGCAGATACCTTCGGAGCAAAGGTATCAATGGTCTCCAACTGGAAAGAACTGATCTCCGCCACAACAACGGTCTCATCCGTCGTCTCATCTGCCATCTGGGTATATGGGATACCAATGTTTCCAACAACCTTCACATCATCATAATACTCTGCCATGATCTGACCGGTAAGTGAAGTGGTGGTGGTCTTACCATTGGTTCCGGTGATTGCCACAACCTGTCCTCTTCCCAGCCGGTAAGCCAGTTCTATCTCTCCCCACACCGGGATATTTTTTTCTTTCATCTTCTCTACCATGGGAAGATCACAGGGAACACCGGGGCTTAAAACAGCCACATCCATGTTCTCATACACTTCCTCCGGCAATTCGCCGCAGATCAGGGTAACCTGCTTCAGAAAGTCATATTTTTCCAGCAGAGCCTCTTTGTTCAGATCTGCCTTGCTGTCGTATAAGATCACGCTGGCTTTGTGATCCAGCAAAAGTTTTGTTGCAGCGATTCCGCTTTTTCCTGTTCCAACTACAAAAAATGTTTTATCCTGTACTGTCATGTTCATCCTCCTAAAGTGCTGCAAGACCGATCAGGCACAACAGCGCTGTTACGATAGAAAAGACAGCAACAACGCGGGTCTCAGACCATCCGCCCAATTCAAAATGATGGTGAATGGGAGCCATCCTGAAAATTCTCTTTCCATGTGTCAGTTTAAAATATCCCACCTGAATGATAACGGATAACACTTCCACCAGGTAGATCAGTCCCACAATAGGAATAAACAACGGCATCTGCAGCATGTATGCGGTAGCTGCCACAAAACCTCCCAATGCCAGGGAACCGGTATCTCCCATAAATACGCTGGCCGGATACACATTAAACAATAAAAATCCCAACAGCGCTCCCACAACAGCACAGGTCACCGGTTCGATGCCGCTGTTCATGCCAACAGCTGCCACGGTAAAGAACACTGCCACAAGAACCGTCACGGAAGACGCAAGACCATCCAGTCCGTCTGTAAAATTTACGCCGTTTACCGTTCCGATCACCGCAAAATACATCAGCGGAATGGCAACCCATCCCAGATCCAGATATTTACCGCCGGAAAAGGGGATCAGCATGGTCAGTGAGACATCGGTAAATTTTACCAGATAAACAGCAAAAACCGTGGTGACCACAATCTGAAGCAGCATCTTCTGCCATGCCAGCAATCCGTCAGAGCGACGAAGCACCACCTTTAAGTAGTCATCCAGAAAACCGATGAGGCCAAATCCCACTGTCAGAAACAGAATGGGAATGATCTTTGGATAATCCTTCACAAACAAAAGGCTGGTAACACTCACCGCGATCAGGATCATAATACCGCCCATGGTGGGGGTGCCGTTCTTCACCTGATGGGATTCTAACTCTTCTCTCTCTGTATTCCCAACCTTCAGTTTACGCAGAAAAG
>CAMEWP010000152.1 GCA_945946605.1 uncultured Pseudobutyrivibrio sp. | reverse complement strand
GGAAACTTCATATGCGCACATATGATTATCTGGGGGAGATGCGTGCCTCCACGAATCCCCTGGCATATTGTGAGGGTGGATTTTACGGCGGTCATCTGAAATACGATGAAAAGATCAAACCGCTTCTTAAGACGGCCACAGCTTCTTTTGGTATAACGGCCTTCAATGAGCTGCAGCAGCTTTATAACGGAAAATCCCTTGTGGAAGATGGTGCTTTTGCACTGGAAGTGCTGACCTATATTAACCGTAAGGTGGATGAGTTTAAAAAAGAGGATGGTCATCTGTATGCCATATATGCTACTCCGGCAGAAAATCTTTGCGGACTTCAGGTGCAGCAATTTCGCAAAAAATATGGTATTATTAAAAATGTATCGGATCGGGAATATGTCAGCAATGGTTTTCACTGCCATGTGACGGAAGATATCACCCCCATTGAGAAGCAGGATCTGGAGTATCGCTTCTGGGAACTTTCCAACGGCGGTAAGATCCAGTATGTGAAGTATCCCATCAGTTACAATAAAGAAGCAGTTAAAACATTAGTGCGCCGGGCCATGGATATGGGATTTTATGAAGGTGTCAATCTTTCCCTGGCATATTGTGATGACTGTGGGCACGAGGAACTTGAGATGGATGTGTGCCCTGTCTGTGGAAGCAGAAATCTCACAAAGATTGACCGGATGAACGGTTATTTATCCTACTCCAGAGTCAAGGGGGACACCCGGTTAAACGATGCCAAAATGGCGGAGATTTCAGAGCGGAAGAGTATGTAGCAGGGGGATGTATGCGGTATCATAATATTACAAAAGATGATATGCTAAACGGCGACGGATTAAGGGCTGTGCTCTGGGTTTCCGGCTGTGATCACCAATGCAGGGACTGTCAGAATCCTGTTACCTGGGATCCGGAAGATGGACTTGTTTTTGATGAGGAGGCAAAAGGGGAACTCTTTGAACTTTTGTCCAGAAATTATATCTCCGGTGTTACTTTCAGCGGAGGAGATCCCTTGTATGCAGGAAATGTAGAGGAGATCACGGCTTTATGTGCCGAGATCCGGCAGAAGTTTCCTGACAAGACCATATGGCTATATACAGGATCTGTTTATGAGGACATTGCAGATCTTCCAGTCATGAAATATGTGGATGTGCTGGTGGATGGAGAATTTATGGCAGACCGGAAGGATCCACAGCTGTACTGGAGAGGAAGCACCAATCAGCGGGTGATTGATGTACCGGCCACAAGAGGCTCTGCAGGGGTTGTATTGCACTGTAAATAGGTATAAAATAAAACAAAAATGAGGTTAAATGATGGAAATTAAAATTCAGAAACTGACACCAACGGCAAAATTGCCTTATCGGGGAAGTGCTCAGGCGGCAGGATATGATCTTTTTGCTGACATCAGCGAAGATCTTGAGATTGCACCCCATACCACAAAGATGATCAGTACCGGTGTGGCCATGGCGGTTCCGGAGGGGTATTTCGGCGGCATTTTTGCCAGAAGCGGTCTTTCTGCAAAGGAGGGACTTCGCCCGGCCAACTGTACCGGCGTGGTGGATTCCGATTACCGGGGACCGGTGAAGGTTGCATTACATAATGACAGTGAAGAAACAAGAGTTATTTCCCCACAGGAGAAGATCGCTCAGCTTGTGGTACTTCCATATCTGGAGCTGACCTTTGATGTGGTGGATCAGCTGGACGAGTCGGACCGCGGTGAAGGCGGTTTTGGTTCTACCGGCAAATAAATATAATACAGGGAGGTTTTTATGGCAAACAGTATGAGAGATCGTTTTATGAAATTCGGCGCACAGAATGACAGGAGTATTCAGCTGAATGCAGTGCCGGGTCATTTTGCCACCAGTCAGTCCCATATCAATTACTACATTGATGTGACCAGCATGAAATCCCGTTCCAAGGAAGCCCATGAGGCGGCAAGAGCATTACAGAGTGCCATGATGCATCATGTTACCACGGTGGATACCATTGTGTGTATGGATGGCACGGAGGTAGTGGGAGCATTTCTTGCAGAGGAACTGGAGAAGAATAATATTGGGATGACCAACCTGCATGAGACTATTTATGTGGTATCTCCTGAGATCAACAGTATTAACCAGCTGCTGTTTCGTGAGAATGTAAAGCCCTCCATCGAAGGAAAAAATGTGTTCCTGCTTCTGGCAACCATGACAACAGGTGAGACGGTTCGCCGCAGTTTGGAATGTATTGAATATTATGGAGGAAAAGTGGCTGGTGTTGGAGCTATTTTCTCCACCCTTGATTATGTTGCAGGAACGGAAGTGTTCTCCTTGTTCTCTAAGGATGATCTTCCGGGATATCAGACTTTCCAGCCTCATGAATGTCCTTATTGTAAGAAGGGCATGCCCATTGAGGCAATGGTAAACGGTTTTGGCTATTCCTTGTTGTAGGTGGATTTTAAATCTATGGAATGACACGATACGCTCAACGTTTTTGTTGAGCGTATCGTTTGTGTGAAAAGAATAAAAATTGGGCAGAGATGGAACTGTCCTATGAAGATAGAATTGAAGTAAAAGGCAGGTTAATTCATGGCAAAGAAGAATGTATATGATGCAAGCAGCATATCTGTGCTGGAAGGACTCGAAGCAGTGCGTAAGCGGCCGGGAATGTATATCGGAAGTGTTTCCCGAAAGGGTCTGAATCATTTGATATATGAGATCGTGGACAATTCCGTTGATGAGCATTTGGCGGGAGCTTGTGATACCATTTATGTAACTTTGGAAGCAGATGGATCTGCAACTGTGGAAGATAATGGACGGGGAATTCCGGTTGGTATGCATGAAAAGGGAATTTCTGCTGCCCGCCTGGTATTTTCCACCCTTCATGCCGGCGGTAAATTTGATGATTCGGTATATAAGACCAGCGGCGGACTTCATGGTGTGGGTTCTTCCGTTGTAAATGCTCTTTCCACTTATCTTGATGTGGAGATCTATCGTGACGGGTATATCCATCATGACCGGTATGAGCGGGGAAATCCCGTGGTACAGTTAGAAGACGGACTGCTTCCCAAACTTGGAAAGACAAAGAAAACAGGAACAAAGATCAATTTTCTCCCGGATCCGGAAATTTTTGAAAAGACAAGGTTTAAGGAGGATGAGATCAAAAGCAGACTTCACGAGACTGCTTACCTGAATCCGAAGCTGACCATTGTTTACGAGGATCGCCGGAAGGAAGAGACAGAGCACATAGAATACCATGAGCCCGATGGACTTATCGGTTTTGTAAAAGATATCAATAAGAACTCTGAGCCTCTACATGATGTGGTGTATTTTCAGGGAAGCAGTGATGGTATTATGGTGGAAGTGGCTTTCCAGTACTGCAACGAGTTCCATGAAAATATTTTAGGATTCTGCAATAATATTTATAATGCGGAAGGTGGTACCCATATTACCGGTTTTAAGACCATGTTTACCACCGTCATCAATAACTATGCAAGAGAACTGGGAATCCTTAAGGACAAGGATCAGAATTTTACCGGTACCGATGTGCGTAACGGAATGACAGCAGTTGTTGCAGTA
>CAMEWP010000151.1 GCA_945946605.1 uncultured Pseudobutyrivibrio sp. | reverse complement strand
GGACAGACTTCGTAAATTCCGTGACGGATTCAAAAACACAAAACTGCAGATGCTGTTCCGTGGACAGAACATCCTGGGATATCGTCCATATGCAGATGATGTAGTAGAATATTTTGTACAGAAATCTATCGCAAACGGTATTGATATCATCCGTATCTTTGACTGTCTGAACGATGTGCGTAACCTGCAGACAGCAGTTACCGCATGTAACAAGGAAAAAGGACATGCACAGGTTGCATTGTCTTACACTCTTGGAGATGCTTATACTCTGGATTACTGGACAGAGATGGCTAAGAGAGTAGAGGATATGGGAGCAGATTCCCTGTGTATCAAAGATATGGCAGGTCTGCTTGTTCCTCAGAAGGCAGATGAGCTGATCCGGGCTTTGAAGGAAGCTACCAGCCTTCCTATCGAGCTGCATACCCACTATACATCCGGTGTTGCTTCCATGACCTATATGAAAGCTGTAGAAGCAGGATGCGATATTATTGATACTGCAATGTCTCCCTTCGCACTTGGTACCAGCCAGCCTGCTACCGAAGTTATGGTTGAGGCATTCAGAGGCACACAGTACGATACCGGACTTGACCAGAATCTTCTGGCTGAGATTGCCGATTACTTCCGTCCCATGCGTGAGGAAGCATTGGCAAGCGGCCTGATGAACCCCAAGGTACTTGGTGTTAACATCAATACCCTTCGTTATCAGGTTCCCGGTGGTATGCTTTCCAACCTGATCTCCCAGCTGAAGGAGCAGGGTCAGGAAGATAAATATGAAGAGGTTCTGGCAGAAGTGCCGAGAGTTCGTAAAGATCTTGGTGAGCCGCCTCTTGTTACACCGTCCTCCCAGATCGTTGGTACACAGGCTGTGTTCAATGTATTGATGGGCGAGCGCTATAAGGTTGCTACCAAAGAGACAAAGGATATTCTCCTTGGTAAGTATGGTCAGACCGTGAAACCTTTCAACGAAGAAGTTGTTGATAAGGTTCTGGGTGAGGACAAGAAGAATGCCATCACCTGCAGACCTGCAGATCTTCTGGAGCCGGAGCTTGAAACCATTGAGAACGAGATGAAACAGTGGAAACAGCAGGATGAGGATGTCCTTTCCTACGCACTGTTCCCCCAGGTTGCTACTGAGTTCTTCAAGTATCGTCAGGCACAGCAGACAAAGGTAGATCCTGCTGTTGCAGATACCGAGACAGGTGCATACCCGGTATAAGATCCCTAGATTTCCTGAGATGCAATAGGCAGACAGGATGATAAGAAATCAGGACAGGATTGTCGCTTGAAGGCAGTCCTGTCTTTCTTTTTGGTTCTTGTTGTTTTTTTTGTTTCTGTTATAATGAAACAATGAAGCCAAAGGAGTATTGTTATGAGCAATGTAAATGATTTAAATAACCGTATCAATGCCAGATACAGCTCTATGAGCAAAGGGCAGAAAATGCTGGCAAATTATATTACGGATAATTATGATAAGGCTGTTTTTCTTACAGCAGCAAAACTGGGAGAGATTGTAGGTGTAAGCGAATCTACCGTTGTTCGTTTTGCAATGTGTCTGGGATATAAGGGATATCCGGATTTTCAGAAATCTCTGGAAGAAATGGTGCGGAACAAACTGAATACCGTTCAGCGAATGGAAGTTACCTATGGAAGGATCAGTCAGTCAAATGTGCTTACCACTGTGCTGTCATCTGATGCGGAAAAGATCAAAGAAACTATGGAACAGTTGGATGAGGCAGCATTTTCCTGCGCTGTGGACACCATTTTACAGGCACGAAAAATCTATGTGGTGGGTATTCGGAGCTGCGCTTCTCTGGCATCCTTTCTGGCTTTTTATTTAAATCTGATGTTTGAGGATGTGATCCTTTTGCATACCAGCAGTTCCAGTGAACTGTTTGAGCAGATGGTCCATATTGATGAGAGAGATGTGATCATTGGAATCAGTTTCCCCCGTTATTCCATGAGGACTTTAAAAGCAATGGAATTTGCCAATAACCGGAATGCGAAAGTTATCACACTGACAGACAGTGTACATTCCCCTATGAATCTGTATTCTTCCTGTAATCTCATTGCCAAAAGCGACATGGCATCCATTGTGGATTCTCTGGTAGCGCCTTTAAGTGTGATCAACGCTTTGATCGTATCTTTGTGTATGCGCAAACAGGATGATGTGGCAACGACACTGGAAATGTTAGAGAACATCTGGGATGAATATCAGGTTTATGAAAACGATGAGATTGAACCGGTAGATGATTCTATTCGAATGCGTTATGGCAAGGTGGACGATAATTTTTCCTCTTAAACAGGAGATGATATGAGTAATGTGATCGTGGTTGGCGGCGGCGCAGGAGGAATGATGGCAGCACTTTCTGCAGCTTCCTGCGGACATACCGTTACCCTTTTGGAAAAAAATGAAAAACTGGGTAAAAAAATATATATTACAGGAAAGGGCAGGTGTAATTTTACCAATGCATGTGATATGGATCAGCTATTTGCTGCGGTGGTTTCCAATCCTAAGTTTTTGTACAGTGCCTTTTACGGCTGTGACAACCGGCAGGTGATGGATCTGTTCTCGGAAATGGGGATGGATTGGAAGATTGAACGGGGAAATCGTGTTTTTCCGGTATCAGATCATGCGTCTGATATTACCGGTGCCCTGGAGCGACGGCTGAAAATGCTGGGAGTAGCGATCCGTCTGTTTTCGGAAGTGACAGAAATAGAAACATCTGATGGCAAAGTCACCGGCGTTCGCGGAATCAGACGCAGCGGTGGCGGTCATTCGAAGGGAAAGCCGGCAGAGTCATTTTCCATGTGTTGTGATGCGCTGATCCTTGCAACGGGAGGCTGTTCCTATCCGACAACAGGATCTACCGGTGACGGCTACCGGTTTGCTGAGACCACGGGACATCGGATTGTTCCGGTACGGCCCGCCCTGGTTCCCCTTGTGACAAAAGAAACTTATATTCCGGCTATGCAGGGACTTTCTTTGAAAAATGTTTCCCTCACTATAAAAAATAGGAAAGGTAAAGTGCTTTATCAGGATTTTGGAGAGATGCTGTTTACGCATTTTGGCGTCAGCGGTCCCTTAGTATTGTCTGCCAGCAGTGTGATAGGAGATGCGTTAGAACAGGAAAAAGAACTTTTTGCATGCATCGATCTTAAACCGGCACTTTCTCTGGATCAGTTGCAGGATCGGCTGCTGAGAGAGTTTGGATCAAACCCCAATCGCCACTTTGCCAATGTGGTCCGGTCGTTATTGCCGGCAAAAATGGTTCCCTGTGCCGTAAAACTTTGTGGAATACCGGAAGATAAGGTGGTTCATGATATTACGAAAGAAGAACGCATGGAATTCTGCCGCATCCTGAAGGCATTTCCCTTTACCATATGTGGGACAAGAGGATTTGGGGAGGCGATTATAACCCAGGGCGGTGTCTGCGTAAAAGATGTAAATCCATCCACCATGGAATCAAAAAAGGTGAAGGGATTATATTTTGCAGGGGAGATGCTTGATCTGGATGCCGTTACGGGAGGCTATAACCTTCAAATCGCCTGGTCAACCGGATATCTGGCAGGAGAAAGCATTCCTTGGTGATCTGACAAAAGATACCATTGACAAATCGGTATTGTTTTGGATAATTATTTTGCATTGGAAGAAGGATAGAACAAATGAGTA
>CAMEWP010000150.1 GCA_945946605.1 uncultured Pseudobutyrivibrio sp. | reverse complement strand
AAAGGGAGCAGCCATAACTGCTAACAAAAAAAATATCGGACCAATAAGGCTTACATTGTACGCTGCAATGGTAGGCATCAGATCCTTTACATTTTCATATCTTTCGATGGTGATCATGGCATCTTCCATTTTTCGCTGCTGTGCCATCAAGTCTGTCCGGTTTTTGATCTTACGGCTCCGGCGCATCTGAAGTTCCTTTCCTTCCGGAGCGATCTTTTCCGACAGGATCTCCCATCCAAAGCACTGATAACATTCCTGACAGGTATCCGACAGTACTCTACGGATCTTTACCGTAATATATTCATATAACAGATATTCCTTTTCCATGCATTCTCCCAGCTTATCTTATTGTTATATTTTCGGCTCTTCCACCGTATATACAGAGAGTATACTATATCGGATATGTTAAGAAAAGATTAACTCTCAGTGATAGAAAAAATCAGTGCAACTGCCGCCATACACTCCGGCGACAGTCTGCACTGCTTTCCAATCCAATACTTCTGCTTCTCTTTTATCAGATCATGTCAGCAATATCGATATTCTCTCCTGTAACTCCCACATAAGCACCGTTCTTTGCTTCTGCGGAATCCGGATGTGCCAGCAGCCACTTGTTGCGGGCTGTCATCCAGCCATCCTGCACATTTTTAATCTCATAATCAGGCTTTTTCGTGTTGGTTCCCTTGGGCAGAACCACGATCACGCGGAATCCGTCACCTGCTTTTGCACTGCAGGGTGCATAGTGAAGGGTAGTAGCATACACTTCAATAGCTGTTCCTGCCGGGCAGCAGAATGCCTTTACCTTGGAGGTATCAATCTTACCATCCACGATCTCCTGCTGTCTTGCCAGAAGGAAAATAGCATCCTTTCCTGCCGGAACATTGATCTCACTGTCACGATGGAACTCCAGGCAGTTTAATCTGGTATTGGTACCATTGCAGTATCCGATCTGGATGGGCATGCCGCCATAAACATTGTCCTGCAGCACTTCCTTTATATCCAATGCTTCCAGTGCCTCATCTCCCGGCACATAAACAGTACCATCTGCCGGACAAGGACTGATCTCTTCCAGTTTTTCCAAAAGTTGTGTGCAGTCATATCCTTCCACAACTCTTCCATACTCAGAAAATTCCGGATCAAATACAGAATAAATCTTTAAGCTCATTGTAAAAATACCTCCAGCCTTTTCTTTTTATTATAAGAAATTCCGGAGGTATTTACAATGCCAATCACATTATTTTGTTATCATTTTGTTATTCTCTTTTTGTTGTAAATCTTCCCTGCCGCAATGGCCGCAACTGCTGTGCAAAGAAGCACCGGGATCATCCAAATCCAGGATACGCCGTCCTCTCCTGTCTTCGGGCTGCCTGCTGCCGTCTGCCCCTGCTGCAGGCCGGTGTTATTTCCGGTTTCTCCTTTCCCGTCATCAGAAGAATTTTCCGGAGTCTGTTGTCCATTATCCGGATCCGTTACCGACGGATTCTGGGTGGGATTCTGGGAAGGCTGCTGGCTCTTGTTATCATAATCGAAGGAATACACCGCCAATGTACCCGACACTTCGCAGGCTGTCAAAAGCATTGCTTTCCCGTTTTTGCTGTCTGATGCCGGAATAAAGCAGAGTCCCTCCGGGGAAACATCCCCCTGGATCGGCTGGTCAAATTCTCTGGAATTCACATAGTTAACAAATTTTGCCTGGGCAGGATCTGTAATATCATAGATCATCACACCGCCGATACGCTCCAGGGCTACAAAGGCATATACCTTATCCCCCACTTTTCCGGCAACAACGCTTTCCGGCTCCGGCCCTTTCTTCCCTGAACGGTTATCCATGCTGATCTTATCATTGGAAGCATTAAAGTATTTCGGCAGCACCTCTGCTGTAATGGTTTCAAAATCACTTCCGCTGTCGTATACCAGTGTCATTCCACCGTCTGTCACATCGTAGATGGAGAAGGAACGGCCGCCAAACGCATAGGCCTTACTGTCATCCAGACCATCCCACAGATTTGCGTTAAACCACACTACCTTCTCATCCAGGCGGATATTTCCTGTAGGCGATGTCTTGTTTTCATACTCGTTGTCCATTCCGGCCCAGTCTGCCCGGCTGTCCCCTTCGTTTGCAGT
This sequence comes from uncultured Pseudobutyrivibrio sp., assembly GCA_945946605.1. GTDB lineage: Bacteria > Bacillota > Clostridia > Lachnospirales > Lachnospiraceae > Pullilachnospira_A. The sequence continues at coordinate 1,551 of CAMEWP010000150.1, read as the reverse complement.
CAGCAGATAGGTTTTCTGACCGATGGTAACCACAGAGATACCATCCGGCATTTTAATGCCGTAAATATTCGCATAGTTCTGCATTTCAAGGGTTCCGTTCTTCTGCAGATCCACTTTTGTGGTGCCATAATCCTGCAGTCCTAAAGGATATACTGCATCAAACTGTGCTGACGGGATATCCAGTACCGCAATGGCATTGGCTTCCTGCAAAGACACATAGGCTTTGGTTCCGGAAACTGCAATATACTCCGGCTCAAAATCTTCGGAAGGATTTTTCCTTTTCTGCACAAGGACACCGGATGCAGTCAGTTCATCCCGTTTGCTGTCAAAAGAATCAAAAGTTACCTGCACAGAGGAAAGTGTTCCGTCTGGTGCAATCTTTGCAATGGTCACAGAACCTTTGGGATCAGAACCATTTACACCTTCTCTTGGCTCACCTTCATCTGCTGTAAGGATGGTATTGTCATCTGCAAAAGTTACCATATCAGGCTGCACACCTGCAGAAACAGTAGATAGAAATGTCAGCTTGCCGTCCTCACTGCAGGCAAACATGGCGATGATACCTGCATCTGCATAAGACTCTGCCTGAATAGCTGCTGCAAGGTATTTTCCGTTGGGTGAAATTGCCACAGATGTCATATCCCCATAAGCAAAACCTTTTACCAGAGCCTTCACATCATATTCTGTTCCCTGAAGTTCTGTTACCTTATCGCCGGAAAATTCACCGGTCAGGTCTACCGCTATCAGTTTTCCCTTCACACCACTGACAGCATAGGCATATCCGTTGGTGGGGTGATAGGTTACAATTTCCAGACTGCCTCCATCTGCATTCATTGCACCGGAATTATATCTTCCGGCAAGTTCTGTACGAAGAGAAGTTGTCTCGTTAAAGTATCCCTTTACCCGCACATCCGATGTCTGCAGCCCCGCTGCCTTGGCAGTCATCCCAAAAGGGATGGTCAGTGCCATGGCAACCGCCAGCAGAACACTTATGATTCGTTTCATATTCATTTCCTCCGTTAAAATATAGTGTATCCTCTTTTCAGACGCCACCTATTTTAACGCAGTCATGTTAAGCATTCTGTCTGCATCCTGTAAAATACCGGTAAGATTTTCCTCACTAAATCCGCATAAAATCCGTACAAAAAAAGCCGAAACCCTGCTCTTCAAAGTTTCGACTGTTTGAAATGAGGCATCGGGGATTCGAACCCCGGACAACTTGATTAAAAGTCAAGTGCTCTACCGACTGAGCTAATGCTCCGTATACTTTTGCATCCAACTGGGCTAGCTGGATTCGAACCAGCGAATGCAGCAGTCAAAGTGCTGTGCCTTACCGCTTGGCGATAGCCCAAAGGCAAAGGGTGGATACAGGGATTCGAACCCTGGGCCTCCAGAGCCACAATCTGGCGCGCTAACCAACTGCGCTATACCCACCATATCTCGCAACTCCGTCGGCATCTACCAACGAACTCACTTCTTACTTAATATTTAAGAAGAAATGTGCTCGAAGGGATTCGAACCCCCGACCCACGGCTTAGAAGGCCGTTGCTC
>CAMEWP010000149.1 GCA_945946605.1 uncultured Pseudobutyrivibrio sp. | reverse complement strand
AAAACAAGATTGCTCTGTTGGCGGCAGTCGATGTGTCTTATCTTACAGAGGAAGAGCAACAGATGCTCTGGAACATTGTGGAACGTCAGGGATTAAAGGTTAAGCCTGTATATGCAGAGAGACTTCGTAAAGCATCCGGAGATCTGACAGAAGAGAAGATGGCAGAGATTCTTGAAGCCTTGCAGGTGAAACATACTGATGGGAATGCCGGTGTAAGCTTCAAACTTCCTAAGTCTATCTGTAGTAAGTATTTTGATGGAATGGATTCAAAGCAGATGGCAGCTGTTGTGGAGAAGGCTTTAGCTGCATGGTTTGAGGGAAAGGAGGCTGCGGTTGTTTAATACAGAAGACTTGAAGTGCCTTGGTCCGAAATACTTCTCAATCATTTCTGTAGATGATTATGATGTGACCATTATGTCCAGAAACACTGGGCATATATGGTATCTTCATAACCCAGAATATTCAGGGGAAGGCACGGTGATTATTTTTCATAAGCACAAGGCTTCACATCCGTATCATCAGCACGTGTTTATGATACACTAGAATTACCGAAAAAAAGCGTCAGAATTCCCTGAAATCAGCAAGGGAAATTCCCCAAAAAAGGCGGGACATATTGAATCCCCTCTACATTACCATTATCCTTTATCTAAGCACGACCAAAGATAAAGGAGGAAAGGAAGATGCTCACTATGTCCCAAATCAATCATATCAAAGATTTGAGCAATTGTGGATACCGTATCAGTGAAATTTCTGAAAAAACTGGTGCTGATCCTAAGACAATACGTAAATATCTCTCACAGGATGATTTTTCTCCCAAGCCACCGATTACCCAGGAAAAGCCTTCAAAGCTGGATCCATTTAAGCCGGTCATACATGAATGGCTGGAAGAAGATAAAAAGCACTGGCGCAAACAGCACCACACAGCCCAGCGGGTTTATGAACGCTTGATAGAAGAACACGGTTATACCGGAAGCTACAGCATCGTCCAGCGTTACCTGAAAAAGTGCCGTTCTATACAGACGGAGAAAGCAAACCTGGAACTGATCTGGGATCCGGGCCCTGCACAGGTGGATTTTGGAGAAGCAGACTTCTACGAAGCCGGGAAACTGTGCCGCAAGAAATACCTTACCGTATCATTCCCATTCAGCAATGATGGTTACAGCCAGGTGTTTGGCGGGGAGACATCTGAATGTGTCTGCCAGGGGCTTCAGGATATCTTTGAATTTATAGGCGGTGTACCGCCGTTATTGATCTTTGACAATGCGACCGGTGTCGGCCGGAGGATCGGTGATGCCATCCATGAATCAGAGCTCTTCTCGCGGTTCCGTGCCCACTATCACTTCCGGGTGCGTTTCTGTAATCCTTACTCTGGTTGGGAGAAAGGGAACGTGGAGCGAAAGGTGGATTATAACCGGACAAACCTGTTCGTGCCGGTACCGCATTTTACGGAGATTGAAAAATATAACCAGAAGCTGCTTGCCCGCCATGAAAAGAAAGCTGCTGAGCTCCATTACAAAAAGCAGGTACCCATTGGGGAACTGTTTGAGGAAGACCGGAAGGCACTCCTGATGCTGCCGCCAAAAAGGTTCAATGTCTGCCGGTATGAATGGCTGAAAGCAGATGGGTACGGGAAAGTCTGTATGGATGGAAAACATTTTTACTCTACCATACCGGAAAACGCCAACCAAAAAGTACTGGTAGGGATCCATGCCCATACAATTGATATCCTCACGGAAGGAGGACAGGTCATCACTACCCACCGGCGTGCTTTTGGTGAAGGGCGCACGGATATCAGCGATTACAGCACGACCCTGGCCGTCCTCATGAAAAACTCCGGTGCATGGGGGAACAGCGGGCTGCGCCGTGAGACTCCGGATGTTCTTCGTGCCTATATGGATGCCCAGCCAAAAGAGAAGCTGAAAGACTGCCTGAGGATTATGAATGAACTGACCAGCCAGTATGGATTCCATGCAGCCACCAGTGCCATGGAAATGGCCTGTGCGAGAGGGAACATCAACATTTGCGATGCTTCGGTACTGGCTGCCCGTATCACCGGTTATGGCATCTATACGCCGCCAGAAACAGGCCCGTCACTGGCAGTATACGATGAAGCGTTCCTGAAGGAAGGAGGTGCCGCATCATGATGACACCAAAGATGAAGGAGGATCTCTGTGCCCGGATACTTAGTGCAAGCAGGCAGCTGTTCCTTTCCGGCAGGATATCAGAGATCTGTCAGGAAAAAGGGACTCAAAAGCAGCTGGAGTTCGTCCTGGAACTTATGAACGAGGAGCTTACCCTTCGGGATGAAAACCGCCGCAAGCGCCTGATCAAACGTGCGGGATTTCCAACGTATAAGACTTTCGAAGATTACAGCTATCACAACGTTAAGTTTCCCCCTGCATTCTGCAGGGAGGAGCTTGAAACACTGGAGTTTGTTCCTGGAAAGAAAAACCTGGTGCTTTATGGCCCGGTCGGCATCGGAAAGACCCATATGGCGATAGCGGCTGGTGTGAAAGCGTGTAATCTGGGGTACAAGACAAAATTTTATACCGTAACGGAGCTTGTACTGAAACTGGCAGAAGCCCGCAAAAATGGGACACTGGAACGGCTTCTGAGGGATCTTCGCAGCCTTGACCTGCTCATTCTGGATGAATGGGGATATGTCCCAGTGGACAAGGATGGATCGCAGCTCCTGTTCCGGGTGATATCTGACAGCTATGAAAGTAAAAGTCTGATCTTGACAACAAACCTGGAGTTTTCTAAATGGGGTGGTATTTTCACGGATGACCAGATGGCGGCAGCCATGATCGACCGACTCGTTCATCATGGACACCTGCTGATTTTTGAAGGCAAAAGTTACCGCATGGAACACGCCCTCATGCGCCGGGATGCATAATCAGTACCCGCCGAAAGCAGGGAAAATCCCTTGATGAAAACAGGGAATTTCGACGCTTTTTTCAGGGAAAAGTACTTGACAAAAAACACAAGTATCAATTTCTACGCTTTGAACAGCAATGGCAACAAGGGTATTGCATGTGGTCTTAACAATCTCCAGAAGATTAAGGACGGTAAGCCTCTTGGCGGCAAGTCCAGAGCAGAGGATGATTTTGATACTGAGGAAGAGGACGATTTTCTTTCATAAGAAGTAATAACTGACAATAAGTGTGTAAGGGCGGTGGCATAGGTCACCGTCCGGAAAGGAAATATTATGTGTGAATTAATTGCAAATGTTGAAGTAGTAATCTTACTGGCACTTTTTTGTACTTTATGTATGGCATCGCTAGTATGTCTGATTGTTGATCGAATCAAAGAACATAAGAAAGAAAAGACCGAGAAGGTTGCCTGGTATGATTACAGTGACCTTAAGCGAGAGGTTGCTGATCTCAAAAGAGAAGTTGAGAAGCTTCAGGGTAAATAAGATTTAAGAGGGCGGGCATCGGCTTATGGCTGGTGTCCGTTCTTGGATTGGAGGATTTATGAATTCTATCAGTATTGATATTGAAACTTTTTCTAGCAATGACCTTGGTAAGTGCGGTGTGTACAAATACATGGAAGCACCTGACTTTGACATCCTGCTGTTTGGATATGCGGTTGATGGCGGTGAGGTTGTTGTGGTGGATCTGGCAGCAGGGGAAGAAATACCAGAAGATGTATTGGCGGCTCTTGCCGATGAAAAAATAACCA
>CAMEWP010000148.1 GCA_945946605.1 uncultured Pseudobutyrivibrio sp. | reverse complement strand
AGAGGCAGTAAAACAGGGAATCGCCATGGCAGGCGGTACCCCGATCGTGTTCCCGGCTATCGCAGTCTGCGATGGAATCGCCATGGGACATGTGGGTATGAAATATTCCTTAGTGACCAGAGATCTGATCGCTGATTCCACCGAGTGTATGGCACTGGCTCACCAGTTTGATGCACTGGTTATGGTTCCCAACTGTGATAAGAATGTGCCGGGACTTCTCATGGCAGCAGCCCGGATCAATGTTCCTACCGTATTTGTATCCGGCGGTCCCATGTTAGCAGGTAAGGTAGGCGGACAGAAACGCAGCCTTTCTTCCATGTTTGAGGCAGTAGGTGCCAATGCAGCAGGAAAGATGACAGATGAGGAAGTGAAAGAATACGAGCAGAAGGTATGTCCTACCTGTGGATCCTGCTCCGGTATGTATACAGCCAATTCCATGAACTGCCTGACAGAGGCACTTGGTATGGGATTAGGCGGCAACGGAACCATTCCGGCTGTTTACTCTGACAGAATCCGCCTTGCAAAGCATGCAGGTATGGCGGTTATGGATATGTATCGCAAGGATATCCGTCCAAGAGATATTATGACAAAGGAAGCAATCCTGAATGCCCTGACAGTGGATATGGCCTTAGGATGCTCTACCAATTCCATGCTTCATCTTCCGGCCATTGCCCATGAGGTTGGCTTTGATTTTGATATTGCATACGCAAATCCCATCAGCGAGAAGACACCGAACCTGTGCCATCTGGCACCGGCAGGCCCTACTTACATGGAGGATCTCAATGAAGCCGGCGGTGTATATGCCGTGATGAAGGAACTGGCAGATATCGGACTGATCCATACAGAGTGTATGACAGTAACCGGTAAGACCGTTGGGGAGAATATTGCAAACGCAGTCAACAAGAATCCGGAAGTGATCCGTCCTGTTGACAATCCCTACTCAAAGACCGGCGGTCTGGCTGTATTAAAGGGAAATCTTGCACCGGACGGCAGTGTGGTAAAACGTTCTGCTGTTGTGGATGAAATGATGGTACATTCCGGTCCCGCAAGAGTATTTGACTGCGAGGAAGATGCGATTGCTGCCATCAAGGGCGGAAAGATCGTTGCAGGTGATGTGGTTGTCATCCGTTACGAAGGACCTAAGGGCGGCCCGGGTATGAGAGAAATGTTAAATCCCACTTCCGCAATTGCAGGTATGGGATTGGGATCTTCTGTGGCGCTGATCACAGACGGAAGATTTTCCGGCGCGTCCAGAGGCGCTTCCATCGGTCATGTTTCTCCTGAAGCAGCAGTGGGCGGTCCCATCGCTCTGGTAGAAGAGGGAGATATCATTTCCATCAACATCCCGGAGATGACCATCAATGTGGAAGTTTCCGATGAAGAGATGGCTAAGAGAAAGGCAGCATGGCAGCCCAGAGAGCCCAAGGTGACAGAAGGATATCTGAGAAGATATGCATCCATGGTTACTTCCGGTAACAGAGGTGCTATTTTGGAGCAGCCGAAATAAGACGGGCCAGACACAAGTAAGAAAAGAGGATAGAATTACCATGCAACTGACTGGAGCACAAATTGTGATCGAGTGCTTGAAAGAGCAGAAAGTGGATACAGTCTTCGGATATCCCGGAGGAAGTATCCTGAATGTATATGATGAGTTATATAAACACAGGGATGAGATCCGTCACGTGCTGACCTCCCACGAACAGGGAGCATCCCATGCGGCAGACGGATATGCCAGAAGCACAGGAAAGGTAGGCGTTTGCCTTGCCACTAGCGGCCCCGGAGCCACCAATCTGGTAACGGGAATTGCCACTGCCTATATGGATTCCGTGCCCATGGTGGCCATTACCTGTAATGTTACCGTTCCCCTCCTTGGCAAGGACAGCTTCCAGGAGGTGGATATTGCCGGAATCACCATGCCCATCACCAAACATAACTTCATTGTGAAGGATGTGGAAAAACTTGCAGACACCATCCGCCGGGCATTTACCATCGCCCGCAGCGGCAGACCGGGACCGGTGCTTGTGGATATCCCCAAGGATGTTACCGCAGCGGTGACGGAGTATGTTTATAAAGAGCCCGCCAAGATCGAGCCTGTCAGCAGCACCATTACCCAGGAGGCGTTGGAAGAGGCGGCAGAGCTTATCAAAAAAGCAAAAAAACCTTATATTTTTGTGGGCGGCGGAGCCGTTATCTCCGGTGCCAGCGAGGAATTAAAAGAGTTTGTGGATAAGGTGGATGCGCCTGTCTGTGATACCCTGATGGGAAAAGGTGCATATGATGGAACAGATGCGGATTACACCGGTATGCTGGGTATGCACGGTACCAAGACATCCAATCTGGGTGTCAGCCGTTGTGACCTGCTGATTGCTGTGGGCACCAGATTTTCCGATCGTGTTCTGGGCAATCCAAAGACCTTTGCCAGCCAGGCGAAGATCCTTCAGTTTGATGTGGATCCGGTAGAGATCAATAAGAATGTTGTGGTGGACGCCCAGGTGGTTGGAGATCTGAAAGAGATCTTAAAGAGACTCAATCCCATGCTTCCTGATATGAAGCATACAGAGTGGAAGCAGGAACTGGCAGAACTGTCCATGAAATTCCCCATGAGTTACCACGACGAAGGTTTATCCGGTCCTTTTGTGATCGAGGAAGTATATCGTCAGACAGCAGGGGATGCAGTGATCGTTACCGAGGTAGGCCAGCATCAGATGTGGGCAGCCCAGTATTATAAATACAGCAGGCCCCGTCAGTTTTTGACTTCCGGAGGTCTTGGAACCATGGGTTACGGCCTGGGAGCCGCCATCGGCGCACAGATCGGCAATCCGGATAAGCAGGTCATCAACATTGCCGGAGACGGATGTTTCCGCATGAATATGAATGAGATCGCAACGGCGGCAAGAGAACATCTTCCTTTGATAGAGATTATTGTCAATAATCATGTGCTTGGAATGGTTCGCCAGTGGCAGACCCTGTTTTACGAAGAACGCTATTCGGCTACCGTATTAGATGACGGCGTGGATTTTGTAAAACTGGCAGAGGCCATGGGCGCTGTAGGACTCCGGGCTACTACCAGGGATGAATTTGCAGCAGCGCTGCATCAGGCGTTAGAGTCAGAAAAACCTGTAGTCATTGACTGCATTATTGACCGCGAAGATAAGGTATGGCCCATGGTTGCACCGGGGACACCTATCAGTGAATGTTTCAGCGGTGAGGATTTAGAAAAGAAGGAAGGAAAGTAAGAAAATGAGCAGAGTGTATAACTTTTCAGCAGGCCCGGCAGTATTGCCGGAAGAGGTATTGCAGGAAGCAGCAGATGAGATGTTAGATTACAGAGGATGTGGAATGTCCGTAATGGAGATGTCCCACAGATCCAAAGTGTATGACAATATCATTAAGGAAGCAGAGGCAGATCTGAGAGATCTGATGAACATTCCGGACAATTACAAGGTATTGTTTTTACAGGGAGGAGCATCCCAGCAGTTTGCAGCAGTTCCCATGAACCTGATGAAGAATCGTAAGGCCGGATATATCATTACCGGTCAGTGGGCAAAAAAGGCATATCAGGAAGCAAAGATTTACGGTGAGGCCATTGAACTGGCATCCTCCGCTGATGAGACCTTCTCTTACATTCCCGACTGCTCCGATCTGGATATCCCTGAGGATCTGGATTATGTATATATTTGTGAGAACAACACAATCTATGGAACGAAGTATAAGACACTGCCTAACACCAAGGGA
>CAMEWP010000147.1 GCA_945946605.1 uncultured Pseudobutyrivibrio sp. | reverse complement strand
GAATTTTACATAAAGAAATGAAAATTTCTTTTCTACCACACCTGAATGCGCTTGGCCGGACGTCTCAAAAACAGGGTAATGGTAACCAGCAGGGTCAGTCCCTCTGCTGCTGTAATGGCCAGCCATATTCCGTCAATCCCCAGGAAAAACGGAAGTACAAATACAGCAATGACCTGCAGCACCAGTGTTCGTAAAAACGAGATCAGTGCCGAGGACATACCATCATTGAGTCCTGTAAAATATGCAGATCCGAAGATATTAAATCCGCAGATCAAAAAAGAAAATGAATAGATCCTCAATCCTCTGGTTGTCATATCACACAAAGACGCATCATATCCCACATAGATCATTGATAAGGCAGGCGCCAAAAGTTCTGCAGCTGCTGTCATAGCCACTGCTGCCGCCGCTGTGATCACCAGGCTCTTTTTCAGCAGGCTCTTTAATTCGTCCATGTTCTGGGCACCAAAATGATACCCCACCACCGGTCCGCATCCCACCGCATAACCGAAGAAAAATGCCATAAAGATAAAGGTGACATACATGATAACACCGTACGCTGCTACACCGTCTTCCCCGGCAATATGCATCAATTTGTAATTATACAGGATTCCAACCACAGAAGCCGAAAGGTTGGTCAGCATCTCCGACGCACCGTTGGTGCAGGCTTTCACCAGAGGCTTTATGCGAAATCTTGTTTTTCCAAGCCGCAGCAGGCTGCTGTTCTTTCTCAGGAAATACACCGTTGGGACAATGCCGCCGGCAATCTGTGACATTGCAGTGGCAAGGGCTGCTCCCACGATACCAAAAGAAAAAACATACACCAGCAGATAGTCCAGCACCATGTTCAGCACACCGGAAATCACAGCGATTCCCAGGCCGAATTTTGGTTTTTCTGCTGCCACCAGGAAACTTTGATATGCATTCTGGAGCATGAAGCCTACGCTGGCTGTCACAATGATCCTGCCGTATACCACGCAGTCTTCCATCATGCTGTCACTGGCTCCTAAGAGAGAAGCCAGCTGGGGCATAAAGATAAATCCTAAAACCGAGATCACCCCGCCCACCAGAATCATGGTATAGATCAGCAAGGAGAAGATCTCATTGGCCTCTTTCTTTTCGCCTTCTCCCAAGGTTTTGGCCACAAGGGCGCTTCCTCCGGTACCCACCATAAATCCCAGGGATCCTAACGCCATCAGCGCCGGCATAATGAGATTTACCGCAGCAAAAGCACTCTTTCCCACAAAGTTGGAGACAAAAAATCCATCCACAATACTGTAGATCGAAGTGACGATCATCATCAGCACACTGGGGAAGGTAAACCGGAGCAATTTTCCATAAGTAAAATGATCCGACAGTCCTATCTTCTTTTTCATAGATTTACCACCAGTTCTACCGGACAATGATCAGATCCGTATATTTCCGTATGGATGGAAGCACTCTCCATCTTCTCTGTCAGATCTTCCGATACCAGGAAATAGTCGATACGCCACCCTGCATTCTTTTCCCTTGCCTTAAAGCGATAAGACCACCAGCTGTAGATTCCTTCCTCATCCGGATAAAAATAACGGAAACTATCCACAAAACCGGCAGCCAGCAGATCTCTCATCTTCTGCCGCTCCTGATCCGTAAATCCTGCATTCATGCGATTTGTCTTGGGATTCTTAAGATCTATTTCTTCCTTTGCCACATTCATGTCACCGCACACGATGACGCTCTTGCGCTGTGACAGACCGGTCAGATAATCACGAAAGGCATCTTCCCACTCCATACGGTAATCTAAGCGTTTCAACTCATTCTGCGAATTGGGTGTATACACGGTTACCAGAAAGAAATTATCATATTCCAAAGTGATAACTCTTCCCTCTCTGTCGTGTTCTTCTATTCCCAGGCCATAAGTGACGGCCAACGGCTCCTTCTTTGTAAAAATTGCCGTTCCGGAGTACCCTTTTTTCTCTGCGTAATTCCAATACTGATGGTATCCGGGCAAATCCAGCTCAATCTGTCCCTCCTGAAGTTTTGTCTCCTGAAGGCAGAAAAAATCTGCATCCAATGCTGCAAAATCTTCCATGAAGTTCTTATTAACGCAAGCCCGCAGACCATTCACATTCCATGATACAAATTTCATTCTACATTTTCCTTTCCGCTTGTCATATTTCCGCTTGCAGTTTTTCTACTTGCCGGCTTTTGCTTTCCGCTCGCCGGCTTTCCGCGGGCCCCTACTCCCGCAGCAGATAGCAAGCATCACCGCAAACAACAAGCATATAGAGAGTGTAACACAAGAGGCTTGTTAAATCCACCGCTACTTCCCCGAAGATGGCTTTCTACGAAAGGCTTACGGGGAAATATTTACCAGCTCTTTCTTCGTCTGTGATATAATCTGCATATAAGCAATCAAATCAACATAAAGGAGAAATGTATATGCACTCAGAACGACAACTCATAGAATTTGCAAAAGAAATGCTAACAAAAGCCTACTGCCCCTATTCCCATTTTCCGGTAGGAGCTGCCATAGAGTGTTCGGACGGCACCGTCTATACCGGATGCAATATCGAAAATGCTTCCTACGGCGCCTCTATATGCGCGGAGCGCACCGCTTTAGTAAAGGCCGTCAGTGAGGGTCACAAGGACTTTGTCCAGATCGCCATCATATCCAATTCGTCGGACTGCTGCTGGCCCTGCGGGATCTGCCGCCAGATGCTCTATGAATTTGCACCGGATCTGACGGTCATTGCTGCCAGATGTGACGGTTCTTATCAAAAAAGCAGCATATCCGATCTTCTGTCCCATGGATTCGGACCGGATATGCTGTAAATTACAATATGTACAACTATCTTCTGTTTTAAAAATGTTTCATCTTACTCTGCCTGGTTCTCTGCGTTGTGCTCCTGCAGATATACCCGCATTTTCGCACGAACATCATTATCGATAGGATAGAACTTATACACAAAGCAGGCAATGATACCTAAAATACAGGGAACCAGTCCCATGATAACAATAAACCAGTTCAGCATGGTTGGCATATTTGCCAGATCTCCTGCATAATCACCAGTCACAGAATCAACATTATAACCAATGGCGATCAGGATCGCACCGACAAGCGCAGATGAAATTGCTGTCTGTGCTTTTTCTAGAAACTTATTCAACACTCCGGTCAATGCAGAGCGGTCTTTGCCTGTCTGATAGATTGTATAATCCATGATTTCCATTTCAACTGCAGACTGCGGAACGAAGTCTGTACCGATCGCAGCTGCCATGATAAACAGTGCCAGGAAAAACAGCCAGGGTGCCTTTGCTAAAATCCCTGTCATCTGTGCCACAAAAAGGATTCCACCACCTAATGCCTGAAGCAACAACAACATTCGCGTCAATCTAATGGGAGAACCGAGTTTGCGCATCAGCGGACCTGCAATAAAAGATCCTAACAGTAACGGAAGCATCATCATCATAGATACGATCAAAGAATAAATACCGAACTTTGCCATATCAATCTCACCCGTTGTCAGATCTGCGCAGAATCCCCATTTCACGTAATAAACCGGTGTTGCAAACAACAACGTCCAAATAAATCCTGCAAAAATATTCTTTACAAAATGTATCACCATCGCCTTGTTTACTTTAAACAACTCAAAGAAATCCTTCAGTCTTACCTTCTCGTCCGGATCCTGCTGTACCACATGCTTCTCTTTGATCAGGCACCACCCAATGATAGAGATCACAGTCGAAATTGCAATAGCGGCAAGTGCCAGAATCATAAATGCAGTATTGTAACTGCCCACTTTACTATAGATCGCAACTGCAATAGCCGTCATGCCGGCACCGATCATTCCAATGATCATTACCCAGACTCTGGGACCGATCACCAGTTTAGATCTCTCA
>CAMEWP010000146.1 GCA_945946605.1 uncultured Pseudobutyrivibrio sp. | reverse complement strand
GCATGCTGCGTGATAATGACCCACACAATATAGCAGACGGGGTGCTGCGTGGGAATGAGTAGCTGTCTCCGGATTGAACAAAGGATTATCTATCTTCATATACTGTTCACAGATTTCACAGAAATTCTGCACATAAATATCCGGTGCGATCACGTCAATGGAAGGTGCTGCATATTTCCATACTTCCATCATTCTTGCCACCGGGCCGCCGCTGGGATAGATACCGGCCTCTTCACCCTTATCCAGCCAGCAGTTTGCCACCATAGGAAGGGAATAAACAGCTTTTCCGGCTGCTGCCACTCTCTCTACATATCCTGCCACATGATATGCGCTGAAGATTTCACCGGCACATTTTCCGAACACCTCTTCCCAGCTGCCGCTGTCGGCACCATTTTCCACGGCCTCCTTCACATCCGGTTCCATGGTGTCTGTGTGAGACTTCATATAGGACACAAATTCTGCCGGAACGCAGGATGCAAAAAGTTCGTCCGCCTGATCAGAATGTTCTCTGTCTGATCCCTGCATACCGGTTTCATTTTCCACCTGAACACCGATGACGGTATGTTCCTTCTCATCCACTTCCTTCAGATGCTTCATGAATTCCGTGAAAGCTTTCCGGTCTGCCTTATTTGTCTCCTCTCCCAGATAGGACAGGGTGGTGTATGCCATGCCGTGGAATTTCATCAATCTTGTTTTGTTCTTTCCCTTTTCCATCTGCGCTCTTGGGAAACGAACCAGATCCTTTTTCACCCATTCCGGTGCGTACATACACTGGGCATTTTTCCAGGTACCAAACCACAGAAATACGATATGCATATCATTCTCTCTGGCCTGACCAATGATCTCATCCACCAGATCAAAAGTGAATGTTCCCTCTTCCGGCTCGATCAACTCCCAGGAAACCGGAAGCAGCAGTGTGTTCAGCCCCTGCTCTTTTGCTTTCTCCCAGACACCTAACATGTACTCTGCGTTGGAAGAACTGGAATTGTGTGCCTCTCCTGCAATGGCGATAAACGGTTTGCCATCCACAGTAAATACGGTTCTCTGACTGCTCATTCTAAAACCCTCCTGCTATTTCATTTCATGACTTTTCATGATTCTGATCTTAGTATAGCAAACCACTCATTTTTATAAAGATACAAAATAAGATATATTGTTTAATTTTTATACATAGTGTATAATTTCAGAGACGGGTCATCTGCCAAAGAATACTACATGACAAAAGAACCGTCCCAGAAATTGTCGGAAAGGAAATCCACATGAGTCAAGAGAAAAAATCCTCCGCTTTTTTGCGGACCGACCAGGCCATCATCGATGCCATGATTGCAATTTTAAACCATAAATCCTTTGAAAAGATCACTGTGCAGGACATTCTGGAGGAAGCCGGCATCAGCCGGGGAACTTTTTATGCACACTATCCCGACAAGTATGCTGTTGTGGAAAAAATGCAGGATATCTACAAAGAACTTTTGGAAGTTGTACTGGAACAGTTCAGCCAAACGACAAAAGATCACTACCCCATGCTGTCACAACAGATGATGTCCTCCGGTCTGCCTTTGTTTGATGCCTTACTGAAAGTCCATACAGACCGGGTGGATATTAGAAATCTGATGCAAAAGAAATACGAAAAGGAATATTTAAAAAACGCCACTGGCAGCAGCACCTCCGAAGAAGAAGCAAAGGTTTACGCCGCCGCCATGATGGCGTTGCAGATGACATATTACGACAATGTTTACACCAACAAGATCACCTATGATTATGTAGACCGGGTTACCATTTCAGCCCTGCTGCACATCCTGCATCTGGATAATGATAAGGAAACCATAGATTTTCTTCAGAAAAAGCTGGATGATATGGAAAAACACCGGTTCGCTAAGCAATAAATGAAATCTCAGAGAAATCGATCTTACCACTGACTCCCTTCATGAAAACACTGTGCACTCCTTCCACCGCATCAAAGGAACAAGTTACCTCTGTCCAATCCTCTGATGATACAGAAACGGTGGCAAGAACCTTTCCGTTCTCCCCGTCTGTCAAAAGCTGCAGGCTTCCCTCTCCACGAAGAACCATCTTTGCAGCCTTTTCTCCGGCAAAAGAAAGATATTTGATTCCGCACCAGGCTCCTGCTGTGAAATTTGTCAAATACTGATTTACCTGATCCGTTCCCGTGCCTTCCTCGGTGATCATGGGAATTTCTCTCTTCTCCCCGGGATCCGGCATGCCGATTTCACCCGCTCCGTTTGGACCTGCAATATTGCAGCAGATAACAGCCGAATATGTCTCTGCCGCCTTCAGCGGCCCGTCATTTAACCCACAACTGGTGATCTCCACCTGAGGAATGGAGCCATCCGGAAGAATGGTGATCTTCTCCGCACACCCCTGGCGGGAGAACTGTGTTCCATTGGTATGTCTGTGATAAAAAATATACCACTGGTCTTTGATTTTCACCATGCCACCGTGATTGTTTGCATGATAAGCTCTTGGGGTTGTATTTCCCCGGTAGCCCAGATCGCCGTTGGAAACGATGACACCGCCATAGACAAAATCCCTGTCCGGATACTTGCTGGTGGCATAACAAAGTTCATGTCCCAGTTGGGAGGAATAAACGAAATAATAGGTATCTCCAACCTTCCGGATACTGCTGGCCTCAAAAAAGGCATGTCCTTCAAAGTCTGTTCCCTGGGCATTGTTTTGTGTCGGTGCAATACCCGTACTTGCAATCACCGTCTTCATGTCCGGTGCTAAGCGCAGGCAGGAACAGTGTTCAGAAGGGTGCCGCAGCAGTTCCACCTGAAGCATCATACCGGAAATCACATCCTCCGGAACTCCTGCCAGATCCGGGATCTGCTTTGCCATTTCCAGAGTAAAGGGCATATCATCCGGTATGGGCAATGTGATAGGCTTACTGCCAAATCCGGTATAAAGCCAGATATGTTCCGGATCTTCAAACAAAATTCCCGGATCAAAGGGCAGATCCTTGTCCCAGATCTGTCCCTTCTCATCCCTTACATAATCGTAGAAGGTAAAAGGTCCTTCCGGCACATCTGCCACTGCAATTCCGATTTCCGGCACAAAGGCACAACAGTAATAGAGATAATATCTGCCGTCTGTTCCCCTGCACACATCCGGAGCCCATAATTCCTTTTGATTGACCTGATTATGGGGATCCTGATCCTTTCGATAAGTAACTCCATGGCAGGTCCAGTTTCCCAGATCATCCACCGGCGCACTCCACACCGTGTAATCATCCTGACAATATGCTGTTCCAAAAGCCCTGTCATGGCTGCCGTATACATAGACCCGGTCTCCAAAGACATGGGGTTCTCCATCCGGGACATATTCCCATCCCGGCAGATAAGGATTCATTGCCTGTTTTTTGCTCTTCATATCATTTTTCTCCTTCTTCGGGGACAACTCCCATGGCAAAAGGACCGTCCCCGGTGCACTAAAATTCGTACGTTCCGCTTCCCAATTCAAATGTTCTTCCATCCGGCAGATACACAGATGCCGATGTATTAGCCGGTATCACAAAGGTATATTTCCTGTTTTTCTCCGGCCCGGTCTCCCAGGAAGACTTCACTTCCCCGTAAATGCTTTCGTAAGTGGCCCCCGCATAAGAAAATTCATTTCCGGGCATGGGTCTGATCACAAAGTGTCCGAATCCCGGCTGTTTTTCATCCCAGTTGATACCGCAGCATTTGCAGAACAGGAAATCACAAACTGCTCCATAACTGTAATGGTTCATGGAGTCCTTATGGGTAGCCATGGCATCCCATGTCTCCGGAATGGTAGTTGCCCCCTCTAACACATTAAACAGCCATCCGGGGCATTTTTCCTGCAGCAGCAGCCGGTAAGCGGTATCTGTATATCCATTGTCCGCCAGCACATTCAAAAGTTCTGCCGTCGACAAAAATCCGGTATTTAATGTGTAATCCTTTTCCACCACCAGACGGTTTAAGTACGCCGCCACTGCCTGCTTCGTCTCTTCATCCCTGCAAAGATCAGGTCAATTGGAAAATTAAATTCCAGTTGTCCCATACCTCTGACTTGAACTTACT
>CAMEWP010000145.1 GCA_945946605.1 uncultured Pseudobutyrivibrio sp. | reverse complement strand
TCATCTTCCTTCGCCTTCCTTCCTCAGCTTTCCTTCTTCTGTCATCCCATTCGGTTCAGGCCGCAGAAAATCATATGAAAGGATCCCTTTTATCCATATTTTAGCAGGAATATGGGAAAGAAAATGATATTATCCTGCCATATTTTCACACAATCGTGCTATACTATAGAAAGAAATAAACCTAGCTTATCTGTAAAGGAGATGAACTGCCATGTTTGAAAATCTTCCCTTCCAGACCCTTCAGACAGAAACCCGCTATACGCCGGATGTGATCCAGACATTGCTAAACAGCAACGACGATATCGAGATCGATGGCCATATCCGGAGAAAATGGGAGCTGAACCATTTACGGGATCAGATCAGTAAAGGATCCCCCGCCTCCGATAAACTGGAAGATTTCTGTGTCTCCGGCATCATCCGGGATTTTCATATTCCTCCCATATCCGAAGACACACGCAATCATCTGTTTTATCTGAAAGGTTTTTCTCTTTTTGAAATGGACAGTCATTACTTTACCTGCCGGCAGTCTTTTTCACAGTATATTCTGTTTTATACCTACAGCGGACATGGCATGTTGGAATACGAGGGAAGGACTTACCACTTAAATCCCGGTGACGGTTTTTTTATTGACGGCAGAAAACCTCACCGATACGGTTCCTTGCAGGGCAGCTGGCTTTTTGCCGATGTGAGTCTTTCAGGTCCTGACCTGGAATACCTCTATAAACAATATACTAAGAACCCTTCTGTTCTGTTTCACGAACCTGCAGACGGATTATTTCAAACAATTTTAGAGTTGGTGCTCAGGCTCTACCACACTGCAGAGACCTTCTGTGATCAGAAAATCTCCGCTCTGCTCTACTCCCTGCTGACGCATTTGATCGGACTCTCTGCATCTTCACAGGAGCGGGGCATTGCCGCAACGGACAACATGCAGTATCTGATCCGTTACATCGAGCACAACTTCACGAAAGATCTTACCATGGATTACCTGGCCAGATTTTCCGGCATCAGCAAAGCTCATCTTTCCAGAGAGTTCAAAAAATACACCGGATTTTCTCCCATGGACTATATCATACAGATGCGATTGGAACACGCTGCCCAGCTTCTTGGCACAGAGAAAAAAGCCATCTCCGTTATTGCGGCGGAAGCCGGTTTTCACAACATCAACAACTTTATCAATCTTTTCAAGAAGAAATTCGGAACCACCCCCAGCCAATACCGGAAATCACTGCAGCATCTGCCGCCCCTGCCCTAGCGGATCTTTTCCTTCCCCGCCGGGGCAATCGGCTGTAGGGACGGTTTGGGAAAGCATTGGCGGGAATTGGTTGCATTTTGCAGTTCTGTCATGGAATTTATTCTGCGGTGTCCGAACACTGCTTTGACTTTTGGCCCCGGGATGTCTGTCCCCCAAAATACAACACGGCATCAATTTCTTTGCTGTCTAAGGGTGCACGCGCTCATTGGAAATGGCACTTGTGCACCCAAAGACAGCTGCGAAATCGGCCGAATCGTTGTATTTTGGAGGACGAACATCTTCCGGGGTCAATGTCAAACATTGGGCGGACAGCGTTTCTAAAAATAATTCCATGACAGAACAAAAAATGCCCAATGAAAGCCAGCGACACAAACCGTCCCTACAGCCGATTGCCCCGGCGGGGAAGGAAAAAGGAGTCCTCTTGTCGACAGGATCTGCTATATTTCCCAGGTTCTATTGGCTATGATTTGGTCATATCATTAAGGATATGCTTTTGGAAACCAAAACAGATTCTTACTGATACTCCCTTATAACCCCCAAAACCCTTTTGTTTCCGGAAGTTCCGCGAAACAAAAAAACAGCAGCGGAGCAATCCCCGGAAAAGACCGGATGATGCAGCCACTGCTGTTTTTATATTCACTGTTTATATTATTTATGAAATTCGATGCTGTAAGAATACATCTGACTTTCTCCGGCATCCAGACTTGCTTCCCCAGCCTTTTGAGACAGATCTCCCGCAAAGCCGTCATTGTCTGTCCGGCCTATCCAGGGCTCTAAGCAGACAAATTTTCCTTCCGGCTTAGACCAGATCCCCACATAAGGAAATCCTTCACAGCACAGGGTGACATAGGGGCTTCGATCCGGCCCGGCAATCCGCACCTGCTGAACCTGCCCGTTCTCAAACACCAGTGCATCCCTGTCAAAAATATGTTCCTTAATGGGATAATATCCGTCTTCCAGTACAAGGTCTTCTGTTTTCTCCGGCTGTGCCAGCCCGTTCTCCTGATTCAAAAGAATATATGTCACCTTGTCCTTCCCCGGGAATTCCAGGTAATAATCCGAACGTTTCTCCCCTTCCTGTGCAGGAACCACAAACCCCGGATGACCGCCGATGGAATAATACATCTTTCCGGTGCTCTCATTGATCACTTCCCAGGATACCATCAGCTTTCTGGGATTCTCCGGTGCAAACTGATGGGTCACATATAAGGTAAAGGAATAAGGGTAGATCCGCAGGCTCTCCTCATCGGATACCAGTTTATGGATCAGTTTATCCGGTGACTCCTTTACACAGACAAATTCCCTGTCTCTGGCAAATCCATGCTGGGTCTTCATTTCATATTCCCTACCCTCTGTCCGGTACACTCCGCCGTTGACCTTTCCAACAAAGGGAAACAGAATCGGTGCGTGTCTGTTCCAGACTGTGGGGTCTGCCGACCAGATACGCTCTGCTCCGGTCTCCTTGTCCAGTACACTTACCAGCTCCGCGCCATGGTCTGCCACCGTAACACGCAGCACTTCATTTTCCATCACTCTCATATCGTTCCTCCTCTTCTCCCATACCGTCATCTGCACTTTCCCTGCTTATTTATTCTGCCAGGTAGAGCGGGAGAATAAAATCAGGATCGGAAAGATTTCCAGTCGTCCTGCCAGCATATCTATGATCAGCACAATTTTCGAAAACATGGAAAAACTTGCAAAATTGCAGGTTGGTCCCACCATGTCAAATCCCGGTCCAATATTGTTGAAGCAGGCGATCACCGCAGATATATTTGTGGTAATGGAAAAATCGTCCACAGAAATCAGGAAAATACTGCATGCTGACAGCAGTGCATAGGCTGCAAGGTACGCTTTGGTATTCTCCATTACCTTTTCATCCACCACACGCCCGTTGATACGAACCACCTGTACTTTACCAGGATGAATGATCTGCTGGATACTGCGGCGCAGACCTTTTAAGATCAGCAGAACTCTGGCACATTTAAATCCGCCGCCGGTACTTCCGGCACAGGCGCCTACGATCATCAGACAGAGCAGGATCATTTTGGAAAATCCCGGCCACAGATCAAAATCCGTTGTGGCAAATCCTGTGGTGGTAATAATACTGGACACCTGGAAAGCCACATGACGGATGGTCTCTCCCAGGGTATCATAAAATCCACGGAGATCCAGCACGATGAGAACGATACTTCCCAGCACCAGACCAAGATACAGCCGAAGCTCCTCATCTTGGAATACGCTCTTAAACTGCCGCAGCAAAAGCATATAATAACAGCTGAAATTCACACCGAACAGCAGCATAAATACGGTACACACATTCTGAATGTAAGGGCTGTATCCGGCGATGCTGTCATTTTTAATGCCAAAGCCACCGGTACCTGCCGTTCCAAAGGCAGTACAGACCGCATCAAACAGCGGCATATCTCCCAGCAAAAGGAAGATGATATCAAGCACCGTCAAAAGCACATACATCAGATACAGGATCTCCGCTGTCTGCTTCATCTTGGGAACCAGTTTTCCCACCTTTGGTCCCGGGCTTTCTGCCCGCAGCAGATGCATGGTAAATCCCTTGTTCTTCTCACTTCCGGAAACCAGGGCCAGAAGGAACACCAACACTCCCATACCTCCCAGCCAGTGGCTGAAACTCCGCCAGTAAAGGATTCCCATGGGAAGGCTCTCAATTTCCGTTAAAATAGAGGCACCGGTTGTGGTAAATCCGGAGACCATCTCAAACATGGCATCCACATAATTGGGAACAGCACCGGACCAAACCAGCGGTAATGCTCCGGTCTGTCCCAGCCCGCTCCAGGAACGTCCCACGCAGACCAGCCCTTCTCTTGCCCG
>CAMEWP010000144.1 GCA_945946605.1 uncultured Pseudobutyrivibrio sp. | reverse complement strand
TCCTGTGCTATATTATAGAAAAAGGAACAACCGCCCACAAGTGGTTGACCAGTTAAGAAGATAGCAACGCCACCCTGTAACCGCCAAGTCTACAAGGGTGGTTTTTGCTATGTATGACTACTTACAAAACGTAAAAACGAACGTAAGCAATGCCAAAAGGAAAAGACCAAAGGTCATCATATCCTTAAAATCAAAATGATTTTTCATAGGCATCACCCCCATTCTTTTGGAATGAAGGTCAACACACCCTGTATCACGATTGTTCCATGTTCTGTATTTTATCACAATTATTCCTGTCTTACAATGTCATATAATCGCCATATAGCAATTTTATTTGAACCCTTGATATTTCTTATGCCTTTATGTTTTTATGATCCCAAACAAGACAAATTACTAATATTTGAACTTGTTGTTGAACTGCTTGAACTTGTGCTTGTGTTCCCGGCATTAGAATCAGATGGTGTCTGTTGATTGCCGTTTTGACCTGTACCGGACTGATCAGTCAGCGTTTCTGTTTTGGGCGGGTCTTGTTCAGCAACCCCCCTGATCCCCCGCCTATTGGTTCATCTGTTTCAGGTGGTACTTGCTTCACTTCATAATCAAGATACATTCCAAAAAATTCATTGCCCCTGTCCATAATACTGGTTGATTTCCAACCATTTACAGTGATTTCTTCATCCGCATACAAGGCCTGTAGCGTTTCAAGTGTGGCATCCATCTGAAAACCGCTATTTGTATATACATCATTTCCATATTCCGCATGATTCCCATATATCTTTGTGTTTTGAAGCGTAAGTGTTCCACTGCCTGTATTTGCAATACCACCACCGTTAAAAACCGCTTCATTTTCAGTTATGATACAATTTACAAAATCTGCATCATACATGTTCATATATACCGCACCGCCACGCACCGAAGCAACGCCGTTTTTCATAACGCAGTCATTCATTTTCAATTTACCACCCGCCATGATATGACCGCCACTGTTACCCTTGTTATTGTCAAAAACACAACGGTTCAGAACTGCTTCACTTGTAGATGTGATGTATAATGCACCTGAACTTGAATCTGAATAACAGTTGATAAATTCACAGTTATCAAATTCCACACTGGAATTTGCTGAAATCATAGTACCACCACCAATGATCTTTGCACCATCAAATGTCAAGTTATGCACATGCGAAGTTTGATTGATGTCTGATGACCATTCAAATGAGATCACACCACCCGCCTTTCCTTTTTTCAGCGTGATGTGCTTTTCATTACTTCCGACTGTAGAAGAAGCCGGAATTGTAATATAGTCCATGATCTTAATTACATCCCCGTTATTTGCATGTTCCAATGCAGCCGACAGTTCATCCCATGTTGAAACCTCAACGGGTAACGCTTCGCCTTCTTATGCCTGTACGATATTTCCCAAAATCGTCACCATGATCAGACACAAAACCAGTACACCCAAGGCAGCCTTTCTTCCATGTTTCCATTTTCCTTTGTTCATTTTTTATTTCCTCCTGATATTAAAATTTGCCGCACTATGGCGGCATTAAAGTATTATATCAGGACTTCATATAACGGTCATATAAACCTTTGGTTAAGTCATCCGATAACTTGTTAATGTATGAAAAAACACCGCCTATTTGACGGTGTTTTCTACATTTTTCTTATCTTTGTTTTTTAAATCAGACGATATTTTTTTCAAATCACCATGACTACACACAAACTTTCCTTTATGCCGTCTTTTCATAATTTTTAGCATTTCCTTCATTCCTGCTATTTTCCCTACTTTCATTTGCATCCTCAACTGTGTTCTGCTTTTCGCTTTCACGCTTTAAAGCATTATGGTCTAAGTTATTATGATTTGCAACTCTTTTTTTAGTAATTTCCCGGTCATAAGCACGGATTGCTTTTCCAATCTCCATCAGGATCGATTTACAAAGTTCTGTAATGTTACTTCCAAGCTGTGACAAAGCCGGAACCGTATTAAATTCATGGATGTAGTCAAAATTTAACAGTTCTTCGTAATTCTCCATATCCATTCCGCAGCGGGCCAGCAATGTATAAGAGATACTGGACTGCATGGTTTCCCTAAGATGGACTTTTCCGGAATATTCATCTAACCCTTCCAGATAGCTTCCCTCTGTCAGATATTGTAAGTCCTCCCATACCTCCTCATAGCAGTCCAGCGTGATACGCTGTGCAATCTCCAGCAGCCGTTCCTCAAAGCTTTTATCCTGCTGAGTGCCTCCATAGATATGTTCCAGATGATCTATTACCGTTTCCTGATGCTCCGGTTCCATCTTCCATAAATAAGGAGTACGCCCGATCCGCCGTGCCTTATGTATATCCGATATGTCAAACACATATTTCAGTCTTGGCCTTGGAGCATCTTCATCTATCAGGGCAATTCCTTTTGCCCCTTTGTTGACCCAGCAGTTAAACCGGCGGCTGTTCCAAATGTCAATACTGGCACAGGCCGTGGCATCCGGACGCTGTGCATAGATCAAAAGCTGCTCCTGAAACGGGTATTTATAAATCCGTGCTGCTGTATCCAGATACCGTTTCCATGATTCCCCGTTTTTTACAACTTCTTTCGCTGTCTCTTCTGCCAGTTTTGAAATTAACTCATTCTTATTTGCCATTACACCACCTCCTGTAAATGCACAAAAAAACAGCCGTTCCTTACCGGTTCGACTGCTCAAAGTTCTGCTTTACTTTCAAAAGAAGAAGTGCTATATTTTACTTAGGAAGAATAACCGCCCACAAGGTGGATGCTTCCGGATATATGGCTAATTAGCTCTCAGTGAGAGCCGCCTATCCTGTTTGCAGACAGGGTAGGCTTTATTTTTTCGGCTTGTTGTTCCTATTATCCAAATAGGCAAGCAAAGCGATGAGAAACGTACCGCCTAAAAACAATAACGTCAAGACTTCGTATGTATCCATCTGCTCCACCTCCCTTCTTTTGTTTGTCCCATAAATGGAACGCAAAATCCGGAAGGCTCATAACCAACCCTGTACACGGTTATTCCCAAAAACATTCTAACAATAATCTTCCAAGAAAGCAATCCTGTTTTTTCACTCATCAGCCAGAGCCGGTTTATTCCACTTCCATTCCTGATACTCCCTTTTCTCCATCTCAGAAGAAATGATGAGCCTGCGGCCTTTCAGCTCCGCCATCTCAGGCTTGATATTCCTCTTGCAGTTCATGGTCAGGGCTTCCGCAGACAACTTCCCGGCGTAATCGCCCAGGACCCGGAAGATCGTATTCCAGAAAGTCGATTTACCGTTGGCACCGCCGCCATAAGCAATGATCATGTGCTCCTGATAGACCTTACCGATAGCCGCCATTCCGACCACCAGCTGCACATAATCGATCAGCTGCTGATCCTTACAGAAGAAAAGCTTCAGGGCATCCAGCCATAGCTGCTTTCCATCCTCACCGGGAGCACAGGTCGTAATTTTCGTGATCAAGTCTCTCGGATCATGCGGCTGTTCCCCAGTCAGCCCTTTCTTCAGGTCATAGGTGGCAACCGGCGTATTGATCAGGAACTCATTCTTGTCCAGGTCATTCACGTCGATCCCGATCATCGGCTTCGCAGCATTCCCGGTGGAAATGATGTATTTGTAATCACGCCTCTTTAGCACAAACTTCAGATAAGTCTCTGCTGCCATGAGCGCATACAAAAGCGGCATTTGATCCGGTGTGACTTCCTTGGCCACAGCCTTCGATCCATTCTTTACGATCGGTTCAGGTATCCCGGCATCTACCAAAGCCTTCTCCGCATCTTCCTTATCCTGCTGGGCATCTACCAGCTGCAGGTCAAGGAACTCTTCGATGGCACCGATAGCCAACTGCACATCCTCCACCCAGCGTTCGCCATCATATCTGAGATAATCCGTAGCCGCTGAGAACCTGAGCTCACTGCAATATTCCTGCACCAGCACTTTCGCCTGTCCGATATCCGAATAGTCCTCCGGCTTCAGGGACGCGTCGCTGAAATCGGCATTGTACTGATCCGGCGGAACATACCCGTCAGAGGAAGAAATCTTCTTATTGAAGAACCTCACAGCACTGTTCCAGATGGTATTCAGCTCTGCCTCCGGAAGCGGAGGATCGCATTTCTCCGCATGTTCCATGAATGCCACATGAGCCTTTTCCGTATCGCCGTACCTCTTCAGGATCCTGGACGCGAACCGGCTCATGGTGTTATTGCGGCTTCCCTGAAGGATCGGACCGGAACTTGTGCCTTCCTGCCTCTCAGGTTCATCCGTCTCCACGACCGGGCTGATCTCCTCATC
>CAMEWP010000143.1 GCA_945946605.1 uncultured Pseudobutyrivibrio sp. | reverse complement strand
AGTATACAGGTAAATCCACGAACCTACAATGTGGAGGTCATTACATATTGTCTATACTGAAGCCGAAAACCCACCTACAGATCAGTGTAAAAATAAATTTGGTAGGTATGCACACAGTAAAAACATATCTCATAAAGGGGGCAGAACATGAAGCAAAGCGGGGAGGACGAGATCCGCTACCACACTGATTATTTTTTTATAAAATGAAAATGAAACACCCTGCAAGGATTGATGAGTATGGTAAAAACATCAAAATCCCGCAGGGTGTTTTAATATTCTTTCTTATTCTTGGATTAATGCCTCCCTTGTCCTGCCTGATATTGTGCGAGCTGAGCTTTTAATTCATTGATGAGAGCATCTTTTTCGGCGATTTCAGCCTTTTGATCAGCAATTTCTGCCTTTTGATCAGCAATTTCAGCCCTTTGGTCAGCAATCTCAGCCTTCTGACTTGCGATCTCAGCCTTGCTTTCGGCAACATATTCTTTGAAAAATTTTAGTTTCCGTTCTGTCACTTTTTGTGCCTCCTCTCGCAAAATGGGCTGGTGGATAAATACACGATCGGCGGAAATGCGAAGCAGCCGCATGTATTCAGTGTAATCCATTTCAGATAACAATTCTGATTGAAATTCTTCATCTAGTATTAGTATAGCTTCCTCCAGAAATGCTGTCAACTCCTTTACCAACCCTTTGATTGGTTTTTTATTTGCATTTGCATCCCTGCGAAACCGCAGAAAGGTGAAGGGCAGGAACATTAAAAGATGCTTCTGGCGGATCTCCTCAAGGCTGTAGTGTTGGAGTTCCACTACCGGAACATCACACGGATGCATTGATCCGTCAGGAAATTGAATCTGACAGGAAAGTGGTTGTGGGTTGGAATTATTTCCCGTCAGATAAATGACAGAAGAATGGGGAAGGGAGACATGAAGCTCCTGGGTTTCCGGGTCTATTGTGGAGCCGTGCCGGAGAGCAATGGGAAAATCATATTCCATGATGCGGATGGAGATGCGGGAATCTTTCTGGATCTGAAATTCCAAATGATAGATCTCCTCTCGATTAACGCGGAATGTGATGTCAGAAAGGACAATGGAATAGGCATGATAGCCGGTTTTGTCCAATGTGGCATATTCCGTGGACAGAAAGTCGATGTCGGCATCCGGTGCATAATCCCGGTGGAAGATTTCATTTACCACAGGGATAAGCTGAGCCGGCATGCTCATGGCAATGCCTTTTGCAATTTCATCCCAGAGGTGGATTCCAAGTGCATCGAGATCCTTTTGGGAGACAAAGTCGATGACTTTGGGATTGGTTTGAGGGGTAACAGATGATTCGTTTGACATAGATGTGTCCTCCTTGAATGAATGATAGGACAGAAAGAATGGCATAGAAAACCGGTCTGCCCTGATTAATAAAGTAAAAAAATAATGTAAGGGAAACTTGACCGAAATGTGGTCCGATGTGAACGCATCAAAAAGATTCCTTGAGTGGTTGTAGTATACAAAAGAAAGAGCCCTAGGTCAAGAGAAATTTGCTGATTTAAAACCCATAACAAAATATAACGAAAACTAATTGTATTAAAGATGCCGTTTTTTTAGAATGATTCGGAGACCAATGATACAGATAATCAGATAAGAAACGGAAGATGCGATTATGTTTCAATATATCAAAAATAACAACATGCCCTTTTTGAATTACAAAAAAGATCTGCTGGCAACAGCGGCAGTGCTGGCGGTGGATGCTGGTTTTGCTGTTCCGGCAGTCTGGACGCAGTTTCACAGAAGTGATTTTCTTACGGCACTGCTGGGGGATGTAGTGGCAGGTCAATTAAACATGGTATTGCCGGATGTATGCAGAGTGATCATTTTCTGCAGTGCGATCCTTGCTATGTTTGCCATCTTTGGCATGAATACAGATGATTACGGCAAGATGGGAGTTCCGGACAGGAGAATGGTCTGTGACATGTACGGAAGACATACCGTGGGAACCATGGTTGTCATGAT
Organism: uncultured Pseudobutyrivibrio sp.; assembly: GCA_945946605.1. Lineage (GTDB taxonomy): Bacteria > Bacillota > Clostridia > Lachnospirales > Lachnospiraceae > Pullilachnospira_A. The sequence continues at coordinate 2,323 of CAMEWP010000143.1, read as the reverse complement.
ACTGTTGAAGTCCTTCCTATTTATACAATGTATTCAAAATCAGTGGAATGCCATGTTTCTCTGGGAATTTGTTCTGATCGTGATGCAGGAAGTGGTGCTGCTTTTTATTGTTCTTTCGCCATCCATGATGCCAGTGGTGATTCATTTTATTACGGTGCAGGAGATATGGCAGCAGGAAAAATGGGAAAGCCTTGACCGGGAACAGAAAGAGAAGACCAAGGACAGCAGGCAGTTTTATGTACGCTGGGCCATAGCCAGCAATGAATCCCTTCGTGATAAGCAGAAACTTTTGATTTCTCTTTTGCAGGCACCGTCAAAGTCTGGTGGACGGATCAGGAGAATGAAAAAACGGATGGGAGAGCAGAAGTGGCAGCAATGGCTGTTGAGTTACCAAAACTATGTTGTGTCGGAGACTATCATAGGTGCCCAGATGTCCGGACAGGATGAAAGAATCTATATACAGATCATGGAGAACATTCTTGCATAATGGCGGAAGAACCTTTAAAATACCATGTAGGAGATTTTGGGCAATGCCCGAAGTTTGAAAGAAAGTGAGAATGAAAACATGGCAATAGATCAAAGCAAAATCCGTAATTTCTGTATTATCGCCCATATTGACCACGGCAAATCCACTCTGGCAGACCGCATTATTGAGATGACCGGTACATTGACAGATCGGGAGATGCAGGCTCAGGTGCTGGATAATATGGATCTGGAACGGGAGAGGGGGATCACCATCAAATCCCAGGCAGTCCGTATTATTTATAAGGCAAAGGATGGGGAAGAGTACATCTTTAACCTCATCGATACACCGGGACATGTGGACTTTAACTATGAGGTATCCCGAAGCCTTGCAGCCTGTGACGGAGCAGTACTGGTGGTGGATGCAGCCCAGGGAATTGAGGCCCAGACACTGGCTAATGTATATCTGGCCTTGGATCATGATCTGGAAGTACTGCCTGTGATCAATAAGATCGACCTTCCCAGCGCAGATCCTCAGAGAGTGATTGATGAGATTGAGGATGTGATCGGTCTGGAAGCCCAGGATGCACCCCAGATTTCCGCCAAGACAGGATTGAATGTGGATCAGGTGTTAGAGCAGATCGTGGAGAAACTGCCGTCACCGGTGGGAGATCCCAAGGCACCGCTGCAGGCGCTGATCTTTGATTCTATTTATGATCCCTACAAGGGCGTTATCGTTTTCTTCCGGGTGAAGGAGGGAACCATCAAGGCCGGTGAGACCGTTCAGATGATGGCTACCGGCGCCACCGCGGATGTGGTGGAAGTGGGATATTTTGGCGCAGGACAGTTCCTGCCCTGTGATGAGCTGTCGGCAGGTATGGTAGGATATCTGACAGCCAGCATTAAAAATGTAAAGGACACCCGGGTAGGTGATACCATTACCCATAAGGACCGTCCCTGTGCGGCACCTTTGCCGGGTTATAAAAAGGTAAACCCCATGGTTTACTGTGGTCTGTACCCTGCAGACGGAGCGAAATATCCGGATCTGAGGGACGCTTTGGAAAAACTCCAGTTAAATGATGCTGCTCTGCAGTATGAGCCGGAGACTTCCGTGGCACTGGGCTTTGGATTCCGCTGCGGATTTTTAGGACTTTTGCATCTGGAGATTATCCAGGAGCGTCTGGAGAGAGAATATAATCTGGATCTTGTGACCACAGCCCCCGGTGTTGTTTACCGTGTCCACAAGACCGACGGCACCATGATAGAGCTGACCAATCCCTCCAATCTGCCGGATCCTTCCGAGATCGAGTACATGGAGGAACCCGTGGTGGAAGCGGAGATCATGGTGACATCGGAATACATTGGAGCCATCATGGATCTTTGCCAGGAGCGCCGTGGTACGTATATCAGTATGGAATATATGGAAGAGACCAGAGCACTGCTGAAATACATTCTTCCTTTGAATGAGATCATTTATGATTTCTTTGATGCATTAAAATCCCGTTCCAGAGGATATGCTTCCTTCGATTATGAGATGAAGGGATATGTCCGTTCGGATCTGGTGAAATTGGACATCCTTATTAATAAGGAAGAAGTGGATGCTCTTTCCTTTATTGTATTCAGCGGTACTGCTTATGAGCGGGGCCGTAAGATGTGCGAGAAACTGAAGGAGGAGATCCCCCGTCATCTTTTTGAGATTCCCATTCAGGCAGCTGTCGGCAGCAAGATCATTGCCAGAGAGACAGTAAAGGCTGTCCGCAAGGATGTGCTGGCCAAGTGTTACGGAGGCGATATTTCCCGTAAGAAGAAACTTCTGGAGAAACAGAAGGAAGGTAAGAAACGTATGCGTCAGGTAGGTAAT
>CAMEWP010000142.1 GCA_945946605.1 uncultured Pseudobutyrivibrio sp. | reverse complement strand
GGTCCTGTACTGTCCTCATCAGCAAAATATTTTTCTTCCCAAATGGCTGACAGGTTATCAGACCTATGATACATTACAGAGCCGTCGTCAGCTGACAGCAGGAAACGGCTATTTTCTTCCTGTGGATGAGATCAGAGTGGTGCGGAAAGAATTTAAGACAGTTACCCTGGACAGATCCAGGGAAGATGCAAAAGAGAAAGTGAAAAAAGATTTTTCCTATTATTTGCAAAATTTGGCACAAAAAGGTATTCAAACCATTGAGAAAAATGTTATTATATCCTATAAAGATGGGAAGTGTATGGTTCACGGCATACTGCAGGTTCAGCAGTTCATGAACAAAAAAATACCTTCCCCCACAGAAACCGCAGTAGAAGAGGAAAACGACATACAATGAGTTACAATGAAATTTTACTGGATCTTCCCATGGATCACATGGAAAATATATTTGGTCAGTTTGACTGCAATATCAAGAAAATTGAAAGTGCTCTTCATGTATCTTTTGTTGCCCGTGACGATAAGATTAAAATCATGGGTGATGAGATCAATGTGAAGAGTGCTTCTGATATAATGGCAGAATTACTTTCTCTTTCAAAGAAGGGCGAGACCATCGCGGAACAGACAGTGGATTATCTTCTTTCTCTTGGCGTAAAAGAAGTGGCAGACCATGCACTGGTGGGACTTTCCGATGACTGTATCTGTCATACCATCACCGGTAAGCCGGTAAAACCAAAGACTATTGGACAAAAACAATATGTGGATGCCATCCGCAATGGTATGATCACCTTTGGTATCGGTCCTGCCGGTACCGGTAAGACATATCTTGCCATGGCCATGGCCATCACTGCATTTACCAGAGGAGATGTAGGTAAGATCATTCTGACTCGTCCCGCAATTGAAGCCGGAGAGAAACTGGGATTTCTCCCGGGGGATCTTCAGAGTAAGATCGATCCTTATCTTCGTCCGTTATACGATGCCCTTTACCAGATCATGGGAGCAGAAAGTTTTGCCAGAAATATGGAAAAGGGGCTCATCGAGGTGGCTCCTTTGGCCTATATGCGTGGTCGTACACTGGATAATGCCTTTATCATATTGGATGAGGCCCAGAATACCACACCGGCACAGATGAAGATGTTCCTTACCCGTATTGGTTTCGGATCAAAGGCGGTGATCACCGGGGATGCAACGCAAAAGGATCTGCCATCCGGCACTACCTCGGGTCTTGATGTGGCAATGAAGGTTTTGAAAAATGTGCCCGAGATTTCCGTATGTCAGCTCACCGGAAGCGATGTGGTGCGCCATCCGTTGGTGCAAAAGATCGTGAATGCCTATGAGGAATATGAAAATCGGGAGGCGGATGCTGCAAGAAAAGCAGCAGCAAGAAAATCTGCCGCCGGAAAAAATCAAAAGAAGAGGAAAAAGAAATGACATTGTTATTTGAACAGGAAGTAGAACCGGATTTTGATTTTCCCTGTCAGGAAGTGGCCAGGGAAGTAATTCAGGCGGCGCTGGATTATGAAGAGTTTCCTTTTGAACCGGAGATCAGTCTGACCCTTACCGACAACCAGGGTATCCAGGAGATCAACCGGGAGTTTCGAAACATCGATGCACCTACAGATGTGCTGTCTTTCCCTATGGTAGATTATCCTGCGCCGGGGGATTACAGCACCTTAGAGGAGATGCCGGATATCTTTCATCCTCAGACAGGGGAACTGTTGTTAGGAGATATTGTGATCTCTGTGCCAAGAGTGAAGGAACAGGCTGTTAGTTATGGACATTCAGAAAAAAGAGAATTTGCATTTTTGATTGCTCACAGCATGATGCATCTTTTTGGATATGATCATATGACAGAAATTGAGGCGGAGGATATGTTTTCCAGACAGGAAGAGGTGTTGAAACGTCTGAATATAACAAGGGATTAAGGGGAGTAACATGATGAAAAAGAATAACAAGAGGATGTCCATAATCCTCATGAGCATCCTGGCGGTGGTTGTGGTAGCCGTAATTGCCATTGTGGCTTTGGGTAAAGATAAAGAGCCGGAACCGGTGGTAAAGGATGTAAAAAAAGAAGAGATAGAAGAAGAGGTTAATGTCCATGAAGGCCAGAGCCAGAGCTTTCTGACAGGGGAATGGATAAACTCTGATCTTACAGGCAATCGTCCTATTGCAGTGATGATCGAGAATACCAAGCAGTCACTTCCGCAATATGGTTTAAGTTATGCCGGGGTAATTTATGAAGCTCCGGTGGAAGGTTCCTATACAAGACTGATGGCATTAATGGAAAATTATGACGCACTGGATAAGATCGGCAATGTGCGCAGCTGCCGTCCATATTATGTGTATATTGCAGCGGAGTTTGACGCAATCTATGTACATTACGGACAGAGTGTTCATGGGCTGGAAGTTTTAAAAACCGGTATTGCAGATAACTTAAGCGGTCTGGATGGAAGTGTTTCCGGAAAGGTCTTTTTCCGCACCACCGATAAGAAGGCTCCCCATAATGCTTATGCAAGTGCCTCCGGTATCAAAGCCGGAATAGAAAAAAAGGGATATCGTACCCGATATGAGGAAGGATATACGGGGCATTATCGTTTTGCTGCAGATGATGAGCCGGTGCTTTTGACGGAAGGGTCAGATGCTGCAGTGGTACAGCCGTATTATTTCTACAACAAACCGTATTTTATTTATAACAGTACCACCGGTCTTTATGAAAGATATCAGTTTGGGGCACCTCAGATCGATGCCGATGACATTTACGGAAGTCAGCTTGCGGTAAAGAATATTATTTATCAGAATGTTCCCAGTTCCATCTATCAGGGGACGGACTATCTGAACATTCCGCTGAACGGTTCCGGCTCCGGTAAATATTTTACCAACGGAAAATGCATCGATATTACCTGGAAGAAGGATTCTGACAGAGATATTACCAGATATTACAATGCTGCAGGAGAGGAGATTGTCTTGAATCAGGGAACCACCTGGGTTTGTCTGATCCAGAATTCCTACGCTGAAAAGTCAAAGATTTATGCTACTGTGGAGGAATTCCAGCAATAGAAAAAGAGGAATACTATGAGTAAAAGAAAAAACAGCGATACCGGATTTTTGTTACAGGGTTCTATTTTGGCTATGGCATCCATTATCAGCCGTATTATCGGGCTGGTTTATCGAATGCCGTTAACTGCTATTATAGGCAAAACAGGAAATGATTATTATGGTACTGCATACGAAATCTACAATATTATTCTGTTGATCTCTTCCTACAGTATTCCCCTGGCTGTATCAAAGATGGTTGCGGCCCGTATGGCAAAGGGACAGGCTAAGGATGCATACAAGGTTCTGAAAGGTTCTTTATTGTTTGCATTTGTCAGCGGAACCATTGCCATGATCGTTGTCTTTGTAGGGGCTGACTTTTTTACCGGAACGTTGTTGAAAACTCCTCTCAGCGCCATTGCCCTTAAGGTGCTTGCGCCTACGCTTCTCATCGTTGCAGTGGTAGGTGTATTCCGGGGATTTTTCCAGGGATTAAATACCATGATGCCCAGTGCCATCTCCCAGATTGCCGAGCAGATCATGAATGCCATTGTCAGTGTCGTGGCAGCCTATATGCTGTTCTCCTATGGTGCCAAGGTTGGCGCGGTGCTGGGAGATAAAGATGCATACGCAGCAGCTTACGGTGCCGCCGGAGGTACCACCGGTACACTGGTGGGAGCATTAACGGCACTTTTGGTGGTAGTGTTCGTTTATATGGCCTACCGCAGACGATTTATCCGCAAGGTAAAACAGGATCGGGGCAGAAGCAAACAAACCTTTTCTGAGATGATGAAAATTCTGATCATGACCATTATCCCGGTTCTTCTGAGCACTACGATTTATAACATCAGTTCAATCATAGATAACGGTGTGTTTAAAAACATTGCCCACATGCAGGGATACTCTGCAAAAGAGATCAGTGAATGGTGGGGTGTTTTTACCGGGCAGTATAAGGTGCTGATCAATGTGCCGATCTCCATTGCATCTGCCATGGCGGCTTCCTGTGTACCAAGTCTGACAGCAGCTTATCACAGCAAAGATAAAGAGGGAGTGCGTTTTCAGATCCAGTCTGCCACCAGGGTCATCATGGTGATCGCCATTCCCTGCGCTGTGGGCATGGCTGTGCTGGCTTCTCCCATTATGCAGCTTTTGTTTGCTGACTCTGACCCACTATCCGGTCAGATGATGATGCTGGGTGCAATTTCTGTTGTATTTTACAGTCTTTCCACCTTGTCAAACGGGTTACTTCAGGGAATTGATCAGTTGAAGGTTCCTGTGAAAAATGCTGCGATTGCCCTTGTTCTGCATTTACTGTTCCTGGTTG
>CAMEWP010000141.1 GCA_945946605.1 uncultured Pseudobutyrivibrio sp. | reverse complement strand
CTTTTTTAGTATCGCAGGAAAATGTGGTACTGAGTATACCAGGGAGGAATGCAAATGGGGAACACAGAAAATATCATTGAATTAAATCATCTGCGGAAATGCTATGCGGAAGATAAGGCGGTGATAGAGGATTTTAATCTCACCGTAAAAAAAGGTGAGTTTGTCACATTTCTGGGTCCCTCCGGCTGTGGCAAGACCACGATCCTTCGGATGATCGCAGGATTTGAACATCCTACATCTGGAGAGATCCTTCTTCACGGCAAGGACATTAGCCAGTTGCCCCCCAATGAGCGGCAGGTAAATACGGTATTTCAGAAATACGCACTGTTTCCGCATCTGAATATTTATGAAAATATTGCCTTTGGCCTTCATCAAAAGAAGGTGCCGAAGAACATCATCAGGGAAAAGGTGGCGCATGTTCTTGAGATCGTGGATCTGGAAGGATTTGAGAAAAGAAGCGTATCAAGTCTGTCCGGCGGCCAGCAGCAGCGTGTTGCCATTGCCCGTGCCATTGTCAATGAACCGGAGATCCTTCTTTTGGATGAGCCTCTTTCTGCCCTGGATTATAAGATGCGCCAGGAAATGCAGCTGGAATTGAAGGCTATGCATGAAGAACTTGGCATTACCTTTATCTTTGTGACCCATGATCAGGAGGAAGCCATGACCATGAGTGATAAGATCGTGGTGATGGCAAATGGAATCCTTCAGCAGGAGGGAACTGCGGAGGAAATTTACCGGACACCGGCCAACGCCTTTGTAGCGGACTTTATCGGTGAGAGTAATATCTTTAACGGAAGGATCACGGGAGATAATAAGGTTCGTTTTGCCCATGCGGATTTCGACTGCCACAGCAATATGCCGGTAAATACCAAAGTGGATGCCATGGTAAGACCCCAGGCGGTGCGGCTGACGGAACCTGGGAAGGGACAGCTGCAGGCTAAGGTGCTGGATTCCGTGTTCCGGGGAAGATATTATGATGTGACGGTGCTTTCCGGCAAAAACGAGATCATTTCCCAGGGTGGACAGAGATTGCTGCCGGGAACAGAGGTAGGAGTGGAGATCCCTGCGGATGCCATCCATCTCATGCGAAAAGATCTGACGGTAAACCATTTTGTGGGAGAGCTGGAGGAAAAATTCTTTGTTGCGTTGGAGGATGCCAGAATACCGGTGGATCCCGCCCGTTTCTTCTTCCGCCCGGAAAAAGGTCAGACCCTGGTAGGCGCCGAAAGAGCGGAGCTTTTGGAAGACTTTGTGGGATGCAGTGTGGAGATTTCTTTCCTGCCGGAGCATGCCCAGCTTAGTGATGATCCGGAGGCGGGATATTTCTGTGGTAACATTACATCCATTATCTATAAAGGAGATCATTACAGTTATACTGTTACATCGGAAAGCCAGAATGAGTACACGGTAGACGATGAATACCTGTGGAATGAAGGTGACCGTGTCAGCATTATGGTTCCGGATGGTGCCATGAATTTTGTCCTGCAGGACCGCAGAGCGACGGATATGGAAAAGGCGTCTTCTGTACCGGAGGAAGGACACGGAGGTGAGAGCCTGTGAAAAAGATGACTATTTCCAGAAGCGTGCTGGGAGTGCCCTATCTTCTGTTTCAGCTGGTTTTTATTGTGCTTCCGGTGCTGGTGATCGTATACTATGCTTTTACTAACGGGCAGGGAGAATTTTCTCCGGAAAATTTTTCTCTTTTCTTTACCAATGACAGAACCATAGGAACCCTGGTCTACAGTTTTGCAGTGGCACTGACTACCACGGCAGTGTGCCTTCTCATTGCGTATCCGGTGGCGCTGATCCTGGCCAAGGGCGGCTATCGCAGGAGCAATGTGCTGTTAATGCTGTTTGTTATGCCCATGTGGATCAATTTTGCATTACGGATCACAGCCTTGAAGGAGATCCTTACAGCAATTGAGGGGAATCTGGCATTTCATCCGTTTTTGAATACCATTATCGGTATGACATATGATTTCCTTCCCTTTATGATTCTTCCTATTTACAATACCATCGTAAAGATCGATCACAGTTATATCGAGGCTGCATGGGATTTGGGAGCCAGGAACCGGGTGGTTTTGTTTAAAATATTGCTGCCTCTTTCCATGCCGGGGATCGCCAGCGGCGTTACCATGGTGCTGCTGCCCTCCATGACCAATTATGTAGTGCTGGACATGATGTATAACAGCACCTATATCATGGGAAGTCTCATCGGCAGTTACTTCTCTGCCTATGACTGGCATAACGGATCGGTAATTTCACTGATCCTTCTGCTGATGATCTTTGTGTGCTCTTTTGCCGCAGGAGAATTTTCCGACGGAAAAAAGGGAAAGGGGGGTGTGTCCTATGGCTAAGAAAATATTTCAGAACACCTGGCTGTTTCTGGTGCTTTTGTTTATGTATGCTCCCATCCTTTTGCTGGCAGTTTACAGTTTTACGGATGCAACCATGATAGGAAGCATCCGCCATTTCTCCCTGAAAAATTACATGGTGCTGTTTACCATGGAAGAACTCAGGAACATGATCCTGGGGACTCTGGCACTGACACTGGTGGTTTCTGTGGTTTCCACGATTTTGGGAACCATGGGAGCACTGGGATCCTTTTATTCGGGAAGAAAGACCGGCCGTGTGATGGATCTGTTTAATCAGATTCCTGTGGTAAATGCCGATGTGGTGACAGGATTTTCTGTCTGCATCCTGATGATCGTGATCTTTCGATTTGAAAAGGCAAGTTTTTTGCCACTGATCGTGGGACTGACTTCTCTTTGTACGCCTTTTGTTTACCTTTCGGTGATGCCGAGACTGAAACAGATGGATCCCCAGCTGTATGAGGCGGCTCTGGATCTGGGGTGCCGTCCGATGGATGCACTGCGCAAGGTGGTTTTTCCCCAGATCGTGCCGGGCATTGTCTCGGGATTTATGCTGTCGGTGACATTGACGCTGGATGATTATTTTATTACCACCTATACCAAACCGGCAATGTTTGACACCATCAGCACCTATGTGGTAAATGCCACAAAGGGGGCCCAGACCCAGGTGAAGACGGCATTGTGGGCACTGTCTACCGTGATCTTTCTGCTGGTGGTGATCGCAGTGGTGATCATGAACCGGATGGGAGAAGGACCGGGAGAAGAGTAGAAAAGACGGGAGTACGCACATGAAAGAAAAAGGAATGAAAAAATGCTGCTGTATGCTGCTTGCCCTGGCCCTGCTGCTGACGGCGTTTTCCGGCTGCGGAAGGAAAGAAGATACGGATGCAGTTGTGCTGCGGATCGCGAACTGGGAAGAGTATATCGATGAAGGCGGCTGGGATGAAGATGAGTGCATAGAGTTGGGAGACGGTACCCGGATCATGGGTGAAAATTCCATGGTGAAGGATTTTGAGGAATGGTACTATGAAACTTATCACAAAAAAGTGGTGGTGGAGTATTCCACCTTCGGTACCAATGAGGATTTGTACAATCAGCTCACCATCGGAGACACTTTTGATTTGGTGTGCCCTTCGGAATATATGATCATGAAACTCATGACGGAGGATAAGGTGCTTCCTTACTCTGAAGAGTTTCAGGATCCGGATCTGGAGACAAATTATTATATAAAGGGTGTTTCACCCTACATCAAAGACCGGGTAGATGGCCTGGAGATCAACGGACAGAAACTTTCGGATATGGCGGCCTGCTACATGTGGGGTGTCGTGGGGTATGTATATAATCCGGAGATCATTTCCAGGGAGGAAGCTTCTGACTGGAATCTTCTGAGAAATCCGGATTATTACAAGAGAGTTACCACAAAGGACAGCGTCCGCGACAGTTATTTTGCTGCTCTTGGCATGCTTTATCAGGATGAAATATCCGGTGAAGATTTCCGAAAACAGGATGACTATGCGAAAAAACTGGATGAGATGATGAATGATACTTCCCAGGATACGGTGGATCAGGTACAGGATCTTCTGACCCAGGTAAAAGATAATGTGTATTCTTTTGAGACAGACAGCGGCAAAGCGGATCTGGTAACCGGAAAGGTGGCTGCCAACCTTCAGTGGTCAGGAGATGCAGTGTATTCCATGGAGCAGGCAAAAGAGGATGGCGTGGAACTTTCCTTTGCGGTTCCGGATTCCTGTACAAACCTCTGGTTCGATGGCTGGTGTATGCTGAAAGACGGAATTGATGGAGATAAGGAGAAGCAGCAGGCGGCAGAGGCTTTTGTGAATTTTGTGTCCCGGCCGGATAATGCGGTGCGCAACAGCTATTATATCGGATACACTTCCTCTATTGCAGGAGGGGACAGCGATATTGTTTACCAGTATGTGAAATGGAATTACGAAGCTGAGGAAGAAACGGATGAGGAG
>CAMEWP010000140.1 GCA_945946605.1 uncultured Pseudobutyrivibrio sp. | reverse complement strand
CCATATTGCGCTGTTCTTTGGTGATGATCTTTTCCCAATCCCACTGATCCACATAGATGGAATGGATGTTGTCCGTATCCTCATCCCGGCGGATAGCATTCATGTCGGTATAAAGTCCCTCACCTGTCTGAAAACCGTACCGGCCCAGGGCCATACGCTTCCACTTGGCCAGGGAATGTACGATCTCCACTTCCCGGTCTCCCTGTTCACGGATCCCGAAAGAAACCGGTCGCTCCACTCCGTTAAGGTTATCATTCAGTCCGGATTCCGGTGTTACAAACAGAGGTGCTGTCACACGGTGCAGATTCAGCTCCGTGGCCAGTTCTCTCTGAAAATAGTCCTTTACTTTTTTAATGGCAATCTGGGTCTCCTTCAGATCCAGTGCCGGAGTATACCCTTCTGGTATGACAATGTTTCCCATACTGTCATTCCTCCTCTTTCTTAAAGATCGCAGTTACCTACTGTTCTCGGGAATGGTACCACATCACGGATATTGCCCATACCGGTCAGATACATTACGCAGCGCTCAAATCCCAGACCAAATCCTGCGTGACGTGCAGAGCCGTATTTACGCAGATCAAGGTAAAATCCATAGTCTTCTTCTTTCAGACCGCACTCAGCCATACGCTGTCTGAGGACTTCATAGTCATCCTCTCTCTGGCTTCCGCCGATGATCTCTCCGATTCCCGGTACCAGACAGTCCATAGCTGCAACCGTCTTACCGTCCTCATTCAATTTCATATAGAATGCTTTGATCTCCTTGGGATAATCGGTAACAAATACCGGACGCTTGAAGATCTTCTCTGTCAGATAACGCTCATGCTCTGTCTGCAGATCGCATCCCCAGAATACTTTATATTCAAATTCGTCATTGTGCTTTTCCAATTCCTTAATGGCATCTGTATAGGTGATCCGGCCAAAATCAGAATTTGCCACATGCTCCAGTCTCTCAATGAGTCCCTTATCCACAAACTGGTTAAAGAAAGCCATCTCTTCCGGTGCATTCTCCAGCACATAGTTGATCACATACTTTAACATACTTTCTGCTAACATCATATCATCTGTCAGATCTGCAAAAGCAATCTCCGGCTCGATCATCCAGAACTCTGCCGCATGGCGGGTGGTATTGGAATTTTCCGCACGGAATGTAGGTCCAAAAGTATAGATATTCTTAAATGCCATGGCAAAGGTCTCACCATTCAACTGTCCACTTACCGTAAGGTTGGTGGGCTTTCCAAAGAAATCCTGGGAGTAATCCACTGCGCCTTCCTCTGTCTTTGGCACATCATTCAGATCCATGGTGGTCACCTGGAACATCTCGCCGGCACCCTCACAGTCACTTCCGGTGATCAGTGGTGTGTGCACATACACAAAATCTCTCTCCTGGAAAAATTTATGGATAGCATAGGCTGTCAGGGAACGCACACGGAACACTGCCTGAAAGGTGTTAGTTCTCGGGCGCAGATGGCTGATGGTGCGCAGATACTCAAAAGAATGACGCTTCTTCTGCAGCGGATAATCCGGTGTGGATTCTCCTTCCACAACCACTTCTGTAGCCTGAATCTCAAAAGGCTGCTTTGTATTGGGAGTAGGGGTAACAACGCCGGTAACAACAACGGCCGCGCCCACATTCAGTTTGCTGATGGCAGCAAAGTTCTCCAGTTTATCTGCATATACCACCTGTAATGTTTCAAAAAATGTTCCGTCACTGAGTACCATAAATCCAAAAGTCTTGGAATCACGGATACTCCGAACCCATCCGCCTACGGTTACCGTCTGCCCTGCATAGGTCTCCTGATTGCGGTATAAATCTCTAACGTTAATCATAACTTCCTCCAAAGATTACAAATTTCTCTATAAAACGCTACCCTATAGTTTACCCTACGAAAGCGTTCAAATCAAGTTATTTATGAAAAAACAAAGGCCCCGGTTGTAAAAAATATCTTGCATTTCCCTCCCCTAAACTTCTATAATAGTATGCACGCCTGCCCGACGGTGATCTTTTATCACCCAGGGTGTGATGATTTACAACGAAATTACAGAAAGGACCATTTATCATGAATAAAAAAGAAGTCACAGAGATCAAACGACGCTTCAAAAAAGAAAGCTGCACTTTTACCACCATGTGCGGATGCTATGTGGATGCATCCAAGGAAAAGATCGTAAAATTTTCCCAGACCTTTCTGAACTTGGAAGACGAAGAATTTCACAAATATTTAGAAATTGCCAACAAGTGCCTCTCCGGTACCGTAGGCAACAACCTGATGGAGCTTTCCTTTCCCTTAGAAGAGGAACAGCCCGGCGGTCGTCAGCAGATCCTGATGGCTCTGCGGGACAGCCAGTTAAAAGATGAAAATCTGGTGGACGCATATTATGATCTGGTCATTGACACCTACGACTATGTGGGAAATTATCTGATCCTGCTCTTCCATGATGCCTATGATGTTCCCATGAAGACCACGGACAATAACTACCTGGGAGATTCCGAAGAGGTTTACGAATATCTGCTCTGCGCCATCTGCCCTGTCACCCTCTCCAAAGCCGGTCTGGGTTATCGCGAGGAGGAACACCGGATCGGTGCCAGACTCCGCGACTGGATCGTGGGTCTTCCGGAAACAGGTTTCACCTTCCCCTGCTTTACAGACCGAAGCACGGACCTGCACTCTGTACTTCTTTATACCAAAGACACCAAAGAGCCTCACAAGGAATTCTGGGAAAACGGTCTGGGATGCAGTTCCAAGCGGACGGCAACAGAGAAACAGTCTGCCTTTACCAATATGGTGACCCAGACTCTTGGTCCGGACAATGAAGATACCGAAGAAGCTGTTTTGGATGTACAGCAAAGTCTGAACGATTTTATTCTGATGGAAGAAGAAAAAATGGAAAAGGACGAGCCTCTGATCCTGACGCCTGAGGCTGTAACTGAGGTGCTGACAGACGGCGGTGTTTCTGAGGAAAAGGCTGCCCGCATCCAGAAAAATTATGAAGAATTTTTTGGCGATGCCCTGCCTGATGCCAAAGAGCTTTTAGATACCAAGGCCATTAAAAATAATGAGATCCGTGTAGAGAAAAAAGCACTGCAGGAAAAGGTTGTGGATCTGACCCAGCAGTTAGAGCAGGCCGGTGTCATCAACAAAGACGGAAAAGAGGTTGATGTGGTGATCAAGGTGAAACCGGAGAAACTTCCTCTGGTAACTTCTGCCTTTGTGGATGGCCGACGCTGTCTTGTGATTCCTATGGATGAGGATGAACATGCCCGGATCAACGGCGAAGAAAAAGACTTCTAAGGAAGTCTTTTTCTGTTATGCTTATTGATCCTGGAAATTTCTTTGAATATCTTTTCCTTGGAGGCAAGATAACCTTCACTGTCTGCAGCATAAGCATTTTCCTGCATGAGTTTCCGATAGGAAGCCAGACGCTCTGCCGTCATTTAAGTCTGCCATCACATAATCCCCAACTGCCGGGTAATCGGATGGTGCGTTTGCTCCGTATTGATATTTCCTGGAAACAACGGCGGCCTGCTCTCCCTTTGAAGAAAGGATGCGGTACTGCCCTTTTTCCTGGGTCACAACACGGCAAGGGAACAGTCCCTCATACCCGGCCGCCAGGGTCTCATAGCGGACCGGCATTTGAAAGGTACCACTTGTATTCTGACTCATAATGTTTCAAATCTCCTTGCACCTTTTGTTTTCACATAATGTAGCAACCCCATAGAAAGGCCGGCAAGGATCACTGTGATCAGACTCAGATACACCACAGGATCTACACTTTCCCATATGGCAGCATAAATTCCGCCCAGGCCAAAAATGATCACCCATCCGCCGAACAGCGCCACCATAACGCTCATGCTCTGCTTGATGGGTACCGCCTCATTGGTCCACTTCAGGTTGGGCCAGATCAGATTCAGCACCAATCCCAGAAGTGCCATCAATAACACAAATACAAAAACGCTTATGGGCATCAGCAGTACAAGATACCATGCCGGTTTCAGGATCCACAGCACCGCCGCTGTCAAAAGCCCTGCCGGAACAAGAGTCAGGTACAGATGTAATTTTAATTTTGCCATCAACACATCCGCTGCGCTCACAGGTAAAGACTGCACCAGCCAGATATTTTTCCCTTCCAGGGAAACACTGGGTGCTGTGATATCGTTCATGGAAACCATGATGCCGATGGCTGCCACGGCAATAAGGGATGCTATATCCTTCTCACCGGCCAGGAAGAGATCCAGCATCTCCGTAACCATATCTCCTTTGATCAGCAGAAACACAGCCGCAATGATCATAAATACCAGACCTAGGCCACAGTTCAGCATATAGTTGGAACTTCCCAGGAATCTGCGCAGTTCTTTTTTCAGCAATGCGGATCTTACATTTCCGGCTTTTGCCTTTTTCTCTCTGTATTTGACTTTGGTCTCTCCT
>CAMEWP010000139.1 GCA_945946605.1 uncultured Pseudobutyrivibrio sp. | reverse complement strand
CTGCGGTGTCCGAACTGTATGAACTGGATGCAAAAATCAAGTGGCCGAATGATATAGTCTTGCAGAATAAAAAGATTTGTGGTATTTTGACAGAAATGTCTGTAAAGGACCAGAAGGCAGAATATGTCATTGTGGGAATCGGAATCAACGTCCATAACCGGTCTTTTGACCCGGAGCTGGAAGACAAGGCGATATCCATAGATCAGCTGCTGCCCCGGGGAAACCGGGGAGATTGCGGTTTGCTGAGGCAGAAGGTGTGGCAGTGTTTTGCCGGGTATTACGAAACCTTTCAGAAAACAGCTGACCTGTCAGGTATCCGGGAAGAATATAACCGTCATTTGGTAAATTGTAATCGTCAGGTAAAGATATTAGACCCCAATGGCGCCTGGGTGGGGATTGCCCGTGGGATTGATGTGACGGGAGCGCTGATGGTGGAGACACCGGATGGAATGAGACTTGTGGATTCCGGAGAGGTGTCTGTCCGGGGTATGTATGGATATGTATAGAACAGTGTTTATAAAGAGGAGGACAAAATGTATAGTGATGAAGTAGTACTTTGCGGCTCCAGCGCATATACAAAAAAATATTATTTTAATCATGACTTTGATGCATTGCCTCAGGAGGTGCAGGATGAACTGAAGATTCTTTGTGTATTGTATACAGAGGATGTGGGCGGAACCCTTCAGATTTTGTTCGATGAGGAAGGAAACCTGCAGATGCGGACTTCTGCAGATGAGGGAGATCTGCTCTATGATGAGATCGGCGGTGTGCTGAAGATCAAACAGATCCAGAGAGAACAGGAAGAACTGTTTGAGTCACTGGAAATGTTTTATCGTGTATTCTGCCTTGGAGAAGATGAGGAGGACTATTAAAATGCTGTTAACAATCGATGTGGGAAATACCAATATTACGCTGGGTGTATTTGACAAAGAACGGTTGGTGGGAACCTTCCGTATTACCACGGGAATTAACCGGACATCGGATGAATTCGGTGTAGTAATCGGAGATATCCTGACATATAACAATATTGAGAAGTCCTGTATTAAGGACGCCATTATCGCAAGCGTGGTGCCGAATGTGATGCACTCTCTTGTAAACAGTGTGAAAAAATACTTTGATATCAATCCGGTGATCGTAGGCGCTGGAATCCGCACAGGAATCAAGGTGGTGACGGAGAATCCCAAACAGATCGGTGCAGACCGTATCGTGGATGCAGCAGGTGCCTATGAGTTGTACGGCGGACCGGTTCTGGTACTGGATTTTGGAACAGCTACCACCTATGATCTGGTGGATGCTGATGGCGCTTTTGTATCCGGTGTTACAGCGCCGGGACTTCGCATTTCCGCCAAGGCATTGTGGGAGGACACTGCAAAACTTCCGGAAATCGAAATTGTGAAACCTGACAGTATTCTGGCAAAGGAGACCATTACTTCCATGCAGGCAGGACTGGTTTATGGACAGATCGGTCAAACAGAGTACATCGTAAAACATATGATCCAGGAATCCGGCTATGAAAATGTGAAGGTGGTTGCCACCGGAGGATTGGGCAGTATCATTGCAAAAGAGACAGATTGTATTGATGTATATGATCCGAATCTTACTCTTCAGGGAATGAGATTTATCTATAACAAGCAGAATAGATAAGAGAACTCCGGTAAAGTGCCGGGAAAATTAAGACAGAACGGATAGAAAATATCATGGACCAGGTCATTCACCCCCTTTGGATAGGGAATGTAAAACTAGAGAACAATTTAGCATTAGCACCTATGGCAGGCGTAACCGACCTGCCTTTTCGTGTCTTATGTAAAGAACAGGGAGCCGGCCTGATCTGTATGGAAATGGTCAGCGCAAAGGCGATTTACTATAACAACCGCCGGACGGAAGAATTGCTGGAAGTGGCGGAGGAGGAACGGTCGGTTTCACTGCAGCTTTTCGGTTCTGACCCGGACTGCATCAGTGAGATGGCCAAACGGATCGAGGAACGGCCTTTTGATATTCTTGATATCAACATGGGATGCCCTGTGCCAAAAGTGGTAAACAATGGGGATGGTTCCGCGCTGATGAAGCAGCCACTGCTTGCAGGCCAGATCATTGAAAGGACGGTGAAAGCCATAAAGAAACCCGTGACGGTTAAGATCCGGAAGGGATTTGACGAGGAGCACATTAATGCGGTGGAGATGGCAAAGATTGCGGAAGCCAGCGGTGCGGCAGCGGTTGCGGTGCATGGAAGGACCAGAGAACAGTACTATTCCGGCAAGGCAGACTGGGATATCATTGCACAGGTAAAGGATGCGGTGAAGATCCCTGTATTTGGAAACGGTGATCTGGTAACACCGGAGGATGTGGAGACAATGTTCAGGCAGACCGGCTGCGATGGGTTTATGATCGGCAGAGGTGCCCAGGGAAATCCCTGGATCTTCCGGGAGATGCTGCACTATTTTGAGACAGGGGAGAAAATGGAAAAGCCATCCATGGAGGAAATGGTTCCACTGATGCTTCGGCATGCAAGAATGCAGATCGAATATAAGGGAGAGTATATCGGGGTGAGAGAGATGCGGAAGCATGCTGCCTGGTATACAGCAGGGTATAAAAATTCCTCCAAACTCAGAGGAATGATCAATGAAGTGAATTCCTATGAAGAATTGGAAGAATTGTTTGCGAAATTGCTGGATTAAAGCCGGCGGAAACCTTGACAATAGGCGGTTTCTAGGGCTATAATATAGCGTTGCCACTGAGGGAGTACGTGGCACGATGAATGAGAAAGGATAAGGAGCCATGGAAAAGAAAAATCTTTTAACCTATGAAGGACTGAGAAAGTTAGAGGAAGAATTACAGGATTTAAAGGTAGTCAAAAGAAAAGAAGTTGCGCAGAAGATCAAAGAAGCAAGAGAACAGGGCGACTTATCTGAGAACGCTGAGTATGATGCTGCCAAGGATGAGCAGAGAGATATAGAGGCCCGGATTGAAGATATCGAGAAGATCTTAAAGAACGCGGAAGTCGTTGTAGAGGATGAAGTAGATCTGGATACCATTAATGTTGGATGCCAGGTAAAGATCCTGGATGTTGAATTTGACGAGGAACTGGAATACAAGATCGTAGGTTCCACAGAGGCAAACAGCCTGAAGGGCAAGATCTCCAACGAGTCTCCGCTGGGCAGAGCCATTATCGGTAAGCGTGCCGGAGATACCGTTGTGGTTGAGACGGAAGCCGGACAGCTGGAATATAAGATCCTGGAAATCCAGAGATCCAATTCCTAATTCAGTTTAGTACAATAGAGGTGTAACATGGGAGAACAGAACAATACACGGCAGCAGGATGTAAATCAGCTGCTCAAGATCCGTCGGGAGAAGTTAGAAGCACTTCAGGCAGCCGGAAAGGATCCGTTTCAGATTACCAAATATGATGTGACCCACCACAGTATGGAGATCAAAGATCATTATGATGACTTGGAAGGTCAGGTAGTGAGCGTTGCTGGACGTATGATGTTTAAGCGCGTCATGGGTAAAGCATCCTTCTGTAATGTACAGGATCTTCAGGGCAGTATCCAGTCCTATGTGGCAAGGGATGATATTGGCGAAGAGTCCTATGCGGATTTCAAGAAATACGATGTAGGTGATATTTTAGGTATCCGTGGTAAAGTGTTTAAAACAAAGACCGGAGAGATTTCCATTCATGCAGAGGAAGTGACATTGCTGTCAAAGAGTTTGCAGATCCTTCCGGAGAAATACCATGGACTGACAGATACAGACACCAGATATCGTCAGAGATATGTGGATCTGATCATGAACGCAGATGTAAAGGATACCTTTATCAAGCGTTCCAAGGTCATCAGCAGTATCCGTCGTTATCTGGATGGACAGGGATTTATGGAAGTGGAGACTCCCATGCTTGTATCCAATGCCGGCGGTGCAGCAGCAAGACCTTTTGAGACTCACTTTAATGCTTTGGATGAGGATCGTAAACTGCGTATTTCACTGGAGCTGTACCTGAAACGTCTCATCGTTGGCGGTATGGAGCGTGTTTATGAGATTGGCCGTGTATTCCGGAATGAGGGACTGGATACCAGACATAACCCGGAATTCACTCTGATGGAGTTATATCAGGCTTATACAGATTATCATGGCATGATGGATCTGACAGAGAACCTGTATCGTTATGTGGCTAAGGAAGTTACCGGAAGTGAAGTGATCACTTACGGTGAGCATTCCATGGATCTGTCCAAACCTTTCGAGCGCATCACTATGGTGGACGCTGTAAAGAAGTATGCAGGTGTGGACTTTAATAAAGTGGCAGATACAGAAGCAGCGAAGGCACTGGCAAAAGAGCACAATATTGAATTTGAAGAGCGCCATACCAAGGGCGATATCCTGAATCTCTTCTTTGAGGAGTATGTAGAGGAGCACCTGATCCAGCCGACTTTCGTTATGGATCATCCCATTGAGATTTCTCCGCTGACCAAGAAGAAACCCGAGAATCCTGATTATGTAGAGCGTTTCGAGTTCTTCATGAACGGCTGGGAAATGGCAAATGCTTACT
>CAMEWP010000138.1 GCA_945946605.1 uncultured Pseudobutyrivibrio sp. | reverse complement strand
TGGCGGGAGCACTGTTTTATTTCTACTATGGGTATCAGACACAGTAAGGAGGCGGATTTCATATGAGCGGACATAAGAAAGAGATCACCAAAGAGGAAAAGAAAAAGCTGCAGGAAAAATACAATGCTTATGTGGAAGAGGTGACGCCGAAGGCCAGCCTTCCCAAGAGAATGGCCAGTGCCTTTCTGGTGGGCGGTGCCATCTGCATGCTGGGCCAGTGGATCACCAACACGGCAAAAAATCTCGGGGCTGATCAGGACACAGCAGCGGGCTACTGCAGCATGATCCTGATCCTATGCAGCATTCTTCTTACCGGCCTCAATGTTTATCCCAAACTTGCAGATTTCGGCGGTGCGGGAGCTCTGGTGCCCATCACCGGATTTGCCAATTCTGTGGCGGCGCCGGCCATTGAGTTTCAGAAGGAAGGGCAGGTGTACGGGATTGGGGCGAAGATTTTCACCATTGCGGGGCCGGTGATCTTGTATGGGACATTTACCAGCTGGGTGCTGGGGGTGGTGTATTGGGGGATGAAGATATTTCAAGTTGTATAACCTGATGAAATGACAATCGGGTTAAAGAAACTGGGAGTGGCTATGGCTGCTCCTTTTTCTTTGGCTGGAAGGAAAAAGATGATAAAAGGGGATTTGGTTGTATATTTAGGGGGATTTTATGGGGATTTGCGATAAAATCGCATTTACATGAAAGGGGATTTGAGTTATACTGTGGTCGGAGAGGTGATATAACATGGTGAAAACTGTATTTAAAAGAAAAATATATGATGAGATATTAGAATGGAAAGAAAAACGCAGTGATAAATACGCACTTCTGATAAAAGGCGCCAGACGAGTTGGAAAATCTACCATGGCGGAAGAATTTGCCAAGAATGAGTTTAAATCATATATTCTGATTGATTTTGCGCATACCAGTAAAGCAATTATAGAGTTGTTTGATGATATGTACGATTTGGATTTTTTCTTTTTACAGTTGCAGCAGTTAACTGGAATCAGATTGTATAAAAATGAGTCAGTCATAATATTTGATGAGGTTCAACTGCTTCCAAAGGCGAGGCAGGCAATCAAGTACCTTGTAGCGGATGGAAGATATAAGTATATTGAGACGGGATCGCTTTTATCCATAAAGAAGAACACGAAAGATATATTGATCCCCAGTGAAGAACATAAGATATCCATGTATCCAATGGACTTTGAAGAATTTTTATGGGCAATCGGTGATGAGATTACAGCGGATACAATTAAGTTACTCTTAAAAAATAAAAAAGCTGCAGGGAATGCAATGCATAGAAATCTGATGCGTATTTTCAGGCTATATATGCTTATAGGCGGGATGCCACAGGCAGTAGAAACATATTTGGAGCAAAACAATTTACAAGCAGTTGATGAAGTGAAGAGAGAAATTGTAGATTTATATGAGGAGGACTTCACAAAGATAGACGGCACCGGACTTGCGGGAGACATTTATGATGCGATTCCAGCAAGTCTAAGTGGAAATGCGTCCAGATATGTCTTGTCAAATGCAAGGGAAGGCGCACGTTCAGAACAGGTGCGTCAATTAGTGCCAGACATACTGAGTTCTTACACGGTAAACATTGCATATCACGCAAATAATCCGGGAGTTGGAATGTCATTAGAAAAAGATGCAGGACGCTATAAGTTATTTACATCTGACATTGGGCTTTTTGTGACTCTTGCTTTTAAGGATAAAAATTATACGGAAAATGTAATCTATAACAAACTGCTTTCGGATAAATTGGATACCAATTTGGGCTATGTATATGAATGTGTTGTGGCACAGATGTTAATTGCTAAGGGGTATCATCTTTTTTATTATACGATGCAAAGTGATACATCAAATCATTTGTATGAAGTAGATTTTCTGACTTCAACGGGAGATAAAATAAATCCAATTGAAGTAAAGTCCGGAAACTACAGAGGACATAAATCTTTGGATGTGTTTTGTGATAAGTTTAGCAGTCGAGTGAAAGACAAATGTATTGTTCACACGAAGGACTATAAATGGGAAAATGGTATTCATTATCTGCCGGTATATATGTTGCCGTTTTTAAAATAGAGTACTCGTTTCCATCGGATGCAAAAAAACAAAACAATAAGGAAAAATGATAAATTGACTTGGCAATGAAGTTGCACTACAATTAAATTGAGAGTTCATTTGAAATGAAAAATGAAAACGAATTATTGATGAAACTTGAAACTTCGAGAAAACATGCTTTGGATGGAAAAGTGAAAGATGCTGACGATGTGATTGCAGATATGAGGGGAACAACCAATGAAGATTTTACAACAGGGATTTGAGTTGGAAGGAATAGAAAGAGGATTTCAGAAAGCTTTGCTGGGATGGGATATCCCTGCATTTTATTATGACAGTGACAATCAGCTGGTGGCCACCAATCAGGATCATACAACAGGCTATTCCGGAACACTTTTGCGTAAATTAAAAGAACAGTACGGAGACCGTCAGGAACCGTTTTTCTATTGGGATGAAGACAGTTTTATTTATATGATGTTTGCTGCGGAACAGGGGATTGTGATCTTAGGACCTGTAACGGCCTTTGGAATGTCGGGAAAAAGAACGGAACAATATCTGGCAAGCCGGGGGCTGGTGGGAAGGGGATTCGTCGTGAAACAGATCCCACTGGATCATCTTGCGGCCTGCCTCTCAACAGTCTGCTATTTTGTTACCGGCAGATATTATGATGAAAGAGACATGATGGAGCCTTACCGGGTGAAGTTTCTTGCTGCAGAGGAAGAAACTGCCAAGATGGTCATCAGTGATGATGAAGGGGGGGGCAGGAGCGATATGATTACAGTATCGAGGTACAGTGGCTGGATGCCATCGAAAAAGGGGAACTGGGCTATGTGGAAGATGGGTTCAGCCGCGTGTACGACGAAATGTACCGGGTGGGGATCCTTTCCAAGGACAGTGATATGAAGCAGTTGGAGTACATGTATGTTACCGCCATCACCTTAGCTAGCCGGGCGGCCATCCGGGGAGGCGTGGATCCCTATAAGGCCTACCAGGTCAGTGATATGTATTTGCAGAAACTCTCAGAGTGCAAAGGGATTTATAAGATGGTGCAGGTGGGAATGGAAGGAATCGACAGCTGTAACAGACTGGTACAGACACATCTGGAACATGCAGGGAATAATCCCTATTGCGAAAGTGTCAAAAATTATATCGGTCGCCATATAAAGGAACCCATCCGGATCGGGGATATAGCGGATCATGTGGGGCTCAGCAGCAGCTATCTGTCCAGTATGTTTGTGAAGGAAGAAGGCATCAGTATTAAGCAGTATATTATGCAGGAACGCCTGAAACTTGCGGCAAATCTGCTGAAGAATACGGATGAGAGCGTGGGGACGATCTCCGATTATCTGGCCTTCAATTCCCAGAGCTATTTTACCAGTCACTTCCGGGAGACCTATGGGATGACTCCTACGGAGTATCGTCAGCGGAACAAAATATTTAACATGTAATTATAGAAAATTATAATTCTTGCAAAAAAATGATAAGATTGAAAAAACCTTTTGTATATGATTAACCATACAAGAGGTTTTTTCATTTTATTTTTTAGGAGGGTAAAGAATGAAGAAGAAAGTATTGAGTTTATTGTTGGTGGGGATGATGGCGATTTCCATGTTCGCTGCCTGCGGAAGCAAGGACGAGCCGGAGACAAAGGAACCGGAAGTAAAGGATGAGAAAGACGATCCCAAGGATCTGGCTGACAAGTACTTCGTATACGGCTACACAGCAGAAGGATACGGAGACTATGTGTATTACTTCCATTTCTATGAGGAAGATCCCGTATTGGGAGCAGTTTTCTATGCAGGATTTGTAAACAATGGTGCAAACTTCGCAGGAACCTATGAGGTTGTGGAAGAGGAAAGAGAGTACACCTGCTTTACAGACCGTGAAGCCTGTGTAGATGACAGCGTGGATCCTATCACAGACAAGGCACCTTACACCATTATTTTCTATGATTTCAATGGTGCTGAGCTTGACCGCTGCGGATATGACGGCAAAGTTCTCTATAATGACATGGAGACCCTTACCGGTGTAGGCGGTGGCGAGATGATGTACAACCTGGATACTGATGCTCCGGATAAGTCCAAGTTCGCTTCTACCTATGAAGGCGAGATGGGAGTTCCTTATCTTGACATGGTTTCTGTTGATGATGAAACCTGCACCGTTACCTTAAATCACAATATGACCTACAGTGATATGATGGATATTATGACAGAGGGTACCTGGTCCAAAAAAGAGAATTCTGACGGATCAGCAGAGTACACCCTGACACCGGATGACGGTGATCCTGCAACTGTAAAGGTGGCAGCAGACGGCACCACAGCAACTTATGTGGCAGCAGATGGTTCCGAATCTTCACTGAAGGTATTAGTAGAAGCAAAATTAGTAGCAACCTACAGAAGTGAGCAGTTTGATGTTCCTTCCCAGGGAATTAAGGGTGAGGCTATCATTTATCTGTATTCTGATGGATCTGCAGTATTCAGCGTAAATCTGGTTGACTGGAACATGGAGAAAGAGTACTCCACCGGTACATACACCGGATCTGACGGTAACTACAGCATCGAGATCGATGGTACAACTTACACAGCTGCAGGCGGATCCATTCCTTTCAAATATGACATCAGCGGATTCTGCAATATCGACACAACACTGAATGAAGTAACAGAGTAGACTGCTTTATCAGTAAATCAGTAAATTGATATTCCTTTAGAAAGTGTGCAGTCCCCAAAACAGATACCTCTTGTTTCTGTGGGATTGCCACTTTCATTCTGTAAGGGTATTTGTCTTGAAAAAGATAATCAATGAGAAAGGAAGTGTGTACGCCAGATGGCAAAAGCAAAAACAGCGAAAGCTCCGGC
>CAMEWP010000137.1 GCA_945946605.1 uncultured Pseudobutyrivibrio sp. | reverse complement strand
GAACTGTTCCATATACTCCATATAAATATGTTCCACGCCATAGTGACCGGCGTCAATGACAGAAATACCATCTGCCACCGCATCGATGCCCGTGTGGTGGTCTATGTCTCCGGTAATATAAACCCCGGCTCCTGCCGCTTTCACACATCTCATCTCGCTCTTCCCGGACCCCGGACAAAGTGCGATCCTTTCCGCCCTCTGCTCTAGATCTCCAAAAACTTTCACGTGGCTGATACCAAATTTCTCTGTGGTCATTTCTGCCAGTTCCTGCAGCGTAAGGGGATGTTCCAATTCTCCCACACATCCGATGCCATAGGGTTCTTCCCCCTGGGCATCCAGTACGGTCACATGTTTTAAGCCCAGTTTCTCCGCCGCCAGATTTCCCATGACACATACATCAAAATTGGTGTGCATGGCATAACAGGAAATATCGTTTTGAATGAGCCTGCGGATCCGTCTTCCCAGAAAAGTATCCTCTGTTACCTGTTTCATGCCGGAAAAGATCAGGGGATGATGGGTAAGCAGTGCATCTGCTCCCCAGGCAATGGCATGATCGATAACCTCATCTGTGGCATCCAGTGCCAGATAAATTTTCTTGACCTGTGCCTTCTTATCTCCCACAAGAAGTCCCACATTATCCCAGTCCAGCGCCCGGTCTGTGGGAATCTTTTCTTCTATTCTATGCATCATCTGCTCTACTGTCATATCCTACCTCGCTTCCGGGATACCGTCTGTCATCTCGCCGCCTGTCATCTCCTGCAGCACCTCAGATATCAATTGCAGACGGTGTTCCACCTGCTGTTTTCGCTCTGTCAGTTTTTCTGTCTTCTCCGCCGTCATAAGACCGGAGAGGATCTTTTTCTGCACGGACCTGTCGTACTGCAGATAAGAGATCAGCACCGGATGAGCCTGCTCTATCAAAAGTTTGCCGTAGGCAAGCTGTGCCTCAGTCCAGGTCACGGCGCCGTTTCCCTTCCAGCACACCTTCATCATAGGGTAAAATTTACCGTCTTCTTCCACCATATCCTCCGCCAGAAAAACATACCCCTGGGAAAGAAGATATTCTCTGACCCGGGCCACTTCAGACTGGGGCTGAAGGATCAGCTCTGCAGCTTCTTTTGCCCGCTCTTCCCCCTGCGTAAGAATATGTAATATGGTATCTCCTCCCATTCCGGCAATCAGGATACTCTCTGCCTCGCCGGAAGCAAGACCCTGCAATCCATCTGAAAGCCGGGTGGAGATCCTGTCATTAAGTCCGTAAGATGTGATATGTTCCCTGGCCCGATCCAGGGGTCCGCTGCGGACATCCATGGCGATAGCCGACGGGATCCTGCCCTGCTGCACCAGATAGATGGGCAGATATCCATGATCGCAGCCTACATCTGCCAGGATACGGCCATCACTGACCAGCGCAGCCAGCGCTTCCATTCTTTCGGAAAGTTTTATATTAGAAATTTCTTTTTTCACACCTTACTCCAGATAATCCTTTAACTTGCGGCTTCTGCTGGGATGACGAAGTTTCCGCAGAGCCTTCGCCTCGATCTGTCGAATTCGCTCTCTGGTAACATTAAATTCCTTACCAACCTCTTCCAGGGTTCTTGCCCGGCCGTCTTCCAGTCCGAACCGGAGGATCAGAACTTTCTGCTCTCTTTCTGTCAGTGTGCTAAGCACCTCATCCAGCTGTTCCTTTAAGAGGGTAAAGGTAGCTGCCTCTGCCGGTACCGGAACATTATCATCCTGGATGAAATCTCCCAGATGAGAGTCTTCCTCTTCACCGATAGGCGTCTCCAGAGATACCGGTTCCTGGGAAATCTTAAGGATCTCACGAACACGATCTACCGGCATGTCCATCTCCTCTGCGATCTCTTCCGGAGTGGGTTCACGGCCAAGTTCCTGAAGCAGCTGACGGGATACACGGATCAGTTTGTTGATGGTCTCAACCATATGCACCGGGATACGGATGGTTCTGGCCTGATCTGCGATAGCTCTGGTGATGGCCTGACGGATCCACCAGGTAGCATAAGTGGAGAACTTATATCCTTTCCGGTAATCGAACTTCTCCACAGCCTTGATCAGACCCAGGTTTCCTTCCTGGATCAAATCCAGAAACAGCATACCACGGCCCACATATCTCTTGGCAATGCTGACTACCAGACGAAGGTTTGCCTCTGCCAGACGTTTTTTCGCTTCCTGGTCGCCCTCTTCCATACGCTTTGCCAGCTCAATTTCTTCATCAGCTGTCAAAAGGGGAACCTTACCGATTTCTTTTAAATACATACGCACCGGGTCATCAATGCTGACGCCGTCCGGAACAGAAAGGTCGATGTTTTCCAGCTCAATATTTTCCAGATTTTCAATATCGAGATCTTCATCCTCCGGCGGAAGCAGAAGATCATCTTCATGATTCTGCAGACGGAGTACATCCACATTATTCTTTTCCAGGTAATCAAGCACTGCCTCTAACTGTTCTGCATCTAACTGCAGTTCCTTAAAATGATCACTGATCTCCTGGTACTCCAGTACGTTTTTTCTTTCCTTTGCCAACTGGAGAAGTTCCTTTAATTTCTTTTCAAAGGTAGCCTTTCTCTCTTCAGCTGTCATTGTGTTTGTTTCTTCTTTCTTCTTTGCCATGTCCTTTGTCCTCTCAAATCGTATTTTGTCCTTATTCCATCGAAATATGCAATCTTTCCATTTCCTGGAGTTCTCGCTTATGTTCTATGATCAACTTAAGACCGTTCATATCTGTCGGGTCTAAAGTTTTTTTCTCCTGTTCCAGGCTGTTGCGTTTCATACGAAGGATGGTTTCCTTCAAAGCCTTGGAACGATCTGCCGCGGATTCCAGCTCACCTACTGTTGTGTTGCAGATCTGTGCCACCGTCCGCTGGTCCTCCTCATCCGGAAACATGGAAACGATCCTGGCCGGATTGCAGGTTCCGTCCGCCTCTAACTGGGCAAACACCTCACTGGCCACCTGCCGGTAAACCCCCGGTGAAAAATCTGCCGGCGTGATATACTGCCGAATCTGTTTATAAAGCCCGGGCTGTTCCACCAGCCAGGTCAGCAGCAGTCTCTGGGACTTGCTCATGCCGTCTTCCTTTTTTTTGTTCTCATTCACGCCGGATTTTAACGGTGTCCGCTGAGCCGCAATTCCATTTCTTGTTCCGTAGTGATTCACCAGCTGCCGCAGATTCTCATATCCGGTCTGGTAATGGGAAGCCACCGCTTCGATGTAATTGTTCCGCTCCAGTTCTTCCGGAAATTCCAGAATCCGTTTTGCCACCTCCTGAAAGAATGCTGTCTTCTTCTCAGGATCTTTCATGTCGTAATCCTTCTCCAGCATGCGGATGGAATACATAAAACTGTTCTCCGCCTGCCGGATCCGCTCCTCATAAGCCTCGGCACCAAGATTCTTGATAAACTCGTCCGGGTCCTTATAGGGCGACATGTTGATGACCTTACAAGTGATCCCTGCATCCTTCAGAATGGGAATAGCCCGGAGTGCCGCCTTCTGTCCAGCTCCGTCACTGTCATAACTGAGATACACATCCTTGGTGTAGCGTTTTAAGATATTGGCATGTCCCTCTGTCAAAGCTGTGCCAAGGGAAGCCACCGCATTGTCAAACCCTGCCTGATGAAGGGCGATGACATCCATGTATCCCTCACAGAGGATCATCTGGGGGCGCCTGGTCCGTCTGGCCAGATGCAGCCCATACAGAGTACGGCTCTTGTTAAACACCATGGTCTCCGGAGAATTTAAGTATTTCGGCTCTCCCTCTCCCATCACACGGCCGCCAAAGGCCACCACCTTGTTGTTTGCATCCATGATAGGGAACATGGCCCGGTTCCAGAACTTATCGTATCCACCCCGCCGTTCGTCTATAGTAACCAGTCCGCTTTCCTTCAGGATCTCATCATCATATCCCTTTTTCCGCAAATACTGGTAAAGATCATTGCTGTACTTATCGGAATAACCCAGGCCAAATTTCTGCATGGTCTCCGGGCTCAGCTGTCGGTCCAGAAAATACTGGTATGCACTCTTTCCTTTCTCACTGCGCAACAGCCGGTAAAAATACATGGCCGCTTCCTTATTGATCTCCATGAGCCGGCTGCGCTTATCCGCTTCCCGTCTGGCTTCCCGGCTCATTTCCTGCTTTGGGAGTTCCACTCCCGCCCTCTCAGCCAAAGTTTCCATGGCCTCGGAAAAAGTGAAATTCTCGTATTCCATCAGAAAGGTGAATACATTTCCTCCGGCACCGCAGCCAAAGCAATAATACATCTGTTTGGAGGGTGTCACAGAAAAGGAACCTGTCTTCTCGTTATGAAAGGGGCACAGTCCAAAATAGGAACTGCCCTTTTTTTGTAAATGTACATACTGGGAAATCACATCCACAATGTCATTTCTGGAACGGACTTCCTCCACAATATCATCGGAATAGTAAGGCATCTTTTCCTCCCGTTAATATCCGTCTACCTGCCATGCCAGCGGCATGAAATACTCGTTGAATTTCGTCACCGCATACTGATCTGTCATGCCGGAAATATAGTCGCAGACCACCCGGTCCTTTGCTTCCCCCTGATCCAACATCCGCAGATATTTCTCCGGTATCTGGTCAATATTTTGCATATAATATTCAAACAGCTGCGTCAGCATCCGCTTGGCCTTCTCCTCCTCGGACTTGGCCACAGGATTGCGGTAAACATTCTCAAACATAAAACTACGCAGATCCCGCATGGCCTTTTCCACCTCATCCGACATCCGGATCACCGGCTGGTTCATACTGTTTATGATCACATCATGGATCAGATGATCCAGACGTTCCCTGGTGGTATACCCAAGGGTCTCCCTCAGATCTTTTGGGATATCATCCTCGGATAAAATCTGACCCCGGATCGCGTCATCTATATCATGATTCACATAGGCGATCTTGTCCGACAGTCGCACGATCTGTCC
>CAMEWP010000136.1 GCA_945946605.1 uncultured Pseudobutyrivibrio sp. | reverse complement strand
TACCATGCAGCATATTCATGGCAATGGCCATGGTCTCATGGGCTTCTTTCGAAATGGATCCATAACTCATGGCACCGGTTTTAAATCTCTGTACAATAGAATCAACACTCTCTACTTCATCGATGCTGATACCCTTCTTTGGATATTTGAAATCCATCAGTCCCCGCAGGTTCTTTACAGAATTCTCATCGTTTACCAGGGCTGTGTATTCTTTAAATGTTTCATAATCTCCCATTCTGGTAGACAGCTGCAGCAAATGAATGGTCTGAGGATTATAAAGATGTTCTTCCTTTCCGCTGCGCATCTTATGGGCTCCCATGGAATCCAGTGTAGTATCCGTACTGAGTCCCAACGGATCAAAGGCCTTAGAATGCAGCATCTCCACATCATCTGCAATATCCTGCAGGGTGATGCCGCCGATCCGGCTTACCGTACCCTTGAAATATTTGTTGATCACTTCCGGGCTGATACCCACTGCCTCAAAAATCTTGGCGCCCTGGTAGGACTGGATGGTGGAAATTCCCATCTTGGATGCAATCTTGATAATGCCGCTTAAAACAGCCTCATTGTAAGCATCCACTGCCGCATAATAATCTTTATCCAGCATATTTAAATCGATGAGTTCCTGGATGCTTTCCTGTGCCAGGTAGGGATTGATAGCTGATGCACCATAGCCAAGCAGCGTTGCAAAATGATGTACCTCTCTGGGCTCGCCGCTTTCCAGGATCACAGAAAGACTGGTCCGCTTCTTTGTCTGTACCAGATACTGCTGCAGTGCTGATACAGCCAGCAGGGAAGGAATGGCCACATGATTCTCGTCCACGCCCCTGTCGGAAAGGATGATTACATTTGCTCCTTCTCTGTGGGCTCTGTCCGCCTCCACATAAAGGTGATCGATGGCCTTTTCCAGAGAAGTATTCTTATAATAGATGATGGGAATGACTTCCACCTTGAAGCCTTCCACATTCATATTCTTGATCTTCATCAGATCCGTATTGGTAAGGATCGGGTTGTTGATGCGCAGAAGTTTACAGTTCTCTTCCTTCTCTTCCAACACATTGCCGGCCTTGCCAAGATAGATGGTGGTGGATGTCACCACATGCTCACGAATGGAATCGATGGGCGGATTTGTTACCTGGGCAAACAACTGTTTAAAATAGTTAAACAGCGGCTGATGCTGATCGGATAAAACCGCCAGGGGTGTGTCGATACCCATGGCCCCAATACTCTCCGCACCGTTTAATGCCATAGGTAGAATGGATGTCTTTAAATCCTCATAAGTATAACCGAAGGCCTTCTGAAGTCTTGCCCGCTCCTCCTTGGTATGATTCGGCACCTTCTGATTCGGGATCTTCAGATCATGGAGATGCACCAGATTCTTGTCCAGCCACTCACCATAAGGCTGTCTGGTGGAATAATACTTCTTCAGTTCATCGTCATCGATGAGTCTGCCCTGTACCGTATCAACCAGAAGCATCTTGCCGGGCTTTAAGCGGTCTTTGGATTTGATCCTGCTCTCATCAATAGGAAGTACACCTACTTCAGAGGAAAGGATCAGATAATCATCATTGGTGACATAATATCTGGAAGGACGAAGTCCGTTACGGTCAAGCACCGCCCCCATAATATCACCGTCAGAGAACAAAATGGACGCCGGTCCATCCCAGGGCTCCATCATAGTAGCATAATACTGATAAAAATCTTTGCGGTCCTGATCCATGGCCTTGTTGTTGATCCAGGGTTCCGGAATGGTGATCATAACAGCCAGCGGAAGAGGCATGCCGTTCATCACAAAGAATTCCAGTGTGTTATCCAGCATTGCGGAGTCAGATCCCTCTGTGTTTACCACCGGCGTGATCTTTGACATTTCCGGCTCCAGGAATTCGGAGATCATAGTCTCCTCTCTGGCCAGCATACGGTCTGCATTTCCCTTAATGGTGTTGATCTCGCCATTATGTACGATGAAACGATTGGGATGCGCTCTCTCCCAGCTGGGATTGGTATTGGTGGAAAATCTGGAATGGACAATGGCAATTGCAGACTCATAGTCCTCGTTATGCAGATCCGCAAAGAATGTGCGGAGCTGTCCCACCAGAAACATTCCCTTATATACAATGGTTCTGCTGGAAAGAGATACCACATAGGTATTATCGTTGCAGGTCTGTTCAAATACACGACGTGCCACATAGAGCTTTCTGTCAAAATCCAGCCCCTTTTCCACTGACTTTGGTTTTTTCACAAAAGCCTGCATGATATAAGGCATACAGTCAATGGCTTTCTTACCCAGCACTTCCGGCTTGATGGGAACGGTTCTCCATCCTAAGAACTCCATGCCTTCCTTCTGCACAATAATCTCAAACATCTTCTTGGACTGATTGCGTTTCAGTTCATCCTGGGGAAAGAAAAACATACCAACGCCGTACTCTCTCTCCTCGCCCAGTTCAATTCCAATCTCGGCAGCAGCCTTCTTGAAAAACTTATGGGATATCTGCAGCAGGATACCAACACCGTCACCGGTCTTTCCCTCTGCATCTTTGCCGGCTCTGTGTTCAAGATTCTCAACAATCTTTAAGGCATCGGAAACCGTCTGATGTGTCTTGATTCCCTTTATGCTGACCACGGCACCGATACCACAGTTGTCATGCTCAAATTCGGGACGATAAAGTCCTGTGTTCTTCATCTCTTTTTCCATTTCCTTTTTCCTTTCGTCTATTTCTACACCTCACTGGTGCATACATCTGACTTACATCACCTACTATACTCCTTCCCTTCTTCCTTGTAAAGCATTTTTTCGTTTGAATTGTCTGATAATTTATTATTTCAAGATAATTATATAAATTGTATTTACATCTTGGAAAGTTTTTCCTCTAAATGCATACAAATTCATACATTTTCGTCAGCAGATAGGGATTCAAATACGCTTCCGAAATGATGCCAAAAAGGAAAATCACAACATCCAAAACAGCAAAAGCTATCAAAAAGCACCTTTTTTGCACAGGAATATGTTCCGGATCATTCAACCTTTGTTCCTTCCACAGATCATTCAGCCGTAAAAAAAGGAAGAATCCGCAAAAATAGATCAGTCCCTGAGGAAAAAGAGACGCTGCCAAAAGAGGAACACCCAAAACACCATATAACAACACAAAAATCGTAAATAAAACTCCCGTGCCAAATCCCAGTATTGCAGCCAGACAATTAAGAAACACTTTTTCATATTTGCTCCGACACAGGACACACATGAGCAGCACAACACACCCCCGCTCCTTCAAAAGATAGTACAACAGATCACAGGTCACCGGTTGCAACCCATCCGACCCCCAGCGAAGAAACTGTTGCATCGTTACCAACACAGAAGTATCCTGCACTTTCCAGTAATTCATCCCGATTGCCCCAATAAAAAAAGACAAAAGAAAAAACATATTCGCAGGGTGTTCTCGCATCCACCCTGTGATCATATGTTTTCGCTTTTGTATCGGATATTTTTTTGTACCGCCATGATAACCCTTATAGTTTTTATGGCTTCTATTATAGTTTCTATGGCTTTTCAAATGGATCTGTCCACCCCTTCCGGTGTGAACTGTATTTCTGATATAGGGATATCTGTGTTTCATAGACCTGTCCTTCCAAAGGATTTCTATATAATCTATGAAAAAAGCAGCATATTATGCCATCTCCCGCTTTATGCCATCTCTCTGGCGTTTCACCTGGTAGGCTAACAGTGCCGAAACCGTCTTGCCATCCTGAATTTCTCCGGCATAGATCTTATCCAGTAGATCATCCAGTTTCCAAAAAGACAGATCGATACTCTCCGCTTCATCCAGATGTTGTTGGCCCGGCACCAGATCTCTGGCCAGGTACACATCGATCATTTCATTGCAGAAAGCAACCGTAGTCCGAAGTTTCAGCAGTAGCTCTATGGAATCGGAACGATACCCTGTTTCTTCCTCCAATTCCCTCTTTGCACATACAGCGGTATCTTCTGTTACACTGTCACGGGATCCGGCAGGAATTTCCAAGGTCATTCTTCCCAGTGCAGGACGATACTGTGACACCATGATGATCCGCCCATCCGGCAGTACAGGAACAACTGCCGCAGCTCCTTTGCGATGTTCCACATAATCCCAATGTTCCACATTGCCATTGGGCAACAGCACTTCATCCTCATAGATATCTAAAATAGATCCCTTGTGCACCAGCTTCCTTTCCTGAACTTCTACATGTTCCATGTTCTGTTCCTCCTTATACAAAACAGATGACCGGCAAATTGCCGGTCATCCTAAAATTTTACTTAGCGTAATCAGTAACACGTGATTCGCGAATCACATTCACTTTGATCTGTCCCGGATACTCCAATTCAGATTCAATCTGTTTGGATATATCTCTGGCCAGAAGCACCATATCTGCATCAGATACCTGCTCAGGAACTACCATAACTCGAATCTCTCTACCTGCCTGAATTGCAAAAGATTTTTCTACCCCTTTGAAACTATTGGTAATATCTTCTAACTGTTTTAATCTGTTGGAATATGCTTCCAAAGTCTCTCTTCTCGCGCCCGGTCTAGCTGCGCTGATGGTATCAGCAGCCTGTACCAGACATGCAATCAATGACTCCGGCTCAACATCCCCATGATGTGCTTCAACTGCATTAATAACAAGTGCTGATTCCTTATACTTACGACAAAGATCTGCACCCAACTGAATATGGGATCCTTCCATATCATGATCTACTGCCTTACCAATATCATGCAGCAGACCAGCACGTTTTGCCATTCTCACATCCACTCCGATCTCGGAAGCCAGCAATCCTGACAACTGTGCAACTTCGATAGAATGCTTCAGGGCATTCTGTCCATAACTGGTACGATACTTCATTCTTCCAAGGAGCTATATAAGTTACGAATGAATATCGAGAAAGCCAACCTCTAAAGTAGCTGCCTATCCTTATTTCGGTATCATCGTATCTACTTTTTTCTGGGCCA
>CAMEWP010000135.1 GCA_945946605.1 uncultured Pseudobutyrivibrio sp. | reverse complement strand
CCGGGCGGATTCGGGACTTTCACCCGTTAGAACGTGCGCCCGCCGGGCGCACAATCAAAAACCGTTACACAGTCCCCCATGTAACGGCTTTCATATTTTTTGATTCAATTATGACGTACTGTAAAACACATTTGATGAACGAACCTATGCTATACAGCTTTCAAACTTTCTCCTGGTTTTGTTGTCATCAGTTGGTACAACTTTGTATTCCTTGGGAATGTATTTTCAAATGGAACCAGATTTCCAGAACAGCGTATCAAACCACTTCCAGCTTTCACATTTGTGATATATCCTAACTGGTTGTCGGAAATGTTCAAAAGTCTTGCCAATTCTTCCCGGTCCGTACTTGCCTGGTTCAGCATAACTAAAAACTCACTGTTTGCGAGCATAAGTCTTGCCGTATCGGAACGTAGAACCTCATCTACATTCTGGCTCATGGCATTCACGAACCCATTATACTTTCGGATACGCTTCCATAACTTATAAAAAAATTCCGCACTGTATGGATAACGGAATAACAGATAAAACTCATCACAAAAGATCCAGGTCCGTTTTCCTTTTTTCCAGTTCTGGATCACACGGTTGAAAATGGCATCCAGTGTTACCAGCATGCCAAGGGGCATGAGCTGGGAACCCAGTTCCCGGATATCATAATCCATGATACGGTTCTTCGTATCCACATTTGTTTTATGCGCAAACGTGTTCAGACTTCCACTGGTAAATAATTCTGCTGATAAGGCAAGAGCTCTTGCTTCTGGCTCTTCCTGCAGCATCAGCTGTCGGTATAAGTCCTTTAAAGTCGGCACTTCCTTGGTATAACCGCTGCGGATATAATCACGATAAGTATCAGCTGTACAGCGGTCAATGATGGATTTATCCTTTGCGCCCAGATTGCCTGCCCCTATCAGCTGTTCAAAAACAGACAACAGAAATTCTGATTTTTCAATTAGTGGATTGGTATCATCCCCATAGCTGCTGTCCATATCCATAGCATTCAGATGCATTCCAGAAGTTGCTGATACTTTTACAACTTCTCCCCCTAATGCTACTGTCAGGTTTCCAAATTCGGATTCCGGATCTAGAATTAGGATGTCATCCTCCGTGGCAAGTGCTAATGCAACAATCTCTTCTTTGGCAGAAAAACTTTTTCCGGATCCACTGACTCCTAAGCGAAAACTGTTGCCATTCAGCAGTTTCTTCCGGTCCACAACGATCATATTTTTGCTGACCGCATTCTGCCCGTAATAAATCCCGCCTTCCTGCATAATCTCCTGGGTATGGAAAGGGATCAGCACAGCTGTGGACTCTGTGGTCAGGGTACGCAGAGCGTTGATCTTTCGTGGTCCAAAAGGCAGCGCCGTATGCAGACCGTCCATTTGCTGCCACCGCAGAGTGGACAGCTGACACAGATTTTTCCTCGCAATGGATTTCAAGGTTTCCGTATCTGAGTTCAACTCCTTATAACTGTCTGCCATATGCACAATGGTCAACACCCCGAACATCATTCTCTGGTCTCTGGTGGTCAGATCATTTAACATCTCCTTTGTTTCGGTTCTCTGCAACTCCATCTCATACGGAATGGTTGCAGAAAAGTTATTGTTTTCGTTCTGCCTTCTCTGCCAGTTGGTCACGTTCGTTTCTACACCAAGCAGTTTGTTTTGTATCTCACGGACTGCTTCATCCGTAGGGACTGGCAGGATATCAATTGACAGCATTAAGTTTCTGCTCAGATCACAGAGCTCCGATACCATGCTGTCCCGGACGTAAGTTGCATAATCCTGCATATATAAAACACGCCCATATCGCCCATCAATCTTAAAATGATCCTGCAAGAACTCCATAGAATCTGGTGCAAACCAGTCTTTAAAATCATGTCCTCTTTTTACAGCTTCCTTAAAATCAAACTCTGCTGTCGCAGAAACGTCTTCTTTAAAGAAATCACGGAAAATCTTCAGACGCTCTCCAGCATCCAGTTCTTCCCCAATGGAAGATAACTTCGCCAGATGTGTGGTGATATCCGTTCCAACACGTGCGAAATAGGTCCTTGCCTCATCAATGTTCTTCTTATGGACACTGATCGTCAGATAACGTTCCCGAAGAATACTGTTATTGGTATCACTGATCTTGGATAACAACATTTCGTTGTATTCTTTTCGGTATTCATCCAATTCGTCCTCTTTCATAGGGATCAGAATGGATTGTTCAAATTCTGCCTTATTGATGCGGCGGTTATTAATGGTAAGTTTGGCGGATGCGCCGGAGTCCAATGCATTTAAAAGCTCGGAATAATCCAGAAACATTTCTGTCTTATCCTCTTTGCTTGCAATGGAATAATTGATATCCGTAAAACGGAACGATTTTGAAAACAGCCTGCCGGACTGAAAGATGCCATCCGGCCAGATCCGCTGTATCGGGATTGCCTGCTGTACAGACTTCGGAATCATAAATTTCTCTTTTTCTAGTTTTAATGTACGATGCAGCGTTTTAATCAACCGCATCCCCCCTTCCTTTCTTTTTTCTATTTTTGCTTCTCTTTCGTTCTACCAGCTCCGTGCCATTTCTGCAGGAACGTGTTCCGATTTCTATTGTCTCTTCCAGACATTTCAGATAGAGATTCTCCGATTGAAACACCAGCTTTTTGGGGCATAAGATCTCTGATTTTAACCACACCCATACGAACTTTTCCAGTGTCATCTGGTGATAGCGGAAAAAACCACATCCCGCAAAAGGGGCTGCAGCAAAAACACTCAGCCATCCGGCAATCTCCGTTCCACAGGTATCTTTTGTCCCTAGATAAACACCTACTGCAGCAGCAATCGCCAATACAGAAAAGAAACACTGCCGCATGCTCAGTCCAAAGAAAAAGGACTCCTGAAATTCCTGGATCTCTTTGTTCATTTTTACTTCCATTTTGTCAATACAAATAACAGAAAATAAGCCAGGGGACGGCCTTTTCTGTCATAACTCCTTTCCTTTTGTATTCCCACATTTTACCGTTCCATTTGATTTCGTTTTTTCTTTTTCGGCACTTGGCTCTGTTCTTCAAGTTCTGGATGATCCTTATAAAAACGTTTCATTCCTTCTGGATCTAATTCCTCCAGCCGCTTAAGATCAAATGCCACTTTTGCATAGGTACAGAATCCAGAATGTCCTCGCTCTGGAAGAATTTTACCCAACTTATGTTTTTGAATAAATTTCAATTTTTCCTTACTCCCAAAGTCCTGGATAAAGGCCTCATGAACATCCGATCTCTCAAACGGTAAATTTACCGTCAGATCACTAAAAGATTCCCATACACCATCTTCCTTTGCCAGCATTCCAATATACAGACCTTTTCCTGTATAGTAAGTGCCTATCTCCAGTTTGATTTCTTCATGTCCCATTTCCCAATCATATCCTAAAATTGGTTGTTCTTTCATACTCCTGCCTCCTTACTTATAACCCCATGATTTCTTTTACAATCCGGTCCGCTGCCTTAATTGCCCCTACCAATACTAATAGGTTAAAGATCAGCTCTGCCACATAATTCCATACAATATTCACCGCAGATAAACTGCTGTCTGCGATTGCCGGCGGACTGGCAGCAAATACAGAAAAAATAATGCAGGCAAGTGCAATGATTGCTCCTTCCATACAAACCCCTGCATAGGAACGGACAAAGTTCTTCCCTATGTTCTGTGTAGGCTCTCCCGCAAAAGTCGCAATGGGAATGGGTGCTATGGCTGTGTACATATACAGCTTGAACATCCTTCCATACACGGTCAAGATCATAATAAATGACAAGACTGTAATAAACAGGCTGCCAAGCAGTGTAACAATCCAAAGAGGAATAGAATCTAATAATCCTACACTTTCAATCTTCTCCACCATTTCAGCCGGAAGTTCGATTACATCTGAATCCCCACCAAATCCTGAATTTTGCATGATTGTAGATACCATTCCCTGTATGACAGAAAAAAGTGCCATCATCAATTCCAGCCCATACCCTACTGCCCCTTTTGCCAGTGCAAATCGAATAAACAATTTCACCGCATGCTCTGGCTTTTTTACGTCCAGATAGCTGCTACAGGTTTTCACTACACTGATCGCAAAAAAAAGTACTAAAAGTCCATACCCGATTCCTTTTAGAGCATCATGAATGGTCAGCATCACACTCCAGATATCTCCGCCTTTAAAGGTTTCCGGGCTTTGCGTTAAAAGCTGCCAGATTTCTGACAGCTTAGAATTCCATGTTTCTAACGCATTGTTTAGATTTTGAACGATCCAGTTATCACTTTCCAAGTAGCATTTCACCTCCCTGTTGTTTCCATTTACAGACAGGGAGAACAGCACAGTGTCTGCTCTCCCGCTGTACTGCTGATATCAGATTACACCATGATCAAATCCAAAATCTCTTTTGCAAAGGTAATGATGACGCCGCCTGCTAAAGTCAAAAATCCATTTGCCCTCTGGCTTGGATCATGCGATTTTAAAGACAAGCCGATCTGCACCACACCAAATCCTAACAAGATCAAGCCAATCGCCCGGATCAAGGAAAAAATAAAATCAGACAAGTTATTCACCACTGCTAATGGATCTCCTGCAGCCAGAACAGGGGTTGTACACCACATCATGGCGAATACGATTACTGCATAGCTGACAAAAAATCGTTTTTGTACACCACTCATTCGCAATGGTTTCGTCTTCGGATCCTTTTTCTTAAACAATTTCTGCATCATATGCACGATACACATTCCTCCCATCTAAAAAGGCTGCTCTTTGCCGAGGATGTCCTCTTCACAGAGCAGCTCATAATCATCTAAGCGTTCAATATCAATATACAAATCATCATGTGATCTCGGAGCTTTCGCATAGTCATACGGAGGCGCACCGCCATCCTCTGTCCATTTCACATTTGGATGTTTCTTTAAATTATATTTGTCATCCAGCATGGGACGTTCTCCTCGGACAAATGATTTAGCAATTGAAACCATATTCACAACCAGCTTAACGAGTATTCCCA
>CAMEWP010000134.1 GCA_945946605.1 uncultured Pseudobutyrivibrio sp. | reverse complement strand
GATCTTCTATGAGAATGGCTCACATTATTTCCGAAATGAGCGCCTTTTCCACAAACTGCACACTTTGCCATGATCTGCACCTCCTTGGAATATACTCGATTTACCTACGTCGCAAACCGCAACACGGATATTATAGCAGAGCGATATTCAAAATGCAATCTTTTTTTCAGTTTTTTACATATTACCGAAAATCTCATTGTTTTTTTTATGAAATCGTTTATAATAAGTACATGTTATATAATTAGACAAACTTTGTATGTAGTTCTTTTTATGCAATGAAGAATGTAAACAGATTTCGGCATAATCATAATTGATACAGACGTTATCGCAACCTATGCCGGTTCCGTTGCAGTAGAATGCTTTGGCATTGTTGGCATGGCTGCAGTAAACATGAAAGACGGCTTGGTTAAGCTTTTGAAAAAAGATTACCTGAATCATGGTATCTCTGTTACTGTTGATGAGGAGAATGGAATTTCATTGGATTTCCATGTGATCGTATCATATGGTGTCAGCATTCAGACGGTAGCAGACAATCTTCGGGAGACTGTCAGATATAAGTTGGAAGAGTTTACCGGCATGAAGGTAAAAGCATTGAACATTTACGTTGAAGGCGTAAGAGTGATTGACTAAGGAGGATATACAGGTGGAAATCAATACAATAGATGCGTCTCAATTATCTAAAATGTTTCTTGCCGGCGCAAAGAGCTTAGAGGCTAAGAAAGAATGGATAAATGAATTAAATGTATTCCCGGTTCCGGATGGTGATACCGGTACCAATATGACCATGACCATTATGTCAGCTGCAAGAGAAGTCAGCGCATTGGAACAGGTGAATATGCACGATTTGTGCAAGGCAATTTCTTCCGGTTCCCTGCGAGGAGCCAGAGGTAACTCCGGCGTTATTCTCTCCCAGCTTCTCAGAGGTTTTACCAAGGGAATCGGCGACGCATCAGAGATCGACGTAGATATTTTGTGTGATGCACTTCAGCGTGCTGTTGAGACTGCTTATAAGGCAGTTATGAAGCCCAAGGAAGGCACCATTCTGACAGTGGCAAGAGGTGCCGCTGACAGAGCATTGGAATTGGTAGATACCACAGATGATCTGGTTTATTACATTGATGAGATTATCAAAGAGGCAGATGCTGTTCTTGCAAAGACACCGGACATGCTTCCTGTTTTAAAACAGGCTGGCGTGGTAGATTCCGGCGGACAGGGACTTGTTCAGGTTATGAAGGGTGCCTTTGACTGTCTGCTTGGCAAGGAAGTAGATTATACCATTGAAGATGTTCCTGCAGGCTCCGGAGTGGTTAAGATTTCAAAGGAGACCGAGGAAGAGATCAAATTTGGCTATTGTACAGAGTTTATTATCGTTCTGAACAATCCTTTGACAGAGGACCAGGAGATGGAATACAAGGCATTCTTAGAATCCATCGGTGATTCTATTGTTGTGGTAGCGGACGATGAGATCGTTAAGACTCACGTACATACCAATGATCCGGGCCTCGCAATCCAGAAGGCTCTGACACATGGTTCACTGAGTAAGATCAAGATCGATAATATGCGTGAGGAACATCAGGAGAAGCTGATCAAGGATGCTGCCAAGGTGGCAGCTGCCCAGAAGGCTGAAGAAGCAGAACAGAAGGCTGCGCCCAGAAAAGCCATCGGATTTGTGGCTGTTTCCATCGGAGAAGGCATGAATCAGATTTTCCGTGATCTGGGTACAGATGCTCTTATCGAGGGCGGTCAGACCATGAATCCAAGTACAGAAGATGTGTTGGATGCCATCGCCAGTGTCAATGCTGATGCGGTGTTTGTTCTTCCTAATAATAAAAATATTGTTCTTGCAGCCAATCAGGCAGCATCTCTGACAGAGAACAAGCGGGTGGTTGTTCTTCCTACCAAGACGGTTCCTCAGGGAATCACAGCGCTGATCAATTTTATTCCGGATCAGAGTGTTGAGGATAATGAAGAGCGTATGCTGCAGGAGATTGCCAATGTGAAGACCGGTCAGGTGACCTATGCAGTGCGTGATACCAGCATTGACGATAAAGAGATCCATGAGGGTGATTATATGGGGATCGGTGACAGCGGTATTTTGTCCGTTAATCAGGATATGCAGGCATCCTTTATGGATATGATCGATGCCATGGTGGATGAAGACTCTGCCATTGTAAGTATTTACTACGGCGAAGATGTAACAGAAGAAGATGCAGAGAGCCTTTCCGCACAGGTGGAAGACAGATATCCGGATCTTGAGGTAGAATTGCAGTCCGGTGGACAGCCTGTATATTATTATGTTGTATCTGTAGAATAAGGAATTATGATGAATTTAAATTCTTCCATACAGGAAATCAAAGGTATTGGAGATAAAACTGCAAAATTATTTGCCAAAATAGGAGTATACACCCTGGGTGATATACTCCTTCATTTTCCCCGGACATATGAGCAGTTCCCGTCTCCCGTTTCGCCCACTGAGCTTCAGGGCGAGGGGATGACGGCAGTCTGCGGATGTTTAAGGACACCTCCGCTGGTAAGAAAAGGCCGCAGCATGGAGATTACTACGGCAACAGCTTTTTCCCTGACAGGCGATTCTGCGGACGCACTGGAACTGGTCTGGTTTCGGATGCCCTATCTGAGAAGTCAGTTGAAGTCGGGAATTCCCTATATTTTCTATGGCCGACTGTCTTTGGAAGGCAGAAGATATAAAATGGAGCAAAGCAGTGTTTATACCCCGGAACAGTACGGCAGGCTGCAGGATTCCTTACAACCGGTATATCCTCTCACCAGGGGACTGACAAATCAGATGATCCGAAAATCCATAAAGGCGGTTCTTCAGAATGTGGATGTTCCAGAAGATGATATCCCGCCGGAAATCTGTGAGAGAGAAGCTTTTTTGCCTGCTAAAATGACCTATCAGTGTATTCATTTTCCCAACGATATGGATGAATTTCTGTTGGCAAGAAAACGCTTGGTTTACA
This sequence comes from uncultured Pseudobutyrivibrio sp., assembly GCA_945946605.1. Lineage (GTDB taxonomy): Bacteria > Bacillota > Clostridia > Lachnospirales > Lachnospiraceae > Pullilachnospira_A. The sequence continues at coordinate 2,056 of CAMEWP010000134.1, read as the reverse complement.
GGGAATTTTTTTATTTTCTTTTATGCTCCAGAATGCAGCAGCAACATCAGGGGGCAGTTACCAATGAATGGGTACTGCCGAATATGTCACAGTATGATGCGGTAAATGATGTGCTTTCTAAGCTTTCTTTTTCCCTTACCAGGGGTCAGCAGGAGACATTGGAAGCACTTCGAAGAGATCTTCGGGGGCCGGTGATCTCCCAAAGACTGATACAGGGAGATGTGGGATCCGGGAAGACCATCGTGGCATTTCTAGCCATGCTGGATGTGATTTCTGCCGGTTATCAGGCTGCCATCATGGCACCGACGGAAGTGCTTGCAAGACAGCATGCCAAGTCTTTTGAAGAGATGATACAGGAGTTTGGGCTGCCTTATGGTGTGGTATGTCTTGTGGGATCCATGACAGCAAAGGAAAAAAGAGAAGCAAAGAGCCGCATTGCGTCGGAAGATGGGCTGTTTATTGTTGGAACTCATGCTCTGATCCAGGAAAATGTGAATTACCACAGCCTTGCCCTTGTGATCACGGATGAACAGCATCGATTTGGTGTCCGTCAGAGAGAACTTTTGGCTGAGAAGGGGCAGAATCCCCATATGGTAGTTATGAGTGCAACGCCGATTCCAAGAACCCTTGCCATGATCTTATACAGTAATATGCGTATTTCCGTCATTCGGGAACTTCCGGCGAATCGGCTCCCCATCAAAACCTGTGTGATTAAAACAGATAAACGGGAAACGGCATATCAGTTTATTGCCAGAGAACTGATGGCTGGTCACCAGGCCTACATTATCTGTCCCCTGGTTGAGGCCAGCGATAAAACTGAGGCGGAAAATGTGACGGAATATGCCAAAAAGATCCGCTCTTTCTTTCCTAACCAGATTGCAATTTCCGTGCTGCATGGAAAGATGAAGCCAACGGAAAAAAATGCTGTGATGGAGGATTTTGCAAAAAAGAGTATCCATATTCTGGTTTCCACCACGGTGGTGGAAGTTGGGATCAATGTGCCAAATGCCACCGTCATGATGATCGAAAATGCAGACCGGTTCGGACTTGCTGCCCTGCACCAGTTAAGAGGCCGGGTAGGCAGAGGAGAAGATCAGTCCTATTGTATTTTGATGGACAACGGACGGGATCAAAAGATTTCCAAGAGGTTGGAGATTCTGAATCAGTCATCGGATGGATTTTATATTGCAGAACAGGATCTGAAACTTCGTGGTCCCGGAGATTTGTTCGGGGTCCGGCAGAGCGGTGATTTAAACTTCCGGATTGCAGATGTAATCCAGGATGCCCAGGAACTGACCAGGGTATCGGAAGATGTGGACCAAATCTTGTCGGATGATCCGGATCTGGCTGCGCATCCGGGACTGCGTGAAAATGCCTGCAGGTTTATGGAAGAGAACAGTTATATTCTCTGAGGTCATAGATATATAAATAAATAAAAACAGGGATATCTGGTTTTTTGATCCGGATATCCCTGTTTTTTGCTGAACCTTATTTGTCAGCCATCTGTTTTTCCTGGGCTTCGATCATACGTTTTACCATATATCCGCCCACGGAACCATTCTGCTTTGATGTCAGATCTCCGTTATAGCCTTCCTTTAACGGGACACCCAGCTCACTGGCCACCTCAAATTTAAAACGATCCAAAGCTCCTTTTGCTTCCGGGACAGCTGCCCGGTTGTTGTTTCTGCCTGACATATGCTTTACCCTCCCCTGTAATCATTTTTTTGATTACGGGAATAGTATATGAAAAAAATCTGAGTTTAATCTGGCATATTCTGCGGAATGTGACAAAATGTGCTTATTTGACTTCTGTTACATTCGAAAGAGAAGGATGGATCGCCATGGAATAGTTTGTGTAATATACCACAAATCCAGGAACTGCTTTGTTGGGTTTTTTTACATTTTTCTTTTGCAGATAGTCGATCTCCACTTTATCATTATCGCGGCCGTCGGAATAATACGCAGCAATAGCAGCTGCTGTTTCAAAAGTATCGTCCGGAAGTTCTTTATTTTCGGATTTTAAGATCACATGAGAGCTGGGCATACATTTTGCGTG
>CAMEWP010000133.1 GCA_945946605.1 uncultured Pseudobutyrivibrio sp. | reverse complement strand
CCTCCTTTGTCCGGTCAGCTAAGCCACCGGCTCTTATTTTATAGTCCCTAGGAAATAGGATACACCAGATCGGCAATTATTTTTAGCACTTGACTACACCTCTTGATTGACCAAATTACAGATGTTATAATGAACACAGAAAACATACGCAAAATGCAGTGCAGACATTCAAAAAATGCTCTGCCGAAAGGAAAATACATGACGCCTCAGCAGCTGGATATCTACCTTCGCACCATGACAGAACTGGAATCACAAAACAATCCTCACTCCGCCTATGATCAGGTTCTGGATTATGTCCATACTCTGCCCGGTATATCCCCGGAAAAATACCAGACTCTTCTGGATCTCCAACAGAGCGGGGATTTTCAGGATCTGGACTTCTGGGACACTGTGCTCAAACTCCGCTTCTCTTTGTCTGATTTTCAGTCACTTCTGGGAATTTATGCTGCCAAGCAGGACCGTTTTACAGAAGTGGAGTCCCATTACCACGAATGGATCGAGCTGGCGTACATTTACTCCGGCAGCTGCACCCTTACCATTCACGACCAGGAACTGACACTGTATCAGGGGGAGTGCGTTCTCATCAACAGCAATGTGGCGCATTCCTGCCATGCCTGCGGGGAAAATGATATCCTTGTGAACATCCTCATCCAGCAGGAATATCTGGATCAGAATTTTTTTAACCGGTTTTCAGAGGACAGTTATCTGTCCCAGCTGTTTATGCGATCCTTTCACTCCCAAAAAGCCAGCGACAGTTACCTTCTGTTTCACTCCGGCAAAAGCCGCCGGCTCCCCCTTTTTATGACGGAATTTCTCTGCGAATACTTTGACAAAGGTCCTCACTCCAAGGATTATCTGGATAGCTATATCACCCTGATCCTGCTGGAGCTGACAGACATTTACAGCAAGACAGATGCGTCCTGCCAGAAGGAAGATCGGAGTCAGCAGATTGTCCCCATTCTGCGCTACATCGAGGAGAATTTCTCCACCTGTACCCTGACATCCACCGCAGTTCACTTTGGCATGAACCCCAATTATCTGTCAAATTTTATCAAAAAACATACCGGCCATACCTTCAAATATTTCGTCCAAAATCAAAAACTCCTATGCGGAGCAAGGCTGCTGCAAAGCACAACCCTCTCCGTCACAGAAGTTTCTGTTCAGTCCGGTTATGAAAATGTAAGTTTCTTCTACAAAAAATTCCGGGAGAAGTTCCATTGTTCTCCGCTGGAATACCGGCAGGAAAATTCTCAGCCGGGATCTGTGTCCTGATCCCGTATCCCAAAATTTCCCTTCCTATTTATGCTCCTGCAGCCATCTTACTGCGCAGTGAGCCAGACAGCCCGCTCCGATAGGACATACCTCTTCGTTGAACTGCACCTTGGGATTGTGGGCATTGTAATCTCCCCGCTCATCCATATATCCTGCGGAAAGATACATAAAGGTACTGGGCACCTTCTCTGCCATCACAGCAAAATCTTCCGATGCGCTGGAACTTGCGCCGGGATAGATCATAAATCCCGGAATATCCAGTTCTTTCATATATCCAACCATCTCTCCGGTAAGTTCACCGTCGCATTTTAAAGGCGGAACAGCTGAAAGAGTCTCCATGGTTACGGTTCCTCCATAAACAGCTGCAGTGGCTTCTGCCACTTCTTTGATGCGTCTCACCAGTTTAATTCTCTCATCGTTATCATTTGTCCGAAGGGTTCCTTCCAGCACTGCTGTCTCCGGAATGATATTGGCAGCAGAACCTGCCGTAAATTTACCGATGGTAAGCACGCAGGCTTTGTTGGGATCCGCCTCTCTTGCAATGAGTTCCTGCAGTGCCAGATGAATGTGAACACCGATATTGATGGGGTCAATGCCGGTGTGGGGATATGCTCCGTGGCTTCCTCTTCCCTTGATCCGGATCCGGAAACCGTCCACAGAAAACATCATGGTACTCTGATCATTGTACATTACCAGACCGATGGGCATCCGTCCGGAGGTTACATGATAAGCAAGTGCCGCATCCACAGGTGGATTTTCCAGAATACCGGCATCGATCATGTCCTGGCTTCCCTCAAAAGTCTCCTCTGCCGGCTGGAACATAAATTTTACGGTTCCGGGCAATTCCGCCTCTGTCTCCTTCAGCATCTTTGCCGCTCCAAGCAGCATAGCCGCATGAAAATCATGACCGCAGGCATGGGCTTCCGTTCCGGTGGGGCAGGCAAAAGGTTCACCGCTCTCCTCGGGCATGGGCAAAGCATCCATATCTGCCCGAAGCAGAATGCATTTGTCACCCTTTCCAAGAGTTGCCGTCACACCATGACCGCAGAGTTTCGGATCCATGCCATAGCTTTTCAGCTGCTCCATGATATACTCACGGGTCTTTGGCAGTTCCAGACCGACTTCCGCATTGGTGTGGAAATATCTTCTGTGTGATACAATCTCGTCCTTTAATTCCACTGCTCTTTCATAATAATTCATCGTACCATTCCTTCTTTCTCTGCTTTTTATCTGCTTTTTTCTGATCTATTCCGCAGCATTTGCATCTTCTGATGCAGCGTTCTGTGGTACAGCGTCCTCTACCACGATCTTACCTTTCTTCCACATAATGTAGGAGGAAAGAATACCAACCGGCAGCATACAAACAATGAGGATACCTACCATTCCCAGAAGGCTGCTTCCTGCACCTGCCATACGCGCCATCAGGGCAACGATAGACACAATGATCAATACCGGGATCACACCCTTAACGGCACCCTTTACCACTTTACCCTTGGTACCTGTATTGGAGAAAAGTCCCAGTGCCATGGATCCGAACAATGCCGGGATCACATAATCTTTTGCAGTATTCATAGCCTCTGTTTCAAAGATGGGCTGAATGAAACTGGAAAGCAATGCTGCAATAGCCAGGATCACAACGGCAACAATGGAAGAAACCGCTATGGAAACCGTGGCAATGGCATCTCCCTCCGGAGTATTCTGCTCTACTTTGGCTACCTTCATACCATTTACCGCACAGGGGAACTTCAGGTTCATAATGTTTCCGGTGATAAATCCAAGATAGCTGGCAGATCCCATAACAGGAATATAACTCAGTGCCTCGGAAAATCCTACCGGAATATAGATCAAAAGGATTCCGATGGTGGCAGGATTGATCACATCGGAAAATTCCGGCATGCAATCATATACGCTGCAAATGATAAAGGGCAGGGCGATCATATAGATCAGCGCGATAACAGTACCAAATCTGCCCCAGGAGTGTGCCCATTTCTGAAAGGGGTCCATTACTTTTGTAACCTTATTTTTTTCTTTGCTCATTGTATTCATTCTCCCTTATCCTTTTTTAGTTAAACAGTTTCACCCAAAGCAGGGATGAAGCCATGCCGGCGATCAATGTAAATGCCATGATAAAGTTATTCAGCCACTGCATTCCCGGCCGTTTTGCAACAATACCAAGTACAACAGCCACCACAAGACCTGTCAGCATAACGCAGGCCTGCACACTGTCACCGATGAGGATCACAGGGATGTAAACTGCAAACAGCGTCATCATAAATACACCGCTGAATACATATTTCCAGGTGCTGGAATTTTCATCCTTTGTCACCGACATACACATTTTCTTACCAAAGGGTATCAGGATAATAAATCCGGAGAGCATACCTACGCTCATCAAAATCAGGACCGCGCCAAACTGCTTTGAGGTCAGTGTATCCATAGCTGCGCCAAAACTGCTGGCCAGAAGTCCGGAGATCTGGGTCTCATAAGACAGGGATCCAATAACGGAAAGACGCCACCAGGGCCAGATGATACTCTGGAACACAGCCACCAGTGCAAAGAATCCCACCACGATAGAGATGGCAGGTACAATGGAAAATATTGCGCTGGATTTGATCACATCCTTTAAAGTATCCTTTGAGATACCAAGTTCCAGGCATCTGGTGTAGGCCTTCTTTAAAAATGCCAGCGACAGGCCGACAATGTACGCCAGTCCGATTACAACCAGAACCAGCATCAGTGGGGAATTAGCGATTTCTTTCATAACAATCTCCTTTTTCTTTTGATTTCTCTGGTTTGGTTTGGCATTCATGCAAAGAAAAAGGACGCACTCCAGTCCAAGAGCGCATCCTTCCATTCATAAAAAAGAAAGACCCATGCAGGTAGCCCCTCTCATGAGTCTGCACCCTGTCCTTTTGCCTGAGAGATCGGTCAATCCGTGACCTTACACCTTCGGCACTCATACGCATTTCGCGATGAGCTTCTCCAGAGATTCATTTTTGATAGTTAGAACTTTATCACAGTGTGGGTGCCATGTCAAGCACCCACAGACAAGTTTGTTAAAATATTATCATGACCGGATATTGAATTCTTTTGTATAGTATCCTGTCTCCTTTGTGCAGGCATCCCATCCGGGATCGCCGCATTTCATAAAGGACGTCCAGGCATCCAGCATCTCATCTGATAACACCTGATCCTCCTGCGTCAGTGGTCGCCAGCAGCGTTTCAGGGTTCCAAACATATACCAGAGTTCTGCAGAATGAAAGGCTCCCCAGGTATCCCCCGGCAGTTCCCGGGAAAAATAATAGGTATAGGCAGGCATTCCCTGCTCTTCCCGAAGTTTGCAGAATTCCCGATTGCTGATATAAAGCTTATTCTTGTTCCGATCACGGGCAGCTGCCTTCTTTACCCCGATATCATCCTTGGTACATCCCAGCATATAGGAAATGGGCAGTTCCTTCCCCTCCTGAAGTACCTCATCGCAACTCAGCGGCTGTCCCGTTCCGCCGCCCACAGTACCGAAGGAAAGAATGGCATGGGTATAGGGGATCGCCACAGGAATAAAGGCAAAGGCCAGTTTGTTTACCTCCTCTGCAGGCAGCTCCATCAACTGCTGCAGACTCATCTTCTTTTTCTTTAAAAACTTCACATAGGCTTTCTGCATTTTATCCTTGGGAATCCCTGTCTTTAAAGGACTCTTATAAACGCCGGCACTCTGGATGATTGCACCTTTGATCTTCTCCTTCATCTAAGGGGAACTGATGAGC
>CAMEWP010000132.1 GCA_945946605.1 uncultured Pseudobutyrivibrio sp. | reverse complement strand
GGTGTTTTACGCCTACGGAGCCTTGGACCGGCCGGTGTACATCCTGCTTTTGTTGGAATCCATTGGCGTAAATTATCTGCTGGCCAGAGAAATGGATCTGGCAGATGGCACAAAGAAGCCGGCATTGTACAGAAAAATAGTCCTGATCGCCGGCCTTTTACATGATTTCGGATTTTTGTTCCTGTTTAAATATCATGACTTTTTTGCGGAGATCATAAACGGAATCGCAAGTGCTTTTGCAGGCAGGCCAACAGAGCCGGTGGCTCTGGCCCATCTGCTGCTGCCCATCGGAATCAGTTTTTATACCTTCCAGGCAGTGTCTTATCTCATCGATGTATATCGGCGGGATATTCCGGCGGAAAAAAACATATTATACCTGGGCACCTATATCTCCATGTTTCCCCAGCTCATTGCCGGACCTATTGTGCGGTATTCCGATGTCTCTGCAAAGATGAAGCGCAGAAGCTGCAATGCCACAGGCTTTCTCCTTGGATTGGAGACATTTGTCACAGGTCTTGGCATGAAGGTGCTTCTGGCCAACCGGTTAGGAGGTTTATGGCAGAATATCGGAGGAATTGGATATGAATCCATATCCACACCTTTGGCCTGGATGGGAATTGTGGCTTACAGTCTTCAGATTTATTTTGACTTCTACGGATATTCCCTGATGGCCATCGGTCTGGGAAGGATGATCGGATTCCGTCTTCCGGTAAACTTCCGTCATCCTTATGTTTCCTGTTCCATGACAGAGTTCTGGAGAAGGTGGCATATTACACTGGGAAGCTGGTTTAAGGAGTATGTTTACATCCCCCTGGGAGGCAACCGGAAGGGGAAAAACCGGACCTATCTGAACCTTTTGGCTGTATGGACCCTCACCGGTTTCTGGCACGGGGCCGACTGGAATTTCATTCTCTGGGGACTGTTTCTCTTTGCAGTGATCGCCCTGGAAAAGGCCGGGCTTGGCAGGATCCTTTCCCAACATCGTGGACTGGGACATCTGTATATGGTATTTCTGATCCCGCTGTCCTGGCTGATCTTTGCGGTGTCGGATCTGCAGCAGCTGGCTGTTTATCTGGGAAGACTTATTGGGCTGGGCGGAGTCAATGTTTATGCCGGAGACTTTATAAAATATGGCACACAGTACGGTATTTTCCTGGTGCTGGGACTGATCTTTTCCACGGGAATACCGGAGAAATTCCTGGCCGGACACAAACGCAGATACCTGCGCTGGGCAGTACTTCTGGCAGTATTTGCAGGTTCGTTGTACTGCATTTATATGGGAATGAACGATCCCTTCCTGTATTTTCGATTCTGATATGAAATAAAGATGGTGAAGCAATGAAGAATAATACAAACGATAAGAGTACAAAACAAAACAATGCGCCAAAATGGAAGCAGATTCTGCTGCCGGTGCTGATCCTGGCTTTTCTTCTGTCAGGAATAAAAATATTTGACATGAAGATCGAAGAAAATAAGGGCGCAGATGCTCCGGTGCAGGATGTGACGGAGAAGAATGATGAGACGGCGGATGAGACAGCGGAGCAGAAGGAGGATCAGACGGCGGATGCCCAGAATACTTCTGATGATGGAAGTCAGGAGACAGGAGTGACACCCTCTGGGAAAAATCCGGTGATCACAGTGGAACCCGGTGTCACCGGTGAAAGTGAAATGGCGGATATTCCGGAAGGATATTTCCAGGATGCCCTGTTTATCGGTGATTCCAGAACTGTTGGATTGATGGAATACGGTCAGATTCCCGGGGCTGCCTTCTTCGCCAATACAGGCATGAGCGTCTATCACATTCATGATGATCAGATTTCTCTGGCAGGGGGAGGAAAAGCAACATTTTCGCAGTTTATCAGGTCGGGACATTATGGTAAAATATACGTCATGCTGGGAATCAATGAACTGGGATATGATATGGGGCGCACCGTAGAAAAATTTGGTTCACTGATTCAGGAAATCCGCGAATGTCAGCCGGATGCCATCATCTATATAGAAGCCAATCTCCATGTGACGGAGGCCCGCTCCGCCAAGGATGCGGTGTTTAACAATACCAATATTGATCTTTTCAATCAGCAGATCGCACAGCTTGCAGATGGGGAGAAGATCTTCTATGTGGATATCAATCCCATGTTTGATGATGGGAAAGGAAATCTGGCAGAACAGTACACCAATGATGCAACCCATGTGCTGGGTAAATATTATCAGGTATGGGCAAAATGGCTGGCAAACGGTGGAAATCCTTTCCGGTAAATATACGATAGAAGAGAGTTGCAGAAGGTTATGCCTGAAAACTGGAAGAAAAAATGGTTCTGCAGCAAAGTGCAGGAATTGAAGGCTCCCATGTGGGGACTGGCCATCGGTCTGATGAAACACCCACAGGATGCGGAGGATGCCATTCAGAATGCACTGATGCTGGCCTACGAGCATATAGATGAACTGAGTTTTGCGGAAAAATTTAAGCCCTGGATCATGCGGATCCTCACTAATGAGTGTTACCGGCTCTTAAAAAAACGCAAGCTCTATGTGGATATAGATGAAGTTTATGACCTGCAGGATGAACACAGCGGATTTGATGAAGATGTTACCCTCTGGCAGGTGGTGGAGAATTTAAAGCTGGAGTACCGGACGGTGATCCTTTTGTTCTATTACGAAGGTATGAGCATCCGTCAGATTGCCCATACCCTGGATCTATCGGAGGACAATGTCAAGAAACGCCTGTCCCGGGCCAGGGGGAAACTGAGAGAATATCTGGAAAAGGAGGATTTGTGAGACATATGAGTGATCGAATGGATGATCAAATAGATGCTCGGATAAGAGAAACATTGCAAAGAAGTGCACCACAGATCCCGGAAGATGTTTCGGCAAGGTTTGATGATGCATTATCGGAAGCGGTGGAGCAGGAAAAGATTCATAAATGGAAGCGCAAATGGTGGCAAAAACCTGCAGTGGCCAGCCTGATAACAGCATGTCTGCTGGTGTTTGTGCTCCTTCCCAATATGAATGCCAATATTTCCTATGCCATGCAGGAACTCCCTGTCATCGGAGGCCTGATCCGGGTGGTGACAGTGTACAAACAGGAAACTTCCAGTGAACATCATTTTCAGGAAGTCACAAAACCCCAACTGGAAGTGTCAGAGGAATCCTCCCAGGAACTGAAGGATGCCTCCAAACTGGTCAATGCGAATGTGGATGCACGGATCAATCAGGCAATGGCAGAATTCCAGAAAGAAGTGGATGCCTATCCGGAAGCTTACAGCGGTATGATGACGGATTATGAGGTGGTGACCAATACCGACCAGTGGTTTACCCTGCGGCTGATGGTATACTATTCTGCAGCCAGCAGCAACACGGAATATCACTATTATCACATTGATAAACAGACAGGGGAGATGGTAACTCTGTCGGATCTGTTTGTATCGGATTACGATTATGTGGAAAAATTCAGTAAAGAAGTAAAAAAACAGATGCATGATCGGATGAAAAAGGATGAAAACATCACCTATATGATCGCAGGGGAAGATGATTTTGGGGGAGGCTTTTCTGCTATAGATCCGGAGCAGAATTTCTACTGGGATGAGGAAGGAAATCTGGTGCTGGTTTTTGATAAGTATGCAGTGGCACCCGGCTATATGGGCTGCCCGGAGTTTACCATAGCAAGAGACCTGTTTGAAAAACATATGAATTAAAAAGATCCGGAAAGATCTGGAAAGATTCGGAAAAGAAAGGCCGCAGGTAAAATGCGGGTGGCGGTTTGGGCCGCTGTCTGCTATACTGTTTTCTATGAAATGAATGATCTGCAAAACGCAGGATCTGAAGGAGGAAACAGTATGAATTTTAGTGTTAACAGTACCTTTCTGTATATACTGGCAGTCTGTGTCATTGTCTTTGTACTGGCGCAGTCTGTCTTTTTTTTGGTACGGGCTTACAGAAGGGGACGGGAACTGGGAATGTCTTCCCAGAAACTGAAAAAGACAGTGGTGTCCACGGCGGTATTTACCATTGCACCGGCGGTCTCGATCCTGTTGGGAGTGGTTACCCTCTCCAAATTTTTAGGGATTCCCCTGCCATGGATCCGCATGAGTGTCATTGGAGCCATCACCTATGAGCTTCCGGCAGCTACTTCCACAGCCAATGCCCTGGGAATTTCCCTTTCGGAAACCATTACGGATCCGAAAGTTTATTCCGCCATCGCCTGGGTTATGACTTTAGGAATCATGCCAAGCATTATTTTGCCGCCCATTCTGATGAAGAAGATACAGGGTGGTGTTATCAAAATCCGCAACAAGGACAGCAAGTGGGGAGATATCTTTATGACTGCCATGTTTTTGGGCATGATCTCCGCTTTCCTTGGCATGGTGTTTGCTGATATCCGAAAAGGTCTGGAAGGATTCATTCCGATTTTTGTATTGCTGTTTTCCGCAGCGCTGATGTGTATCTGCGGTATCCTGATCAAAAAATGCAATATGAAATGGCTGGAAACCTATGCCATGTCCATCAGCATGGTGGGAGCTATGATCTTTGCGGTGATCATCACACCGCTGATCTGTAATTAAGGGTAAGCGGATAGGATGAACAGATAAGATCAAGTACATGGGAAATGGAGTGTAATGATATGAATGATTATATGAAAAAAACAGACTTTTATGGCAAGATCTGGGTCTGGACTGCTGTTGTAGTGGTTCTGATGGTTCCGGTGGCCATTTGCCTTTATTATGATGCGTGGCCGGAAGGAACGGCTGTATTAAAGGGACTGGTAGGGGTTGCACCCATCTATTGGACCGTAGGTGTCATCGAGGTCATCACCTATACGCCGATGCTTGGTACCGGCGGAACGTATCTGGCCTTTGTCACCGGCAATCTCACCAGTATCAAGGCACCCAGTGCTTTAAATGCCATGGAAAATGCAGAGGTAAAACCGGGAACGGAGGAAGGAGAGGTAATCTCCACCATCGCCATTGCCACCAGTTCCATCGTCACCACACTGGTTCTTGTACTGGGAGTTTTAGGATTGTCGGCACTGACACCGATTTTGGATTCTGAACTGCTGGCCCCGGCATTTGACAATATTCTGCCGGCACTTTTTGGA
>CAMEWP010000131.1 GCA_945946605.1 uncultured Pseudobutyrivibrio sp. | reverse complement strand
ATCAATCTCAGCCAGTGCCTGAAGCAGATTACCAAGATTCTCGTCATACTCTTCCATGCCGCTCAGGGATCTGATGGCACGACTCACCTTATCGGATGCGCCGTCATCCCCACCGGTTTCCTCGTAAGCACCGTCCACCGCCTCCAGTATCCGTTTGCCGTTTACCAGTTTACGGTAAAGTGTTTCCAGTTCCTCATCTTCTCCCACTACAAGCTGGGCCTGTTCTATCTCCTCCGCCTCATGAAGCAAAAAATCCAGTTCTCTGGAGCGCTGCCGTTCATCCATGGAAGCCTCTTCCAGTTCTTTTTTCTTTGCTATATAAGAGTGATGTTTTTCCTTTACCTGCTGCTTTAAGGGTGCGATCTCCGCCTTACCATAAGCATCCAGCAGCTCCATATGTTTCTTTTTGTGTGCCAGGGACTGATGCTCCTGCTGTCCGTAAATATCGATAAGGATATCTCCCACAAGTTTCATCTTCTGGGCCGGCACAGTCTCCCCGTTGATCTTAGAGATGGTACGGGTTTCCGTGATCCTTCTGGAAAGGATCACCTCATCATCATAGACTTCTACATCCATTTCCTTCAGCTGTTGCTGCCAGGAAGGGTCTTTTACCGAAAAAACCGCCTCCACATAAGCTTCCTGCTGGGGATTTCTAAGCATATCTTTGGATACCTTACCCCCCAGTGCCAGATGCAGTGCCCCCAGAATAATGGACTTTCCTGCTCCCGTCTCACCGGATAAGATATTCAGCCCCGGTCCAAAAGCAATATCTGTTTTTTCTATCAGGGCCAGATTTTCTACATGCAGATTTTCTAACATAGATGCTCCTTCTACTCTCTTCTCCTATTAGACAAGCTCACCTAACCGCTCCATAATTTTGGCAGTGTCTTCCACACTGCGCACAGCACACATAATGGTGTCATCACCTGCAATGGAGCCCACAATCTCCGGAAATTCCATATGATCCAAAGCCGCTGCAACAGCCATAGCCATACCGGACACCGTCTTGATCACCAGAATATTTTGTGCACTGTCCATAGATAAAAATCCATCCCGGAAAATCCGAATATATTTCTGCGACAGATTCTGAGCTGTCTCCCGGTATGCCACATATCTCAGTTTTCCATCTGACATGGCTACCTTCGTCAGTTTCATCTCCCGAATATCTCTGGAAACTGTTGCCTGTGTCACTGCAAACCCGGCCTGCTCCAGCTCATAAGTCAATTCCTCCTGCGTACCGATCTCTTTGCCGGTAATCAGCTCTAATATTTTTTCCTGTCGTTTCTCCTTCATGGTATGCCTCCCGGTGGATTCTAATTTTCGCGCATCTTTACCCGGATGCGTTCCAGAAAACTCAGATTACGGAACTGTATCATTCTTGTTTTCTCCCGTGCTTTTCGCACAATCAGCTTCTGCCCCGGATAAATTTTTTGCCTGTGATTTCCGTCAAAGCTCACTTCTCCCGCTTCCGAATCCGGGTTTCTTCCGGGTGTCAGCTCCACTGTGATCTCATCAGAGGAATCCAGTACAATACTTCTGGAATTCAATGTATGGGGATTGATGGGGGTCAGAAGGATCAGATTCGTCTTGGGATCCACAATGGGACCATTGGCCGACAGATTATAGGCCGTAGAACCTGTGGGGGTAGAAAAGATCATACCGTCACAATTATAAGAATACAGATGCTGTCCATTGACATAAACCGTAAGGTGGATCACTTGAAGCCCATTGCTGCTGCAGATGACGATATCATTTAAAGCCTGAACGGATTCGGTAACTTTGCCGCCTTCCCCCTGTATATGACCGGAAAGCATCATCCGCTTTTCCACCTGGTAACGATCCTCAAAAAGAGCATCCACCGCATCAAATACATTGCTTTCGTCCAACTCGCACAAATATCCCAGATGGCCGCAATTCACCCCGATCAGAGGGACATTGCTTCCGAAAGTGTTCTGGGCAGCCCGGATCAGTGTTCCGTCTCCTCCTATGGTAAAGATACATTCCGTATCATCCGGCACAGTCACCTCTGCAGCCTGATCATCCTCCGGATTGCTTGTACAGCTGCAGATGCCGCCCTTCTCCTTTATGTAATCCGCCAGTCTTTGAACCAGTTCCTGCTTTTGTGTCTCTTCATTTCTTGCAATGATAAAAAAATGCTTCAATCTATTTATCCAGTGACTGATGGGCTGCCTCAACTACGGCTTCCACCTGCACTGTCTCCTCACTTTCCGATAAATGATCATTGATAATATGAACCAGATATTCGATGTTTCCCTCCGGTCCCTTCACCGGTGAAAAATCCAGATGTTTTATGGAAAATCCCAATTCCAGCGCATAATCCATTACCTTGCGGATCACTTCTATATGTGTGCTCTTTTCCCGCACAACGCCTTTTTTCCCTACTTTTTCTCTTCCCGCCTCAAACTGGGGTTTGATCAGGCACACCATCTGTGCTCCGTCCCGAAGCAGTGCTTGGGCCGGTCCCAAAACTTTGGTGAGGGAAATGAAAGAAACATCCACAGAAGCAAAGTCTAAGGGCTCTCCTATCTGTTCCGGTGTCACATAGCGGATATTAGTCTTTTCCATGCAGACAACCCGCTCATCCTGGCGAAGTTTCCATGCAAACTGACCGTATCCCACGTCGACTGCATAAACTTTGGAAGCCCCATTCTGCAGCATACAGTCTGTAAATCCTCCTGTGGATGCGCCGATATCCATACACACATCCCCTGTCAGATCCAGGTCAAACTGCTCCATGGCTTTCTCTAATTTCAGACCGCCGCGGCTGACATATTTTAAGGTGTTTCCCTTGATCTCAATGGCAGCCTCTGTGTCAAAAGTTGATCCTGCCTTATCTTCTCTCTGATTGTCTACGAAAACATTTCCTTCCATGATCATGGTCTTTGCTTTTTCTCTGGAAGGTGCCAGTCCACGCTGGACCAGCAGTACATCTAATCGCTCTTTCATCTCTTCGTCTTGCTCATTTCTTTTTTGATTCTCTCTGTAACCGAAACCGCATCCAGTCCCAGTTTTTCTTTCAGAAGATCCACATTGCCATGAGGAACAAATTCATCCGGCACAGCTATATTTATGATCTTTCCCTGATATCCCTGTTCTGTTAAAAACTCTGTGATCTGCTCACCCATACCTCCGGTGATTACATTTTCTTCCATGGTCACGATATAGGAAAATCGCTCCGCTGCATCAGACAGATACGTTCTGTCAAAAGGTTTTGCAAAACGCGCATTTACAAGTTCCGCCGAAACACCGGTTTCCTCCAGTGCATCCCGGACCTGTTCTGCCGTCTTTACCATGCTTCCTAAAGCAAAAAGCAGCACATCATTTCCTTCATAGATCCGCTCACTTTTACCAAGTACAATGGGTGCCCTGTATTCCTGAAGTCCTGTATAGGCTTCCCCTCTGGGGTAACGCAGTGCAATGGGTGCCTGGAACTGCAGCGCAAACTTCATCATATCGGAAAGTTCCCATTTATTCTTAGGCGCCATCACCGTCATACCCGGAATAGAGGTAAGGAAAGAGACATCAAATACACCCTGATGGGTCTCCCCGTCACTGCCCACAAGTCCTGCCCGGTCTACGGCAAACACCACCGGCAGCTGCTGCATGCATACATCATGCAAGATCTGGTCATAGGCTCTCTGAAGGAAGGAAGAGTAAACGGCAAAAACCGGTTTTCTTCCCCCTGCTGCCAGTGCCGCAGCAAAGGTAACCGCATGCTCCTCCGCAATTCCCACATCAAAAAATCTCTCCGGGAACATATTGTGGAACCGTTTCAATCCGGTACCTGTCTCCATGGCAGCAGTAACCGCCACCACCTTTTCATCCCGATCTCCCATCTTTCGCATAACCGTAGAAAAAATATCAGTGTAACTTGCTTTTCTTCCGGTATTCTTCGGAAGGCCGGTCTCAATATCAAAGGGATCTGTACCGTGAAATCTGGCCGGGTGGCGTTCAGCCGGCAAATAACCGTATCCCTTCTTGGTGATCACATGTACCAGCACCGGTCCCTGAACCTGCATTGCCTCCTGGAAAACCTTCACCATGGCCGAGATATCATGACCGTCCACCGGTCCTATATACATGATACCCATCTCCTCAAAAAGCATTCCCGGGATCACCATCTGCTTGATACTGCTTTTTGTCTTACGGATACGGTCAACAATCCTGTCTCCATAAACGGGGATCTTCTCTAAGGACTGGGCCACACCCTCTTTTAATCCATTATAATTATCACTTGTCCGAAGTTTTGATAACTGGACAGACAATCCGCCCACATTTTTGGAGATTGACATTTCGTTATCATTCAGGACGATCATAAAATTCTTCTTCAGTCTGGATGCATTGTTCATGGCCTCAAAAGCCATGCCTCCCGTCAGGGCACCATCACCGATCACCGAGATCACATGATAATTCTCCCCGGCAAGTTCTCTGGCCCAGGCATAACCCAAGCCTGCGGAAAGGGATGTAGAGCTGTGTCCCGTATCAAAACAGTCGCAGGGACTCTCTGCCCTTTTTGGGAAACCACTCATGCCGCCGTATTTACGCAGGGAATCAAATCCTGATATACGTCCGGTGAGGATCTTGTGGGTATAGGACTGATGTCCCACATCCCAGATCAGTTTATCTTCCGGAAAATTGCAGACAAGATGAAGCGCCATGGTCAATTCCACCACACCCAGATTGGATGCCAGATGGCCTCCGGTCTCCGAAAGTTTTTCTATGAGAAATTTCCGGATCTCACCCCGCAGCGTTTCCAGTTCGTCAGGTGTTAACTTTTTAATATCGTTATATTGCTTTATCTTTTCTAACACCATATGTTACACTTCCTTACTACTTCTCTCTGGTGATGAGTTGTCGGATCAATGCCTGTAAAAACGTACTGTCTCCCGGTAGGGATGTCAGTTTGGTAATTGCCTGCTCTGAAAGATGCTTTACATCCCGGGCAGATTTTTCCAATCCCTCAAAGACCACATAGGTAGCCTTCTGATTCTTTTCATCGCTTCCGATGGGCTTGCCAAGGGTGGCCTCATTTCCTGTAACATCTAAAATATCATCCTGAATCTGGAACGCCAGTCCCACATCAGCTGCCACAGACTCCATCAACTGCACCTCTTCTTCCGCTGCTCCGGCCAGTATGGCCCCG
>CAMEWP010000130.1 GCA_945946605.1 uncultured Pseudobutyrivibrio sp. | reverse complement strand
CCCTGGGTTAGAATTTACCCCTTTGACCAGATCGGTTTTGTGAAACACCAGGGATAAGAAAAGATATGAATGACAAAAATATAAAAGATATCAAAGAAGTATATACTCATCTGACAGATGAGGATTTACAGAAGTTTGTAGATACTTACGGATCGGATGAAAGAAGCGGCGTTTTAAAACTGGTAGAGCAGGCAAAAAAACGCCAGGAGCGACTGACAGCGGAGAAAAACAGGATTGAGAAGTTAAAGGAGTACGAATACCGTTACTGGGATAAGTATCCTCATATCTGCGGTATTGATGAGGTGGGCCGCGGACCTTTGGCAGGTCCTGTGGTGGCTGCAGCCGTGATCCTTCCAAAGGACTGCAGCATTTTGTATATCAATGACTCAAAAAAACTTTCCGCAGCAAAACGGGAAGAATTATATGAGATCATTATGAATGAGGCAGTTGCAGTAGGAATCGGAATGGTTTCTCCGGCAAGAATCGATGAGATCAATATTTTACAGGCCACCTATGAGGCAATGCGAGATGCCATTTCGCAGCTTTCCACAGCACCGGATCTTCTTTTAAACGATGCCGTCACCATTCCGGAGGTGAATCTTCCACAGGTTCCTATCATAAAGGGAGATGCCAAGAGTATTTCCATCGGTGCGGCCAGTATTATTGCAAAGGTTACCAGGGACCGTCTGATGGAAGAATATGATGAGATCCTGCCGGGATATGGATTTGCCCAGAATAAGGGGTATGGAACCGGAGAACACATTGACGCGTTGAAGAAGATGGGTCCATCGCCCATCCATCGGAACAGCTTTATTAAGAATTTTATATAAAGGGTATCTGATCGTAACAGGGGGAAAGTTTTACGGAAAAGAATTTACGAAAATGCGGCGGGGAGATGGAAAAGAAAGCTGCGGCATATCTGAAAGAACATGGTTATGAAATTTTGGAGATGAATTACCGATGTCGGCGAGGGGAAGTTGACATTGTTGCGCGGGATGGAGAATATCTTGTTTTTGTGGAGGTAAAATATCGCAAAAATGCAGCCGCAGGCGCTCCCGCAGAAGCAGTGGATTATAGAAAACAGCAGCGGATCTGTTATGTGGCAGGAAATTATCTCATGACGCACCATCTGGGCAGCGAGACACCGGTAAGGTTTGATGTGGTTTCTGTTTTAGATGACCGGATCACCCTCTATCAGAATGCTTTTTCATATATAGGATAGAAAATGAAATATAAAAATAACCACAAGTCAATGCAGGAAACTATATATACGTTAAAGGATGGCAGAAAACTGCCCCTTCTTACCTTTGATATGCTTGAAAAAATCCCCGGAATCAGACATTGTTTCACCACCCGGCAGGGCGGTGTCTCCTCCGGGATATTTGAAAGCCTGAATTTAAGCTTTACCAGGGGAGATGATCAAAAAGCTGTTCGCCGCAATTATGAAATTGTGGCAGAGGCCATGGGAACGGATCTTTCCCATGTGGTTACCTCTGATCAGACTCATACGGTAAATGTGCGAAAAGTGACGGCAGATGACGCGGGAAAAGGCGTGATCAAACCCAGAGATTATCAGGATGTAGACGGGTTGATCACAGATGTGCCTGGACTTCTGCTGGCTACTTTTTATGCGGATTGTGTGCCGCTGTATTTTGTGGATCCGGTACATCATGCCATTGGCCTGTCCCACTCCGGATGGAGGGGCACAGCCATGGGAATGGGACGTGTCACCTGTCAGAGAATGTATCAGGAATTTCACACCAGACCGGAAGATCTGATCTGCGCCATCGGCCCTTCCATTTGCCAGGATTGTTATGAGGTCAGCAAAGATGTGGCAGATGCATTTTATCTGGCATATCCGGTATGGGCAAAGGATGTGCTGATAGATAAGCAAAACGGTAAATATCAGCTGGATCTCTGGGAAACTAATCGCAGAATTCTCATGGATGCCGGTGTCTTGGAAGAGCATATTGCAGTGGCAAATATATGTACCTGTTGTAATTCAAGCAAGTTATTTTCCCATCGTGCCACCGGTGGAAAGCGTGGCAACCTGGGAGCATTTCTGATGCTGACAGAAGAATGATACAAAAAGTACAAGATAGGAGATAGACAACTATGGGAAAACAATCCCACAAGATTTCAAACATACAGCCCGGCAGTGTGGCGGAGCAGGTTGGACTGGAAACAGGAGATATCCTCTTAGAAATGAACGGTACCGTTCTGTATGATATTTTCGATTACTATTATTATTCCGATGAAGATGTAATCGATGTGAAAGTTTTAAAGTCAGATGGACGGGAAGTAATGGTCCACATCGAAAAAGAAGAAGGGGAGGACTTAGGTGTTTCCTTTGAAAACGGATTGATGGATGATTATAAATCCTGTCATAATAAGTGTATTTTCTGCTTTATCGATCAAATGCCGCCGGGAATGAGAGACACTTTATATTTTAAGGATGATGATACCAGACTTTCTTTCTTACAGGGAAATTATGTGACTCTCACCAATATGAAGGAAGAAGATATGAAACGTATCATTTCCTATCATCTTGCGCCCATCAATATTTCGGTTCATGCTACGGACCCGGATCTTCGCTGTGAAATGCTTCACAACCGTTTTGCCGGTGATATCTTAGATAAGATCCGGATGCTTGCGGATGCCGGGATCGAGATGAATGCCCAGATTGTCTGCTGTCCGGGCATCAATGACGGGAAACAGTTAGATAAAACCATTGAAGATCTTTTGGACTTTTATCCCTATATGCAGAGCCTTTCCGTTGTTCCGGTAGGCCTTACCAAATTCCGGGAAGGATTGTATCCCTTACGGACATTTCGCAAAGATGAGGCGGAAGTGGTCTTAGAGCAGATCGGAAGATGGCAGGATATCAGCATGGAACGCCACGGTGTGCATTTTGTACAGGCTTCTGATGAGTGGTATCTGCTGGCAGAACGCCCACTGCCACCGGCGGAACTGTATGATGGTTACCTTCAGCTGGAAAATGGTGTGGGAATGCTTCGTCTTTTACAGGATGAATTTGCTGAAGCCCTGGAAGAAAAACATCGGAATCCCTTTATGAGAAAAAGAGAAATTTCCATTGCAACCGGCAGATTGGCAGGACCTTTTATCAGACAGATGTGTGATCTTCTGGAAAAGAAATTCCCAAAGATCAAGGTTCATGTATATGAGATTGTAAATGATTTCTTTGGCAGGGATATCACTGTTTCCGGACTGATCACCGGACAGGATCTTATTGCCCAGTTAAAGGACAAACCTCTTGGAGAACGGTTGCTTTTACCTCAGAATATGCTGCGGGCAGAAGAGCAGGATTTCCTGGATGACGTCACCTTAGAGGAGCTAAAAAAATCTTTACAAGTACAGGTAGATATTGTAAAATCAAGCGGGCAAGATTTTGTTGATAGTATTTTAGGAACAGTCCGGTCTAAGGGGTAACCTGCCGGATTGTTATGAATTTAAATGGAGGTAAGTATGAGTAAACCAGTGGTAGCCATTGTCGGCAGACCTAACGTAGGAAAGTCCACGCTTTTCAATGCTCTGGCGGGTGAGAGGATTTCCATCGTAAAGGATACTCCAGGAGTTACCAGGGACCGTATCTATGCAGATGTGTCCTGGCTGGATAGAGATTTCACCATGATCGATACCGGTGGTATTGAGCCGGATTCTAAGGATGTGATCCTTTCCCAGATGCGTGATCAGGCTCAGATTGCCATTGACACTGCGGATGTGATCATTTTTATGACGGATGTGAAGCAGGGTCTTGTGGATTCTGATTCCAAGGTTGCAGATATGCTTCGCAGATCGAAAAAGCCGGTGGTCCTTGTGGTAAATAAGGTTGATGACTTTAATAAATATATGGCAGATGTCTATGAATTCTATAATTTAGGCATCGGAGATCCCATCCCCATCTCTTCTGCGTCCCGACTGGGACTGGGAGATATGTTAGATCATGTCATCGGATATTTCCCGGAGCAGACAGATAAAAGCGAAGAGGAAGAGATCCCCAGAATTGCAGTGGTAGGAAAGCCAAATGTAGGAAAGTCCTCCCTGATCAATAAACTGGTAGGGGAAGATCGTGTCATTGTATCAGATATTGCCGGCACCACCAGAGATGCGGTGGATACCAGGGTGCGATATCATGGCAAGGATTATATCTTTGTTGACACAGCAGGTCTCCGCAGAAAAAATAAGATCAAAGAGGAATTGGAGCGTTACTCCATTATCCGTGCAGTATCTGCTGTTGAGAAGGCAGATGTGGTCATTGTTATGATCGATGCAACAGAAGGTGTCACAGAGCAGGATGCCAAGATTGCCGGTATTGCCCACGAAAGAGGAAAGGGTATTATTGTGGCTGTAAATAAATGGGATGCCATCGAAAAAGATGACAAGACCATGTATCGTCACAAGGAGAAGATCCAGCAGATATTAAGCTTTATGCCCTATGCGGAGGTAATGTTTATTTCTGTAAAAACAGGACAGCGTCTGAATAAAATGTACGAGACCATCGATGCGGTCATCGAGAACAACTCCATGAGAGTTGCCACCGGTGTGCTGAATGAGATTGTCACGGAAGCCGTGGCAATGCAGCAACCGCCTTCTGATAAGGGACATCGCCTGAAGATTTATTATGTGACCCAGGTGGCTGTGAAGCCGCCAACATTTGTTATTTTTGTAAATGACAAAGAACTGATGCATTTTTCATATGTCAGATATCTGGAAAACCGGATCCGTGAAAGTTTTGGTTTTGCAGGTACCTCTCTGAAATTTATTGTGAGAGAAAGAAAGGAAGATTAACCAATGTTAGCAGCAAGAATCATTTCGCTGTTGATCGGATATGTTTTCGGTATGTTTGTTTCGGGATATTTTTTGGGAAAATCCCAGGACGTTGATCTGAGAACTAAGGGAAGCGGCAATGTGGGAACTACCAATACAGCCCGGGTGCTGGGCATGAAATACGGTGCGCTGACACTGATCTGCGATATATTGAAACCTGCAGTGGCAGCACTCTTTATCTGGCTGATCTTTCATAATACTTATGGTGAATATATCAGGGTGCTGATCCTTTACGGGGCCTTTGGAGCTGTGTTAGGACATGATTTCCCGGTCTTTATGAAGTTTAAGGGCGGGAAAGGAGTGGCCACCAGTGTGGGGATGATCCTGTTGGTGTTTCCTCAGGCCTTTCCCATCTGTGCAGTAGCTTTTTTTGGCGCAGTAGGTATCACAAGATATGTCTCTGTGGGATCTATGCTGGCAGCACTGGCATTGGCAGTACAGGCCATTGTATTGGGAAATATGGGGCTTTTGTCCTTCCCGGAACCATGTGTGTGGGAAGCCCAGGTGATTGCAGTTACAGCAGCAGTTTTAGTG
>CAMEWP010000129.1 GCA_945946605.1 uncultured Pseudobutyrivibrio sp. | reverse complement strand
TGTACGAAGCATCTTCTGCCGGCGTGGAGATTTATCTCATTGTACGGGGAATCTGCTGCCTTCGTACCGGAATACCCGGGGTGAGTGAACATATTCATGTAAGTTCTATTGTGGGAACTTTTCTTGAGCATAGCCGTATCTATTATTTCTATAATAATGGTACGGAAGAAATGTATATGGGTAGTGCAGACTGGATGCCAAGAAATCTGGATCGGAGAGTGGAAATCCTTTTCCCGGTAGAAGAGGAGGATCTGAAGGATAAACTGAAACATATTCTGGATGTGCAGCTTTCCGACAATCTGAAAGCTTATAAGATGAACGATGAGGGAAATTATGTCCGCATTGACAGACGTGGCAAAGTCTCAGTGTCATCCCAGGCGAAATTCTGCGAGGAGGCAATGGAGCAGAATCAGAGTGAAATAAAAAAATGGCGGGGCAGAAGATTTGTTCCTGTATGGGGACTGGAAGGCCCGAAAGAAGATGAGGTTGCCGATGAGTTCTAATATGATTTTTCTGGATCTGGACGGAACGTTGCTTTCTTCCGATAAAAGTGTTTCGGAAGAAAATCAAAAGGCACTGAAGGATGCAGTCCGTCAGGGGTGCAGGATTGTGATCACCACAGGTAGATCCCTGTACAGTGGTCTGAAACTGATGGAGCAATTAGACTTGATGAAAGAGGGATGTTACCTTCTGGCGTTTCAGGGCAGTGTGATCTATGACTGTGGAAAAAGGCAGATGCTGTCTGCAGATGGAATCGATCCGCAAACAGCGGTGGAATGTATGAGGGCGCTGCAGGAACAGGGAATCCACGCCCATACCTTTTTGCTTCCCCGGTCAATCTCTGATGATTTTGTGGGAGAGATCCTGACACCGGATGAGGGGGCTGATTTTCAAAGATACCGTAAGGTGACACAGGAACCCTACCGGGTGTTGAAAGATCTGTCAGAACTTTATGATCCGGGTAATGTGGTACTTCCAAAGATCATTGCGGTAGATTTTGCAGATCCGAAACAGCTGCAGGATTTTCAGCGGGAGTATGAGAAAGAAGAGGAGGGAAAACTCAACAGTTTCTTTTCCTGTCCCCAGTATTTAGAATATTGTGCCCTGGGATTTCATAAAGGGGCGGGACTTCAGAATCTCTGTTGCCTTTTGGGTGTTTCGCCGGAGCAGACCGTTGCCGTCGGGGATGAACGCAACGATATTCCCATGATCAAAGCTGCCGGAATAGGAGTTGCCATGGCAAATGCCCATCCAAAGGTAAAGACTGTGGCGGATTATGTTACAGAGGCGGATCATGATCACAGCGGTGTAGCAGAGGTGATCCGAAAGTTCCTGCTGTGATAAAATTGCAGTAAAATTTTTTTATAAAAGGCAGAAAATATTTTTATAAAAGGCAGAAAATATTTTTATAAAAGGTATTGACGGCACATGGGCTTTGTGCTAAATTATAGTAGTTACAAAACAAAGTAGAGTATCCACTCTCACCTAAGCGCAATTGGGCGACTTAGTGTTGATATTGAAACAAATGATTTCATGATTTCGTTTGTTCTTTTGATTGATTGTGGATAGTCTGCCTATCCACTTTTTTCATGGAGGTATAAGACCATTAGCGATTTAATGATTAATGAACAGATCAGAGACAAAGAAGTGCGTCTCATCGGTTCCCACGGAGAACAGCTTGGCATTATGTCAGCGAAAGAAGCATTGAAGATTGCTGAGGAGGCTGAACTTGATCTTGTGAAGGTTGCTCCCGGAGCAAAGCCCCCGGTATGTAAGATTATCGATTACGGGAAGTATCGTTATGAGATGGCCCGCAAGGAAAAGGAAGCCAAGAAAAAGCAGAAGACGGTTGAGATCAAAGAGATCCGCCTTTCTCCCAATATTGATGTTAATGATTTGAACACCAAAGTGAGTGCGGCCAGAAAGTTCATCAGCAAGGGTAACAAAGTAAAGATCACCCTTCGTTTCCGTGGACGTGAGATGGCGCATATTGCCAACAGTAAGCATATTCTGGATGATTTTGCAGAGCAGCTTGCAGAGGTGGCAACCGTGGAGAAAGCACCAAAGCAGGAAGGCAGAAGCATCAGCATGGTGCTGGCAGAAAAGAGATAATTAAGGAGGAAAAAATCATGCCAAAAATCAAAACAAAAAGAGCAGCTGCAAAGCGCTTTTCAGCAACAGGAACAGGTAAATTAAAGAGAAATAAAGCTTACAAGAGCCATATCTTAACCAAGAAGTCCACTAAGAGAAAGAGAAATCTTAGAAAGGCAGCAATGACTGACGCTACCAACGTTAAGAATATGAAGAAGGTTTTACCTTACATCTAAGATTTGTTGAAGGAGGAATTAAGAAATGGCAAGAATTAAAGGCGGTATGAACGCTAGAAAGAAACATAATCGTGTATTGAAACTGGCTAAGGGTTACAGAGGAGCCAGATCCAAACAGTATAGAGTTGCAAAGCAGTCTGTTATGAGAGCTCTTACCAGCTCCTATGCAGGTCGTAAGCAGAGAAAGAGACAGTTCCGTCAGCTCTGGATTGCACGTATCAATGCAGCAGCAAGACTGAATGGTCTGTCCTACAGCAGATTTATGTATGGTCTGAAGCTTGCAGGTGTTGAGATGAACCGTAAAATGCTGGCTGAGATGGCTGTAAACGATGCAGAAGGATTTGCACAGCTTGCAGAGCTTGCAAAGGCTAAACTTGCATAATTTATCACGAGATATGAAAAGGCGATTGCTTTCGGGCAGTTGCCTTTTTTTGTAAGATAAGATATAGTAGACATGATATGTTTTGGTATGAAAAGGAGGATAACAGATTATGGCAATTTTAGTCACCGGTGGCGCCGGGTATATCGGAAGTCATACCTGTGTGGAATTACAGCAGGCAGGCTATGATGTAGTGGTGTTAGACAATCTTTGCAATTCCAGTGAAAAGTCTTTGGAGCGTGTGGAAGCAATTACGGGAAAGCATGTGACTTTTTATAAGGGAGATATTCTGGATCGCGACATCCTGAATGAGATTTTTCAAAAAGAAAAGATTGAAAGCTGTATTCATTTCGCAGGATTGAAAGCAGTGGGAGAATCTGTCAGAAAACCCTGGGAGTATTATGAGAATAATATTGCCGGAACATTAACCCTTGTGGATGTCATGCGTCAGAATGGTGTAAAAAACATTATCTTTTCCTCCTCGGCAACGGTATATGGAGACCCTGCAGTGATCCCCATCACGGAAGAGTGCCCCAAGGGACAGTGCACAAATCCTTATGGATGGACAAAGTCCATGTTGGAGCAGATTCTGTCTGATATGCAGAAAGCAGATCCAGAGTGGAATGTAGTGCTGCTTCGTTATTTTAATCCCATCGGAGCCCATCCAAGCGGAACCATGGGAGAGAATCCCAATGGTATCCCCAATAACCTGATGCCTTACATTACACAGGTGGCTGTAGGCAAACTGAAGGAACTGGGAGTATTTGGGGATGATTATGATACGCCGGACGGAACCGGTGTGAGAGATTATATCCATGTGGTGGATCTGGCCATCGGACATGTGAAGGCTTTAAAGAAGATTGAAGAGAAGGCCGGATTGTGCATTTACAATCTGGGCACAGGTGTGGGATACAGTGTGCTGGATATCGTGAAGAATTTTGAGGAAGCCACCGGAGTGAAGATCCCATATGTCATTAAGGAAAGAAGACCCGGGGATATTGCCACCTGTTATGCTGATCCGTCCAAGGCGAAAGCAGAGCTGGGATGGGAGGCAAAATATGGCATCAGGGAGATGTGCGCAGACTCCTGGAGATGGCAGAAAAACAACCCTAACGGATATGAATCATAAAAAAATTTAAAAATTTTCAAAAAAACTATTGACTCTCATGAAAAAATAGTATATTATAACATCGTTGTCGCGGTTGCGACGACGAAATGGTTCCTTGGTCAAGCGGTTAAGACGCCGCCCTCTCACGGCGGAATCAGGGGTTCGATTCCCCTAGGAACTGTTGACTGTAAATTATACAGCCCAACCCGAACGAAGCGTTGCTGAACAGCAACGTTTTTTGTTTTATTTAGCGCAAAATAATGTGAATTTTCGCAGGAGCGAAGGAAAGGACGGATCAGTTGTCACAAAGAGAAATTTATGAACAGAAGACGGAAGCCTTTATTCAGCCAATCCTGGATGAACTGGGGTTTGAACTGGTGGATGTAGAGTATGTGAAGGAAGGTAAGGAATATTATCTCCGGGCATACATCGACAAGCCGGGTGGAATTACCATCGATGATTGCGTGACAGTCAGCAGAAGGATGAATGAGATCCTGGACAGAGAGGATTACATCCCGGATGCTTATACATTTGAGGTGAGTTCTCCGGGGCTCGGAAGACCGCTGAAGAAGGAAAAGGATTTTGCCAGAAGCATCGGAAAGGATGTGGATATCCGGTTGTATCAGGCCGTGGATAAGCAGAAAGAATTTACCGGCACGCTGGTTTCCTATGACGCCAACAAGGTTACCATTCGGGAAGCATCCGGTACAGAAAGAGATTTTTCAAGAACAGATATTGCACTGATCCGCCTGGCATTGGATTTTTGATCATGATAGGGGATAATAGTAAGAACGATAACTAAGAGGAGGATAAAGGAAAATCATGAAGAACAATGAACTGTTAGAAGCATTGAATATGCTGGAAAAGGAAAAGAGTATCAGTAAGGACACCATTCTGGAAGCAATTCAGAACTCCCTTCTGATTGCCTGCAAGAATCATTTTGGTAAAGCGGACAATGTGACGGTTACCATTGATCCTGAGACCTGTGAGTATCATGTCCTGGCAGCAAAGACTGTTGTGGATGAAGTGACAGATCCCATCGAGCAGATTTCTTTGCCGGAAGCCAGAGTCATCGATGACCATTTTGATCTGGGTGATGTGGTAAATGTGGAGATCCAGTCAAAGGATTTTGGCCGTATTGCTACCATGAGTGCAAAGAATACCATTCTCCAGAAGATCCGTGAAGAAGAGCGTAAGGTGATCTTTAACGAGTACTACACCATGGAAAAAGATGTGGTAACCGGTATTGTACAAAGATATGTTGGAAGAAATATCAGCATTAATCTGGGTAAGGCAGATGCTCTGCTGACAGAGAACGAGCAGGTGCGTGGCGAGCATTTCCAGCCTACAGACCGTATCAAGGTATATATTCTTGAAGTGAAGGAAACACCGAAGGGAACAAGAATTCTTGTGTCAAGAACACATCCGGAACTGGTGAAGAGACTTTTTGAAGAGGAAGTTTCCGAAGTGCGGGACGGTATCGTTGAGATCAAGAGCATTGCCAGAGAGGCCGGAAGCAGAACAAAGATGGCGGTATGGTCTGCAGATGAAGATGTAGATGCTGTGGGAGCCTGTGTAGGTGTAAACGGATCCCGCGTAAATGCAGTTGTAAGTGAACTTCGTGGAGAGAAGATCGATATAATTGAATGGAACGAAAATCCGGCAATTCT
>CAMEWP010000128.1 GCA_945946605.1 uncultured Pseudobutyrivibrio sp. | reverse complement strand
TTTGCTATCACTGCACAGGGCGGCACCATTCTTTTTGTTGGTACCAAGAAGCAGGCACAGGATGCTATCAAGACTGAGGCAGAGCGCTGCGGTATGTTCTATGTAAATGAGAGATGGTTAGGTGGTATGCTCACCAACTTCAAGACCATCCAGAGCAGAATTGCAAGATTAAAAGAGATCGAAGCAATGGAAGCAGACGGAACCTTCGATGTTCTTCCTAAGAAGGAAGTAACCAACCTGAAGAAAGAGCAGGAGAAACTGCAGAAGAACCTTGGCGGTATCAAGGAAATGGACAGAATTCCGGATGCAATCTTCATCGTAGATCCTAAGAAGGAAAGAATCTGTGTTCAGGAAGCACATGCACTGGGTATTCCGCTGATCGGTATCGCAGATACCAACTGTGATCCGGAAGAGTTGGATTATGTAATCCCGGGTAATGACGATGCTATCAGAGCCGTTAAACTCATCGTTTCCAAGATGGCTGATGCAGTTATCGAGGCAAAGCAGGGTGAGGAAAATGTTACTGCTGAGGAGATGGAATCCGCTGTTGCAGATGCAGAGGAAGCAGTAGAGGCTTAAGATATCATACTATTTGATTTTGGAGGAATGAGAAATGGCTATTACAGCAGCTATGGTAAAAGAACTGCGTGAGATGACCGGCGCAGGCATGATGGATTGTAAGAAGGCTTTGAATGAGACCAACGGAGATATGGAAGCAGCTGTTGAGTTCCTGAGAAAGAACGGACAGGCTAAGGCTGAGAAGAAGGCTAACAGAATCGCTGCAGAGGGTATCTGCCGTGTTGCTGTTGACGGAGATCAGGTTGCAGCTGTTGTAGAGGTTAACTCTGAGACAGACTTCGTTGCAAAGAATGCAGATTTCCAGGCATATGTTGAGGCTGTTGCTGCACAGGCGCTTGCATCTGATGCAGCTGATATGGATGCATTTATGGCAGAAACATGGAAGGAAGATGCTTCCAAGACTGTTGCAGATGCACTGACAGACAAGATCGCAGTCATCGGTGAGAAACTGAGCATTCGTCGTTATGCTAAGCTTAGCGCTGAGAACGGATTTGTTGTTTCTTATGTACACGGTGGCGGAAGAATCGGTGTTATCGTTAAGGCTGAATGCGCAAATGTATGTGCTGAAGCAAAGGAAGCATGCACCAACCTGGCTATGCAGATCGCAGCTATGAATCCGAAGTATGTTTCTGATGCAGATGTAGATGCTGAATTCCTTGCACATGAGAAGGATATCATCCTGGCTCAGATCATGAATGATCCTAAGGAATCCCAGAAGCCTGAGAAGGTGATCGAGGGAATGATCAAGGGTCGTCTCAACAAGGAACTGAAAGAGATCTGCCTGTTGGATCAGGTATATGTTAAGGCTGAGGACGGCAAGCAGACTGTTGGCAAGTATCTTGAGCAGGTTTCCAAGGAGATCGGCGCAACTCTTACTGTAAAAGAATTCGTTCGTTATGAGACTGGCGAAGGTCTTGAGAAGAAGGAAGAGAACTTTGCAGAGGAAGTCGCAAAGCAGATGGCTGGCAAATAAGAGATCTTTTATATGTGAAGCTCATCATTTGGGGTGTATACCTGAATGTAAAAACAGACACCATCACTTATAGAAATATAGGTGATGGTGTCTTTTTCTTGCTCTGAAGGTAATGTGACTATGAACATTTAAAGTAATGTAATTTTATGGCGTTCTGAGTGAATGATTTTTTCCTCGTTTAATTTCTTGATCTCCCGCATCATGGCGCTGCGGTCCACCGCCAGATAGTCTGCCAGATCTGTAAACGAGATGGGGAGAGTGAAAACGGATCCCCGTTCAATGCGCAGGTATTCAAAATAAGTAAGCAGACGATCCCGGAGC
Organism: uncultured Pseudobutyrivibrio sp.; assembly: GCA_945946605.1. GTDB lineage: Bacteria > Bacillota > Clostridia > Lachnospirales > Lachnospiraceae > Pullilachnospira_A. The sequence goes on along the minus strand of CAMEWP010000128.1, from coordinate 3,680 downwards.
ATCTGCTGCCCGAGAATATCGATATGCATATTGGATTTACGCATCACAAATGTGATATAATAATCGATAAGATCAATATGTTTCTGGCAGTTGTTGCGACAGCAGTTGATGAGTTTGGAATATGTGATATAGGTTACATGGCATTTGGTCTTGGCAATATAACTGTAGAGTTTCTCGTCTGCCAAAGGGAGAAATTGCCTGCCAAAGATGCTTCCTTTATCATAATAGTCCATGATACGCCTCTGATGGTTGGCGTTGATGGTAGTTAAAAACATGATGCCGCTGTCCACAATGCCCAACAAATCGTTGTTTGATAAGGTTTTGGGGCGGATCCGTTCTCCTTTTTCGTAATCCCGTTCTTCCACAAAAAAACAGTTTTTTAAGGCGTTCAAGTCTGAAATTGTCTGATTCTTTTCTAATTCGATAGATTTCATAGTTTCACCATATAGTATGAAAAATACATAAAAAACACAAGATATAGTGTATTATATATCATAATTGTTGCGTGTGCAACTGTAATTATGATGGGAGGAGATTATAATGGAATCACTTTCGATGTGAAACAAAAGGGAGGTTTAACATATGAAGATCATTAAACGAAACGGATCAGAGGAGAATTTTGATATCAGCAAGATCATGAATGCGGTGCGCAAGGCTTGCGATGCTACGGAAAATGCATTCCTTTCAGAGGAGCAGGTGTTTGATATTGCCGATTACGTAGAATACAGATGCAGCAAATTAGGAAGAGCTGCATCCGTGGAAGAGATTCAGGATATGGTGGAGAATCAGCTGATGTCCCTTGGGGCATTTGCCATTGCCAGAAATTATGTCCGGTATCGTTATAACCGTTCACTGGTTCGTAAATCCAATACCACAGACAACAGAATCCTTTCTTTGATCGAGTGCAATAATGAGGAAGTTATGCAGGAGAATTCTAACAAGAATCCTACAGTGAATTCTGTTCAGCGTGACTATATGGCCGGAGAGGTCAGCAAGGATCTGACCAACCGTCTTCTTTTGCCCCAGGAGATCGTGGAAGCACATAATCAGGGAATCATTCATTTCCATGATGCAGATTATTTTGCTCAGCATATGCATAACTGCGATCTGGTAAATCTGGAAGATATGCTGCAGAATGGCACCGTGATCAGCGAGACTCTGATCGAACGGCCCCATAGCTTTTCCACAGCATGTAATATTGCCACACAGATCATTGCCCAGGTGGCCAGCAATCAGTATGGCGGACAGAGTATTTCTCTGGCGCATCTGGCTCCTTTCGTGCAGGTCTCTAGAGAGAAGATCCGTGGGGAAGTGAGAAAAGAATTAGAGGAACTGGAGTGCAGCACCACAGATGAAAAATTTAATGACATTGTGGAAAAGCGTCTCCGTAAAGAGATCACCAAAGGTGTGCAGACTATTCAGTACCAGGTGGTTACACTGCTTACAACCAACGGACAGGCTCCCTTTGTAACGGTTTTCCTTAACCTGGGTGAGGCTAAGAATGAAGCCGAGAAGAGAGATCTTGCCATGATTATCGAGGAAACGTTGCGCCAGCGTTATCAGGGTGTAAAAAATGAAAGCGGTGTGTGGATCACACCGGCATTCCCCAAACTGATCTATGTGTTGGATGAAGACAATGTGGAGGAGGATTCTCCCTATTATTATCTGACGGAACTGGCTGCAAGATGTACTGCAAAACGTATGGTGCCCGATTATATTTCTGCAAAGAAGATGCGGGAACTGAAGGGGGATGTGTACACCTGTATGGGATGCCGCTCCTTCCTGACGCCGGACCGCTCTTACAAAAAAGGAAATCTTGCCAATGCCGGCAATTTTAAAGAGGGTGAGCATAAGTATTACGGAAGATTTAATCAGGGTGTGGTAACCGTGAATCTGGTGGACATCGGACTGTCTGCCCATAAGGATATGAACCGTTTCTGGGAGATCTTCGATGAGAGAATGCAGCTTTGTCACAAAGCATTGCGCTGCCGCCATGAAAGACTGAAAGGTACCCTTTCCGACGCAGCACCCATTCTTTGGCAGTATGGTGCGCTGGCACGTCTGAAGAAAGGTGAGACCATAGACAAGCTGCTGTATGACGGATATTCCACCATTTCCCTTGGATACGCAGGCCTTTGGGAGTGTGTTTACAGCCTGATCGGAAAGAAACTGACAGAGCCGGAAGGCAAGGAACTTGGCCTGCAGATCATGCAGAAACTCAATGATTACTGCAACAAGTGGAAGGCAGAAGAGAATATTGATTACAGTATTTACGGCACACCGTTAGAGTCTACCACTTACAAATTTGCAAAATGTCTTCAGAAACGTTTTGGAATTATCAAAGGTGTGACAGACCGAAATTATATTACCAACAGCTATCATGTTCATGTAACAGAGGAAGTAGACGCTTTTGAAAAGTTAAAACTGGAATCTGAATTCCAGGCACTCTCTCCGGGCGGAGCCATCAGTTATGTGGAAGTTCCCAATATGCAGGGCAATATTCCGGCGGTAATGAAAGTGATCCACTTCATTTATGACAATATCATGTATGCGGAGCTGAATACCAAGAGCGATTATTGCCAGGTGTGCGGATTTGACGGAGAGATCAAGATTGTGGAAGATGACGGCAAACTGGTATGGGAATGCCCCAACTGCGGAAACAGAGATCAGTCCAAGCTGAATGTGGCGCGCAGAACCTGTGGATATATTGGCACCCAGTTCTGGAATCAGGGACGGACACAGGAAATCAAAGAAAGGGTATTGCATCTGTAATGAATTACGGTGAAATAAAAAAATGTGATATAGCAAATGGTGAGGGCATCCGGGTATCTTTATTTGTATCCGGATGCACTCATCGTTGTGAAGGATGTTTTAATGAAGCAACATGGGATTTCCATTTTGGAAAGCCATTTACAGAGGAGACGGAGCAGGAAATTTTAGATGCCCTGCGGCCGGAATACGTAGATGGGCTGTCTTTGCTGGGGGGCGAACCTTTTGAACCTGCAAACCAGCAGGTTTTGCTGCCTTTTTTGCGAAGAGTCAGAGAAGAATTCCCGGATAAGAGTATCTGGTGCTATACCGGATACCTTTTTGATGAGGAACTCCAGAAGGAGAGTCGTGCAAGATGTGGCTGCACGGATGAAATGTTGGGACTGCTTGATGTGCTGGTAGATGGGGAATTTATTCTTGCCCAGCGGGATATCAGTCTCCAGTTCCGGGGATCAAAAAACCAGCGGCTCATTAATGTACCGGCTTCCCTTGCCAGTGGAAGCGTGGTGGAATATCATCCTGTGAAAGGATCTCTTTCATAAGAGATGAATGAGAGATGAATGGTTGAAAATATTGTATGGTATGTGTTAGAATATGACATAGCAATACAATATTTCCGGAGGATGCCGGAAGATTAAAGAGGACAAAAAATGAAGAGAGTATTATTGAAACTGAGCGGAGAAGCACTGGCAGGAGAGAAGAAAACAGGATTTGATGAGGCAACCTGCATGAAGGTGGCCGGTCAGGTAAAACAGCTGGTGGACAATGGAACGGAAGTGGGAATTGTCATCGGCGGCGGTAATTTCTGGAGAGGCCGTACCAGTGAGAATATTGACCGCTCCAAAGCAGATCAGATTGGTATGCTGGCTACAGTGATGAACTGTATTTATGTATCCGAGATTTTCCGTGCT
>CAMEWP010000127.1 GCA_945946605.1 uncultured Pseudobutyrivibrio sp. | reverse complement strand
CTTGTTTGAGAAAAAGGAGAATCTTTATGCAAAGCAAAACTAAGTTCTTATTAGATGACAGTACCATCAAACAGCTCTTCCAAAAGGCCGGGATCCAGGGGGTGAAATCCATATCACCCCTTGGTGCAGGTATGTATAATGCTGTGTATGAGGTGGTGGCTGATAAACCTTATGTGTTAAAGGTTGCACCTAAAAAGGAAGTATCTGTCCTGACTTATGAAAACAGCATGATGGAGAGCGAAGTATACTGGTACTCTGTTATGAGAGAAAAAACAGATATCCGGGTTCCTGAGATTTATTACTCCGATTTTTCCTTGGAACTGCTGCCCACAGAGTGGTTTATCATGGAAAAATTGGAAGGTCAGACCCGTGATAAATTTAATATGACCAAGGAAGAAAAGGCAGAGGTAAATGCAAAAACAGCCCGTATGGTGGCAAAAATGCACACCATCAGAAATGACAAATTCGGTTACATACAAAATGAACTTTATGACAACTGGTATTTGGCATTAAGAAGCATGATCACCAATCTTTTGGATGACCTGAAAAAAGTTGGAAAATGTTCAAAGAGAGGGGAAAAGTTCCTTTCCTATGTGGATAAGTATAAAGATATTTTTGAAAAAGCAGAGTGCTGTATGGTAAATTATGATGTCTGGGATGCCAATATTATGTGCACCAGGAAAAACGGTGAGATCCGTTATGCCTGGATTGATCCGGAGCGTTCCTTCTGGGGTGACAGGATCATGGATTTTGTTTGTCTGGAAACCCTTGCTGATCTGGGGGACAAAAAGGAAACTTTAGAAGCCTACAATCAGGTGGCACAGCTTCCCATTGAGGTAAACAGGGAGACAAAGATCCGGTATGCAGCAGCCTAGGGCCTGATGGCACTTATTATGGAAACAGAAAAGATTCCGTCCCTTGTAATGAAATTCTTTTCCACAGCCTTTGTTTCGCTGTTCTTTAATGCTGTATATAATCTGGTGGATGCACTTTTTGTAAGTCGGGGCGTCGGGGACAATGCAATGGGCGGAGTGTCCATTATCTTTCCCTTTATGATCATCCAGGCGGCAATAGCCCAGACGGTGGGTGGCGGCGCAGCCTCCATTGTTTCCAGAATGCTGGAAAATCACTGGGGTGTCGACGGAATCTGGTGGTCCTTTGTTCTGGCCTATGTGCTGAGTTCCGTAACGACCGTAACGATTAGCTTCTGTGGACGGAAAGTTTGTTGAACAGACCCTGTGGGATTGCAAACCCGAAGATGATGCCGAAGACTATGGCAAAGGCAATTTCAAAGGTCTCTAATCCTTTTGCGGCAAAAAAAGATTTTTCTCCGGAAATCAGATAGAAGACCGTATAGTAAATACCGGCTCCGGGAACCAGTGGAAAAATGCCGGGCAGCAGATAGATGGTGGCAGGGTTGCGGCGAATGACTGCCATGGAGCGGCAAAATACGGTGAGAATAAAAGTTGCCACCAGGCAGGCGGTTACGACACTGCCGCTTTTGGCATGGATCAGATAGTAAAAGATCCATGCAATGGCGCCGGCGAGTCCACAGAAAGGAAGCTCTTTTTGTGGTGCTGCAAACAGGATTCCTACAGCAAAGGTTGCGATGACTGCCAACAGAAATTGAATGATGTAATCCATTAGATCAATCCTCCCAGAGAACGGAACAGCACCAACGGGATCGAAACGCCTACGGCGATGCAAAGAGCAGTGAGAAGAGCGTCGATCAGATGGATGCCGCCGGATAAATAATCTTCATTGTAAAAATCCCGGATGGCAGTGGTAAAAACAATGCCAGGTACAATGGGCATAATGGAGCCGATTACCAGTTTGTCATGATGTACCGGAAGACCGGTAATCACCACAAGAATTGCCAGAAAAGAGATCAGAATACTGGTGTAAACTGAGGTCAGAAACCGTGATACTTTGTGATCCCGACAGTAAAACAAAAGAAGCTGTTCTGCCACACCGATACCGAAGGAGAAGACCGATTCCAAAAGGTTTCCTCCGAAAAGTGCACAGAAAGCACTGCAGGCCAGACCGCAGGCCAGCAGAACCAGTATACCAGGATATGTGGGAAGGCATCTGCATTCCAGCAGGCGCTCATTTGCTTCCTCAATGGTACATTTGTGATCGCAGATATCCCGGGTGAGCTGGTTGAGAGCGGCTACCCGCTGTAAGTGGGTGGTTGCCATGGGAACATGACGGATCATGCTGCAGGCATCATCCCGGTTTTCATTGGCACTGGCAAAAATACCGTTGGAGAGTACATACACATCAAAATCTTCCAGTCCGTAAGCTTCCAGAATATGAATGACGGAATCTTCCACCCGGTAAATTTCTGCACCGCTGCGCAGCATGGTATCGGCCAGTTCCACCGCCAGGGTTAAAATTTCCTTGGTTTGCGCCATAGAATTTCTCTCCTTATCTGTCAGGATCACTCATTATGAGCGATTCCAATCATCGATCTGCTGCTTCAGCCATTGAATCCATTCATCAAATCCTTCCCCGGTTTTAGCAGATAAAAAGAAGATCCGAGCCTGGGGATTACGGGCTTTAATACGCTGGATCACCGCTTCGTCATCAAACTGAAAATAACCTTTTGTGTCGATCTTACTGATGATGACAGCCTGACACACTTCAAACATCAGAGGATATTTCAATGGCTTGTCATCTCCTTCCGGAACAGAGAGAATAGCAACATTTGCAGATGCCCCTGTATCTGTTTCAGCGGGACATACCAGGTTGCCTACGTTTTCCATAACAAGTAAGTCAAGATCTTTTGTGTGAAACTCCCGGATTGCCTGAGCTGTCATCTCAGCATCCATGGCACACTGACCGCCGGTATGGATCTGGATGGAACGAACCCCGGCTTCTTCCATTTTCTCAGCATCTACGGTCGCCTCAATATCAGCTTCCATTACACCAATAGAATAGGTATCTTTCAGCTCCTTGATTGTCCGAAGAAGCAGTGTAGTTTTGCCGGCTCCCGGAGAAGCCATGAGATTGACCATAAAGGTCTTCTCTTCTTTTAACTGCTTTCTCACATTGGTAGCAATATCATCGTTGATTGCATAAATACTCTGATGTACATCAATGACACTAACGTTACCCATTTTTAATCCTCCTGTGCAAGCCAATCTAAGGCCTGATCCTTCAGCCAGTCACACCAGGCATCCATTCCCTCACCGGTCCGGGCAGAGATTGGGAAAATCTTGGCATTTGGCCTGCGCATTTTAATATATTTTTCCACTGCCTTCATGTCGAAATCGAAAACCGGCATGGCATCGATCTTATTGATCAATACCGCATCGCATTGTTCAAACATAAGGGGATACTTTAACGGTTTATCATGGCCTTCCGGAACGGATAAGATCACAACATTCAGGCAGGATCCGGTGTCAAATTCAGCCGGGCATACCAGGTTGCCTACATTTTCCAGAAAGACCAGATCGAGGTCATCAGTCTCTAATTCACGTAATCCCTGTCGTGACATATCGGCATCCAGATGGCACATGCCGCCGGTATGAACCTGGATTGCTTTTACCCCTTCTTTTTGAACCGTAACAGCGTCCACATCCGAGTCAATATCAGCTTCCATCACGCCGATGGAGAGAGTATCCTTCAATCTTCGGATAGTGCTAACGATGGTTGTTGTTTTTCCTGAGCCGGGAGAAGACATGATATTTACATAAAATGTCTTATCTTTCTTCAATTCATCCCTAAGACGAAGGGCATCTGCATCATTATCTGCAAGGATCGTTTTCTTTAACTGAATGATTTTTACTGGTTCCATAGCAAATCCTTTCTGTTCATGATATATCTATCGCGATTATACCATAAGCGTGTATAAAAATGTATATCAATTCAGCGGGAGAACAAGCTTTTTTCTATATTCATTCGGGGTCATTTTCATGTATTTTTTAAACACATTCTGAAAATAACTCTGGGAAGAAAAGCACAATGAACAAGAGATTTCAGACAGCGACATATTGGTGTTTTCCAAAAGCCGGCAGGCTTCCCGGATTTTTAAATTGGTCACATACTGATTGTAGGATATGCCGACTTCCTGTGAAAACAATCTGGAAAGATAGCTGGCACTGACACAGAGTTTGTCTGCCATAGATGCAAGAGACATATCTTCAAAATGGTAGTTCATCAGCTGCTGAAGACAGTCTTTGATCAGAGGAGAGTGACCGGAACAAAGTTTTTGGTAATCCTTTGTTCTGGAAGCAAAATCCAGATAAGCAGTATGGACTGCAGTTAAAAATTCGTCAGGTTCATGTAATTGCTCCAGCTGAAAAAGGTACATATCGCAGAGCTGAAGTGCCTGAGAGTAATTCATACCACCTTCCACAGCGGCCCGTGAGGCCAGAATGATCCCGGTTAAAGCAGTGTAATAATAATTTTTATTTCCTGAACCGGCGAGGAAAGGGTAAACGATATAAGGGGCGTTTTTAAAGTGGGTCAACAGCCCCTCAGGATCGCCGGTTCGAACAAAACTGAGAGACAAACGTTCCTGATCGTATAAGTTGTTGCTGTCTGTATCTAAAAGAATGCTATTTGGAAAATTGGATGTGGTTAAACTGTTTACTTTTTTGAATTTATCCAGTTCTGTTTCATAGTTCTTTATATCAGAAATATGTAGTTCTTTTTTGTTGACAAGGAAGTAAATATTCTTGAGCATAAGGAAATCTTTTTGGTGGGAAAAAACCGGGAGTGAACGGATAAAATCATAGAAACAATTTTTTTCGGTATACTTTATATGGTAGGTATGCATATACTCCAGGCATTTCGCTTCATCCGGTTGAATGCGCAGATATGGTCCGATCAGATAGCTTTCTTTTGTATGCAAATCTGTTACTGTGCAAAAGGTAATAAAATGATCCAATGGGCAGCACTGCGGACACTCATCATAATGGTAAGAAGTGGTGATGTAGCGGTTGCAAATTAAACTGGCATAGGGGGATGAAAAAGCGGAGTCCAGAATTGTCCGACCCTGAAGTATATGTACCGTTATCCCATAAGATGAAAAAATAGTTGCTGTAATAGATTTCATTATCATTCTCCTAAAAATATTTACATAAAAATATTAAAATGAAACACAAAAAATTACAATAACAGAACGAAAAAATTTTTTAAGATAAAGAAAAAAGTAGGAGAAGGGAAAATGAAAAAACAAGTAGTATTTATTATGGTTGACACACAAAATACCGATATGCTGACCTGTTATCAGGATTCGGCTGCACCGACACCGAATATTGACAGGATTGCCGATGGCGGAGCTATTTTCCGGCAGGCCTACACAGCTTCCCCGGTCTGTGGACCGGCAAGATCTGCTATTTTTACCGGTCAGTATCCAAGTACCAATGGGGTGTATGGAAATGGAATGCAGTTGGGGCAGGACATTAAGACAGCAGGACAGAGAATATCCGCAGGAGGAATCCATTGTGCTTATATAGGAAAATGGCATCTGGATGGCGGGGACTACTTTGGAAAGGGAGTCTGCCCGGATGGATATGATCCTGAGTACTGGTATGATATGCGAAATTTCATTGATGAACTTCCGGATGCGGAAGCCAGATTAAACAG
>CAMEWP010000126.1 GCA_945946605.1 uncultured Pseudobutyrivibrio sp. | reverse complement strand
ATATACGGCAAAATCGTAGCACATGCCGGGGCCTTTTTCCCTAAGAAACGGCAGCACATTTAAAAGAATGCCCCAGTCCCGGTTGGTGGTGATGACAAATCCTGTCACATCCCCAATGGTGCCGTCAGCCAGAACAGATTTTGCAGTCTGGATGCTGGCTCCCAAGAAGGTCTCCGGAGCACTTCCCAGGTAAAGATTTTTTTCTTTTGCCAGAGCTAAAAGCTCAGCTGCCTGGGACAGGTCATTGGTGAGAGTTTTTTCGGTGTATACATGCTTTCCTGCCATCAGGGCTGCTTTGATGAGATCATAGTGGGCAGAGAGGGGCGTCAGATTCACTACCAGATCAATTTCCGGATCTGCCAGCAGCTCATCCACGGTGCAGCAGGCGATACCGAACTGATCTGCTCTGGCCTGAGCGTGTTCCTTGTGTTTGGAGGCAATGGATTTTACACGCAGTTTTGGAAATTGTGTTGTCATGTTTTTCAGGTAAATCTCACTGATCACGCCGGAGCCGATGACACCGACACAAATGCTATCTTTCATGGTTCTCCTCCGTTTCTGTAAATATTTCTATTTCCTATTATATCAGATATTTTTATATCAGATATTTCCTGCAAAAAAGAAAATTGTGTATTTTTTATGAATTATTAGCACTCTCTCTTGATGAGTGCTAATTTTTGTGATAGATTATAGATGGCAGGAAAGAATCAGGAATTTCCTGCAGATCATGAAAATAACAGACTTGGAGGTGGAGATTTATGAACATTCAAAAATTTACACAAAAATCCATGGAGGCTGTACAATCCTGTGAGAAGCTGGCTTACGACTACGGCAATCAGGAAATAGAGCAGGAACATCTTCTCGCGGCGTTGCTGCAGCAGGAAGGCGGATTGATTCCGGAACTGATCCAGAAGATGGAGATCAATCTGGAACATTTTACGGACAATGTCATCACAAAACTGGAAGCCCGGACAAAGGTATCCGGCGGGCAGGTATTTGTGGGCAAGGATCTGAATCAGGCATTGATCCATGCAGAGGATGAGGCAAAAGCCATGGGAGACGAGTATGTCTCTGTGGAGCATCTGTTTTTGGCTATGCTTCGTTATCCCAACAAGGCCATCAGGGAGCTGATGAAAGAGTACGGTATCACAAGAGAGCGTTTTCTGCAGGCTCTGTCCACTGTGCGGGGAAATCAGCGTGTGACCAGTGACAATCCGGAAGCTACCTATGACACCCTGGAAAAATACGGATATGATATGGTGGAACGTGCCAGAGAACAGAAAATGGATCCTGTCATCGGACGGGATGCAGAGATTCGAAATGTGATCCGTATCCTTTCCCGGAAGACGAAGAACAACCCTGTGCTGATCGGTGAACCAGGTGTAGGTAAGACGGCAGCAGTGGAAGGCCTGGCCCAGAGGATCGTCAGGGGTGATGTGCCGGAAGGACTGAAGGACAAGAAGATCTTTGCGCTGGATATGGGTGCACTGGTGGCAGGTGCCAAGTATCGTGGCGAATTTGAGGAACGTCTGAAGGCAGTGCTGGAAGAGGTGCGCAAGTCAGAGGGAGAGATCATTCTTTTCATCGATGAGCTGCACACCATTGTAGGCGCCGGTAAGACAGAGGGTGCAATGGATGCCGGCAATATGTTGAAACCCATGCTGGCCAGAGGCGAGCTGCATTGTATCGGTGCCACCACGCTGGATGAGTACAGGGAATACATTGAAAAAGATCAGGCTCTGGAGCGTCGTTTCCAGCCGGTTACAGTGGATGAACCTTCCGTAGAAGATACCATTTCCATCCTTCGTGGATTGAAGGAACGCTATGAGGTTTTCCATGGAGTTAAGATCACAGACAGTGCCCTGGTGAGCGCAGCAGTGCTGTCCAACCGTTATATCACGGATCGTTTCCTTCCGGATAAGGCTATCGATCTGGTGGATGAGGCCTGCGCTTCCATTAAGACAGAACTGGATTCCATGCCGGCAGAACTGGATGAACTGAACCGTAAGATCATGCAGCTGCAGATCGAGGAGACTGCTCTGAAGAAGGAGGACGATCCTTTGAGCAAAGAGCGTCTGGAAGAACTGCAGAAAGAACTGTCTGAGCTGAAAGATCAGTTTGCAGGTATGAAGGCACAGTGGGATAATGAGAAAAAGGCTGTGGAAACTGTTTCTGCTCTGCGGGAATCCATCGAACAGGTGAAGAATGATATTAAAATTGCCCAGCAGAACTATGACCTGGAAAAAGCAGCCCAGCTGCAGTATGGCCAGCTGCCGGATCTTATGAAGCGATTGGAAACTGAGGAAGAACATCTGAGACAGAAGAAACTGGGACTGGTACGTGAGAGCGTAACAGAGGATGAGATCGCAAGGATCATTTCCCGCTGGACCGGAATCCCGGTGGCAAAACTCAATGAGAGTGAACGGAATAAGACCCTGCATCTGGATGAGGAACTTCATCAGAGAGTGATGGGCCAGGACGAGGCAGTAACCAAGGTCAGTGAGGCCATTATCCGTTCCAAAGCCGGTATCAAAGATCCGGATAAGCCTATCGGTTCCTTCCTGTTCTTAGGACCTACCGGTGTAGGTAAAACGGAACTGGCAAAGACTCTGGCAGCCAGTCTTTTTGATGATGAGACCAATATGGTCCGGCTTGATATGAGTGAGTATATGGAAAAGTATTCTGTCTCCAGACTGATCGGAGCGCCTCCAGGATATGTGGGATATGATGAGGGCGGCCAGCTGACAGAAGCTGTTCGCAGAAAACCGTATTCTGTGGTATTATTTGATGAGGTGGAAAAAGCCCATCCGGATGTGTTTAATGTGTTGCTTCAGGTGCTGGATGATGGCCGTATCACAGATTCCCAGGGAAGAACCGTGGACTTTAAGAACACCATTATCATTATGACTTCCAATCTGGGATCAGCCCATCTGTTGGAGGGCATTGATTCTGAAGGAAACATCCGACCGGAATGTGAAGAAGCGGTGATGAACGAACTGAGAGGCAATTTCCGACCGGAATTTTTGAATCGTCTGGATGAGATCATCATGTTTAAGCCTCTGACAAAGGAAAATATCAGCGGTATCGTGGAACTTCTGATGAAGGAACTGAACCAGCGACTGGCTGACAGACGGATTTCAGTGGAACTTACTGATGAGGCAAAGCGTTTTGTGACAGATCATGGATACGATCCGGTTTACGGAGCAAGGCCGCTGAAACGATTCCTGCAGAAACATGTGGAAACTTTGTCAGCAAAACTGATCCTGTCCGGAGAGGTAGATATGGAAGATACCATTGTCATTGATGTGACAGATGATCAGCTGACGGCTTCTGTGAGAAAGGGGCAGCGATTAATAGACTGATAGACTGATGGGATCAGGCCATGCAGGAGAAAGGAAGCGAAGATGGAAAGCACGATAAAGTTATATGACAGGGATCCTTATGGAGTGGAATTTGAGGCGACAGTGCTGCAATGTCAAAAGACAGAGGCAGGCTGCCGCCTGATCCTGGATCAGACCTTGTTTTTCCCGGAGGAGGGAGGACAAAGTCCGGACCAGGGAACCATCGATGGAGTGGAAGTGCTGGATGTGCAGCTGGAAGATGATGTCATCGTTCATCTGCTGCCAGAGGAACTGCCGGCTGGTAAGAAAGTGAAAGGAAAAATTGACTGGCAGCACCGGTTTTCCAATATGCAGCAGCATACCGGGGAGCATATTTTTTCCGGCATTGTTCACAGCCGCTTTGGACTGGACAATGTGGGATTCCATCTCAGTGATTCCATTGTGACCATGGATTATAACGGCGTGCTGACAGAAGAACAGATCCGGCAGACAGAGTGGGAAGCCAACCAGGTCATTGCCCGGAATCTGCCGGTGGAAGTAACTTATCCTACCCGGGAGGAAGCGCAGAACATGGATTTCCGCAGCAAAAAGGAGATCCGGGGGCAGATCCGTATTGTAACGGTACCGGGAGTGGATGTATGCGCCTGCTGCGCACCCCATGTGAGACGCACCGGTGAGATCGGTATGCTGAAGGTGATGCATGTGCAGAATTATAAAGGCGGTGTCCGGCTCAGTATCCTCTGTGGATTCCGGGCGTTAGAAGCCTTCCGAAAAAAGGACCGGACTGTGTCTGACATGATGCATGTGTTAAGCTCCGGGGAGGACACCCTGACAGAGTATATCAGACGCCTGCAGGATCAGGTGAAGCAATTGAAGGAACAACTTTCGGCTGCCGGGCGTCGGCTGCTGGAACAAAAAAAGGAGCAGATTCCGGCGGAACAAAGACATGTACTGCTTTTTGAAAACGGTCTGGAAGAGCCCTTGATGCGGGAAACGGTGAATGAACTCACAAAACTTCACTCCGGTTTTTCCGGTGTGCTGTCAATGCAGGAAGATGGATCTTACCGTTTTGTGATAGGAAGTCCGGAACTGGACTGCAGAAAACTGGCGGAGCTGCTTCGGAAAGAACTGGGAGCCAGAGGGGGCGGAAGCCCGCAGATGATACAGGGATCCCTTCAGGCGTCAGAGGAGGACATTGAAAAACTGGTGTCTGGATTTTAAACAGGAAGATGGAAATGATACGATCGGGAGGAAGGGACAGCCCTGCCTCCCGATCCTAATAATGAAGAAAGTTATTCACAGGTGGGATCGTCGATGAGGGATGCCACCGTGAATTTATGCTTGTGGGAAGGTGTACCGTTGCTGGAGGTAAAGGCCTCTGCAAAATGTACATGATGACCACAGCCTACATCGATGGCTTCCGAGGACATCCCCTTGAACTCGTGCTGGTGTTTGTCACAGGAATCCGTACAGAAACGGACTTCGTGCACATGGCTGCATCCTGTGGGGATGGGGCCGCTGGAAATGGTGGCAAAACGGTGGCTGTGACATTCGTCCCCGCATCCGGTTACCCTGGTACTGCCAAGGACTTCGTGTACATGAAAATCTTCTTTACATTTATGGTTATTCTCCATAGTGTGTGAAACTCCTTCGTTTTTCACAGTATATCCTATGCGCGATTCTCTGAAGGGTGATTGGTTTCACATACTTTTGGGATCCGGCATATATTGCTTATGAGAACATGTGGGATCAGAAGGAGAAAGTGTGAGGAAGACAAGGCATTTTCCGGACAGGAAAAGCTGGGGACTTGTGCTGGCAGGCATCCTGCTGGCGGCAGTATCTGTTGGTATGGCGCAGTGTAAAGCAATTTCCACCGGTGTCAATATTTCCCCGGAAGAAGACCATATCCAGCGCCAGCTGGAGGACACTGCGGTAAAAAAGGTGGCATTGACCTACGATGATGGTCCCAGCAGCATCTATACGGAAGCACTTTTGGATGTGCTGGCCAAGGCAGATGTGAAAGCCAGTTTTTTTCTGCTGGGAGAAGCGGTGGAAGGCCGGGAGAAAACGGTGAAGCGGATACAGGTGGAGGGTCATGTGATCGGAAATCATACCTATTCCCATGTGAATCTCTGCCAGATGCAGAATGAAGCTGCTCTGCAGGAGGTTGCTGATGCCAATGAGGCGATCCGCAGCTGTACCGGAGAGTATCCGCAGTTTTTCCGGCCACCCTTTGGTAACTGCAACGAGGAATT
>CAMEWP010000125.1 GCA_945946605.1 uncultured Pseudobutyrivibrio sp. | reverse complement strand
AATGCCGTCCATCCTGGGCATCATGATATCAACTATGGCAAGGTGGATCTCCGTCTCTTCTATGACCTTCAGGCCCTCCACACCATCTGCCGCTTTATGTACCTGATATCCCTGGCTGATCAAAAAGATCTCAATACCATCCCGGATTTCCTTATCATCCTCCACAACCAGAATATGAAATTGACTGTTCTGTAACTGCTCCATAACTCTTCTCCTTTGTGTGTTCTCAAAATACCGTTTGCTCTAACCTATGGTATCATTGAGGGCACACATCCTGCAACCTCCTTTCACCTTATGTCAAAAGAATCCCTGCCGGAATCTTTACAAATTCTCTTGCAGGGATCCTGATGTTCTTATGATATCGGTAAATAGAAAAATTCTAATGGGGAAAAAACGAAAGATTTTCTTAAGAATGAAGAGGGAAACTTACCTGGGTCTTGAACTGGTCACAATCAATAAAAATATCAAAGGTTCCTCCCATTGCATTCACATAGGTGCTGACGATAGCAAGCCCTAATCCATTGCCTTCTGTGGTGCGGGACCGGTCTCCCCGGGCAAAGCGTTCCACAATATCTTCCTTGGAAAAATCCATGGGGTAACCGGCTGTGTTGGTGAGTTCTAACACCACTTTTTTCTGACTTTCATCATCTGATGCTACTGTCTGTATGTCTGTTTTAACAAAAACCCGGGGTCCTTTTTGTGCATATTTTAAAGCATTTTCCATAAGATTCTGACAAACCCGGTACATATAACTGTTATCAGCCTCAAAATCTGTTCCTTCCTCCGTAAGATTCATCACAAACTGAAGTTCCGATGCCTTTATTTTATCGTCCATATCTGCACATATCTGCTCTACCAGGCAATTCATGGAAATCTCTTCCTTCTGAAACTCCACATTTCCGCTGCTGACTTTTGCCAAAGAAAAAAGGCTCTCTATCATTTCGCTTAATTTGTCGGCCCGCCTGGAAATCACCTGCAAATAATCTTTTGCAGTGTCATTCATTTCCTCTTTTTTCAGGAGTTCCAAATACCCCACCATGGATGTCAGGGGTGTTTTCAGATCGTGGGAAACATTTGTGATAAGATCCATCCGAAGCCGGTCGCTGCGGGAAACTTTTTCCCGGCTTTCCTTCTCAACTTCCGCTGCATACTGCAGTGCTGCTTCTGTCTGCTTTTTATGCAGTACCTGCAGCATCTCCATGTATTTTTGTAACCGAACATTCATCTGCCTGATCAAAACCACTTCTGCCAAAAACCATTGCATACCCACTGTTGCAAAAAGCAAATAGATAAACGCATGATTTTTAGGATAAATGCCATTAAGATTTGCCCGAAGCCATATGAGAAACAGTACAATCAGCAAAGCTGCTGCCAAAACAATTCCCATCACACGCTGCTGAGCGTCCCAGTTGTGTTTCCACTCTTCATAATAGGCCTCAGATACAGGCTGCCAGTCCTTATATTTTCTCTTCAGCCACCACAGCAGCCATGTAATAAGAGCAACGGCAAAACACACATTGCTAAGCAATCCCATACTCCAGACAGCTGCCGTCGGATACCAGTATGCCGAAAAAAGATGGATCATGACACCTATTCCCAGAACTCCGATAACCGGCGAAATCAGTAACCAGTCGTCCAGCGACATAAATTTTTTTCTTTTACTTTCCTCAAAACTGCTCCATTTTATACCCAATTCCCCACACCACCTTTACATATCTTGGATTTTTGCTGTCAATCTCGATTTTTTCCCGAATATGGCGGATATGTACCATAACGGTATTTTCCACTGACAGGATTGCCTCTTCCTTCCACACATGTTCGTAGATCTGTTCTGCGGAAAACACCTGTCCGGGATGTTCCATAAACATCTGAAGAATCGCAAATTCTTTTGCGGTCAAACGAATTTCCCGGCCATCCACCATACATCTTTTCCCTGGCAGATCCAGCCTCAGACCTCCGTTTACCAAAAGCTGATCCGTATTCTCTTTCTTCTCATTCCCCCAGGTGTGATACCGCCGCAGCTGTGCCCGGATCCTTGCAATAAGTTCCGCCGAATGATAGGGTTTGCTGATGTAATCGTCCGCCCCAAGAGTCAGACCGGATACCTTGTCGCTCTCCTCTGTCTTAGCCGAGAGAATGATCACCGGGATCCGATGTTTTTCTCTGAGTTTCATCAGGGCAGACAGTCCATTCAGTCGGGGCATCATCACATCCAGAAGGATCAGATCCACCGGATGCTGTTCCAGTTGTTCCAAGGCTTCCATACCATCGTAGGCCGCTATCACATCATACCCTTCATACTTCAGCAATTCGCTGATAGAAAAGACGATCTCCCTGTTATCATCCACCACAAGAATCGTCTCCTTTTTACTCTCCTCCAAAAATTCACCTTCTTTCCTGCCGCATTGCTCATTAAAAAAGATGCGTCCTTATTGATAATCCTATCATAATGGCCGCATCTTAAAAATACCAAACTTATTTCTTAAATAAATCTTAAATTTCCTTTGCAATATTCTCCGGCGACAGGTCCTTCACCCGTGCCAGAACCTCCGTTTCCCGGTCCAGGCCATCAAATTCCACCGGAAGATACCGGTTGCCTTCCGCTTTGCTCTTCGCAAAGGCCATTTCCCGCAACGGGATATTTGCTTCATAGGCCACAGCCGGGTCAACCCTCACCGCCTCATAACCCAGTTTTGCCTCATAATCCTCCAGCAGAGATTCCTTTTTCTCCGGGCTGTTCAGATGACAGATATAGTAAAAGGATCTCATCTGAAAATAGGTTCCTTCCCCTTCAAACCAGTCAATATTCTGCTCAAAAGCAGACCCAAAGCAGTTGCCGATGGTCACATCGGTATAACCTGTCTCTTCCTGAATTTCACGACGAAGCGCCTGCTGATGGGTCTCCCCTTCCTTTACGCCGCCTCCGGGAAATTTGTAATCCCCCAGACGGGTCTTTACCATGATCAGCTGATCTCCGTCGTAAA
Organism: uncultured Pseudobutyrivibrio sp.; assembly: GCA_945946605.1. Taxonomy (GTDB): domain Bacteria; phylum Bacillota; class Clostridia; order Lachnospirales; family Lachnospiraceae; genus Pullilachnospira_A. The sequence continues at coordinate 2,654 of CAMEWP010000125.1, read as the reverse complement.
TGATCCCCCTCACCGCCGTCCTTCGGATAAAATGAAGTTCCGATTCCGGTTTATCCTTAGGAAGTTCGTCATATATCAGATTGATGTCCAACATGTCAGCATTCCTCTTTTACATAGTATACATAATCGCTCTTTCGCGGCTGTGCCGGGGCTTCCGGTTCCGCAGCATATCCAAGAACACAGTGGCCGATCCCTTCATAGTCCCCCTCTATTCCCAGTGACTTCAGGATCGCTTTTCCTTCCTCGGATTCAAACTCTTCCTTTGCCCGGTGGATCCAGCAGCTGCCAATCCCCTCATCATGTGCTGCCAGCATCAGATTCCCCATCACAAGACTGCCGTCATATAAGTAAGTGAGCATCTGCCTGTTTGCAAGAACCACCAGTACCACCGGCGCTCCATAGAAAGGATCTGAATCTGTTCCCATGATCTCAGCATTCATGGCAGAAAGTTTGTCTCTCAGTTCTTTCTGTGTCACTGCCAGAATGATGGGAGACTGCTTTCCTCTCCCCGATGCAGCATAAGTACCTGCGGTTACGATCCTTTCGATCACATCATCCGGCACCATATCCGGCTTATAATTTCTGACACTTCTTCTGGTCATCATACAGTCCATTACTTCACTCATGTTCTTTTCCTCCTGACAGCAGATATGTTTTATCATCTGCCTAACAGTGTAACATAAAAAATGCCCCGAAGGGCACTTTTTAGAAATAATATTTTATTGTACAGACACTTTTTTCACGGCATCGTCCACAGTGATGACTTCTTCTGTTTCGTCCGGGATCTCCTCCAGGAAGGTATCTACAAATTTCTTCTCGATCTTCTTGTAGGTTCCCACTGCAGCCTGCTCTACTTTTTTGTAGCTTTCCACTGCTCCGTTTTCAATCTTCTTGTAAGCTCCGACTACCTTCTTTTCTACACCGCCTGTCTTTAATCTGTACTGACTCATATTTTTCTCCTCTCTTATCACAATGATGTTTTCTATCTGTTATGTTTTTTATCAAGTGACCTTATCATAGAGAAGAAATGTCAAATTTTTTTTAATGTAATATAAACCTTTTGTTATTCTTTTTGTAAAATTTCCCCTGTTGCAATCTTTTGTTCAAATGCAATGTCATGTTCCACAAAGATCATTGTCGGCTGATAAGAAAGCAACAGTTCCTCAATCTGCATTCTCGAAATAACATCAATATAATTCAGCGGCTCATCCCACACAAACAGATGTGCTTCCTGACACAGGCTTCCGGCAATCAACACCTTTTTCTTCTGACCGCCACTAAAGTCTTTCATGTCCTTATCAAACTGGGTCCGTTCAAATCCCAGTTTTCTTAACAATGCCTTAAACAGGCTCTCGTCAATATCACACTGCCTCGCATAGTCACTGAGTGACCCCTGTAAAAATGAGGTGTTCTGTGGTACATAGGAAATTTTCAGATTGCTTCCAATTTCTAAGATGCCGGAATATCTGATGTCTTCCCCGCATATAAGTTTCAGCAGTGTGGATTTACCACTTCCGTTTTTTCCTTTTACGGCAATTCTGTCGCCCTGTTTGATCCGGAAATTCATTTCAGAACAAACCTGCTGATCTCCATAAAAAAGGGAAAGGTCCTGCGCTTGAACCAGAATATCCTTCGGGTAGCGCAGTGTGGTTAACTTCAGACTGTCAGTCTGCTCTATGTTTTGCAGCAATTTTGACTTATCTTCCGCAGCTGCCAGCATCCTGTTCTCCTGACTCTTGGCCCGTTTCATCATCTTTGCAGATTTGTGTCCCACATACCCGCGGTCAATTTTAGAACCGGAATTTGTGGCTCCTTTTTTGCTTTTCTCCACCTGATCTGACCAGTTTGCCGTCTGTTTTGCCGCCTGTTCCAATCGACTGATATCTTTTTTGAGTTTTGCATGCTGACTCTGTTCGAAGGCATCCTGAAGCTGCTTATTCTGCCACCATGTGGAAAAATTTCCCTGTTGGATTTCAATGTTGGTGCGATTGATGGACAGAATATGATCCACGCAACTGTCCAGCAAAACTCTGTCATGGGAAACCAGAATAAATCCCTTCTTACGGTTTAAATACGCTCCCACTTTCTTTCTCGCCTCTGCATCCAGATGATTGGTGGGCTCATCAATGAGCAGAAATGTATCCGATGCAAGGAACAATGCCGCCAGCAGCACCTTTGTTCTCTCGCCGTTTGAGAGGGTCTCAAATGGCCGATACAATGCCTCTGCATCAACATCCAAAAGAGAGGTTTCCTTTAGAAATTCCCAATCCTCCGCCATGGGACAGATCTCCTGCATGATCTCGATGGTATATTTTGACATATCCTTTACCGCATAGGGAAAATATTCCATTTCCACATCTTTTTTGATAGTTCCGCTGTAAGGATACTTTCCCATCAAAAGATTGAGAAAAGTTGTCTTCCCTCTCCCGTTTCTTCCTGTAAAGCCCAGTTTCCAATCGGTATCGATAAAAAAACTTACATTTTCAAACACATTATCGTAACTGCCTTCGTATGCGAAAGTCAGATTGGATACATTGATCATTGACATGGCATTTCTCCGTTTTTCGTCTACATTCAAGTCATTTTCATTATACCAGAAAATAGACAATATGTAATGACCTCCACATTGTAGGTTCGTGGATTTACCTGTATAC
>CAMEWP010000124.1 GCA_945946605.1 uncultured Pseudobutyrivibrio sp. | reverse complement strand
GTAAGTTCAAGTCAGAGGTATGGGACAACTGGAATTTAATTTTCCAATTGACCAAAATGAAGGTTGTGGTGCAGAAGACCGGAGCGGCCGCCCAGGAAAGCCGGGGACGGCTGAACGGTGCAACCCTTGACCGGGTATCAAATGCGGCTACATACAGGGTGTTCGGCTGTGACAGACAGCGGAATGAAGCCTATGAGGAAAACCTGACAGACTATGAAAAGGCTGCAGTAAAAGCGAATATCTGGGTTGCTGCCATGCCACCGATTTACCAGATCATATCTCTGATCAGTATGATATTTATTATTTATTTTGGAAGCAGAAATGTCTTAGGGACCGGATGGACAAACTGGGATATTGCCTCTTTTACCACTTTTATTTCCTGTTTTTCAAAGCTGGCGGTAAAGTCTTCCAAAGCTGCAAAACTTTTTAATGCTGTTCACAAGGCCGAGGTTTCCTGGAAGCGTATCAAGCCGCTGATGAAGGAAGCGCCGGAGGAACTGCCGGAGAGAGTAGCTGCATCAGATGTGCTTAAGGTGAAGGATCTGGGAGTTGCCTATGCAAAAGATGATCCGGTCTTTGAGGGGCTTTCCTTTGTGGCAGAACCCGGGAAAATTATTGGGGTAACAGGACCGGTTGCCTGCGGTAAAACAACGTTGGGGCAGGCTTTTTTATGCGAGTATCCCTATAGGGGGAGTATCCGGTTCGGCGGCAGAGAACTGTCGGGATTATCTGATGCCGGCATCAGTGAAATTGTGGGATATATGGGTCATGATCCGGAACTTTTAAGCGATTCCATCCGAAATAATATCTGTCTGGGAGATGAAGTGGATGTGGAGAAACTGCTTCAAATGGTCTGCATGAAGGAAGAAGTGTCCCAGATGCCGGATGGGGCAGATACGGTCATTGGAAACAATGGCGTCCGCCTTTCCGGGGGCCAGCAGGCCAGAGTTGCCCTGGCCAGAACGTTGGCACACCCAAGACCGGTGATGATTTTGGATGATCCCTTTTCTGCCCTGGATAAAGATACGGAAAAGGAAGTCTTTGAACATTTGCGTTGTATGGCAAAAGACAGGATCGTTCTTCTGATTTCCCATCGGCTGTATCTTTTTCCCCAGCTGGACGAGATCATCTGGATGGAAAATGGCAGGACAACCGTAGGCACACACCGGCAGTTGATGGAAAACTGCGATATGTATGCGGAAATGTATCATCTTCAGGAAGGGGGGCAGCAGTCATGAATGCAGTTGCGAAAACGGAAAATAGATCGGGAATGCTTCTTGTGATCCGGGATGTGATCAAGGAAAATAAAGGTGTGTCCCTGGGGATTGCAGTGGCAGTTGTGGGAGCTGTGGTCTGCGCCCTCCTTCCGCCGCTGGTTTTGGAAAGGGTCATTGATCTTTTGACAGAGGGAAATGGAATCCCATATTCCCTTGCAATTGCTTACTTTGTTTTGATGGCGCTGACCAGCCTTCTTGATTCTGCCAGGGAAAGCCTTTTGGTGGTGTTTGGACAGAAGATTACCCACGGGCTGCGGACCACACTCAGTGAAAAACTTACCAGACTGCCGGCAGATACTTTCGTAAAACAGGAGCCGGGTGCAGTGGTTTCGCGATTTGTAAATGATGTGGATACCGTGGAAACACTTTTTACATCCGGTATTATCAGTATGTTCTCTGATGCATGTAAGGTCATCAGTATCTTTGCCATTCTTTTTATAAAAAACAGGGGGCTTGCATTGGTGTTGCTTCTGGTGGTCCCTTTTATCTTTTTGTTTACCCGCAGGGTACAAAAAAGGATGCTGGCGGCTCAGATATCCAACCGTGTGGCGGTGGGAAAAGTGACAAATCATGTTCCGGAAACCATCCGGTGCATCCGTACCGTTCATTCTTTACATAAGGAAAAGTATATGCGTGATGTATATGATAAACATATACAGGACAGCTATGATGCTGTGGAAAAAACCAATTTCTATGATTCTGTATATTCTCCGGTGATCCTGGTGATCAATGCTGTGGTGGTGGCTGTAGTGATGCTGCTTTCCGCAACGGGAAATCCCAGGATCCAGACATTTTTCGGAATGTCCGTTGGTACTGCCGTGGCGGTGATCAACTATATCAGTACCGTTTTTGCCCCGCTGGAAAGTATCGGCATGGAAATCCAGACCATTCAGTCTGCTGTGGCAGGCGTGCATCGCATCAATGAATTCCTATCTTTGGAAGAGCGATATGAAACGGATGAGAGCATGGATCTGGAAGAACTGATGGAAAGCGGCAGGCCCTGTGTGGAACTTAAGGATGTCACCTTCGGATATGACCGGGATAGAAAAGTTTTAAACCATCTGAGTTTTACCGTAGAAACCGGAGAACAGGTCACCCTGTCGGGCAGAACCGGTGCAGGCAAAAGTACGATCTTTAAACTTCTTTTGGGGCAGTATCGGGCAGATGCCGGAGAGGTATTGCTGTATGGCCGGGATGCTTCTTTGCTGCCGGATCATATCAGACGAAAATTCTTTGGGTATGTGGAACAGAATTTTAAGATGGTGCCGGGGACTGTCTTGGATCAGATCACACTGTTTGATACATCTATTAGCCGGGAAATGGCAAAAAATGCGGCTATGACCGTGGGCTTGCATGACACCATCGAAAAACTGGAAGAGGGTTATGATACGCCCTGTACATCCTCTCTGTTTTCCCAGGGACAGTGGCAGCTGCTGTCCATTGTCCGTGCCATTGCGTCACAACCAAAGTTGTTGCTGCTGGATGAGATCACGGCAAACTTAGATGCCGAAACGGAGCAGACGGTGTTAGAAGCTCTGCAGAAGGCCTGCAAAAATCGGACGGTTATATCGATTTCCCACAGGCTGTACCGGCATTCCGGTGGAAGAGAGATCACCATATAAAGGAAAAATGATTTTAAGGAACAGAGATTTTAAGGAAATTGTTGACGGGATGAGGCGAAAACCTCTATAATACAGATGTAATTCGCAAAAGGCGGATACAGTTCTTTTTTATCTTTTGCATCTGTTTTAATTCCATTTTTTATTGACAATGAAAACAATATGGCATATGATATAACTATACAACGAACAGATGTTCGGAACGGAGGATTTTATGGCAAAGGAAATGACAAGGGAAGATAAATTAAGAGCGTTGGATACGGCCATTGCCCAGATTGAGAAGGATTACGGTAAGGGTGCGGTGATGAAACTGGGAGATACATCCAATAACATGCGTGTGGAGACGGTTCCTTCCGGTTCTATCAGTCTGGATATCGCGCTGGGACAGGGAGGCTTCCCCAAGGGACGTATTATTGAGATTTACGGACCGGAGTCCAGTGGTAAGACCACGGTGGCTCTTCATGCAGTAGCAGAAGTACAGAAGGCAGGCGGAATCGCTGGTTTTATTGATGCTGAGCATGCACTGGATCCTGTATATGCGAAGAATATTGGTGTAGACATAGATAATCTTTATATTTCACAGCCTGATAACGGAGAACAGGCCATGGAGATCTGTGAGACCATGGTGCGTTCCGGCGCGATTGATATTGTAATCGTAGACTCTGTAGCGGCATTGGTGCCCAAGGCGGAGATTGATGGTGATATGGGAGATTCTCATGTGGGTCTTCAGGCCCGCCTGATGTCACAGGCTCTGCGGAAACTGACGGCTGTGATCAGCAAGTCAAATTGTATCGTGATCTTCATCAATCAGCTTCGGGAGAAGATCGGTGTGATGTTTGGTAATCCGGAGACTACCACCGGTGGACGAGCTTTGAAGTTCTATGCTTCTGTCCGTCTGGATGTCAGAAAGATTGAGACACTGAAGCAGCAGGGAGAAGTGATTGGTAACCGTACCCGGGTGAAGGTGGTGAAGAATAAGATTGCACCGCCCTTTAAAGAGGCAGAGTTTGATATTATGTTTGGTAAGGGTATTTCCCGTGTAGGGGATATCCTGGATAACGCTGCCAATCTGAACATTGTGAATAAGTCCGGATCCTGGTACGCTTACCAGGGCGAGAAGATTGGTCAGGGAAGAGAGAATACCAAGCAGTTTTTAGAGGAGCATCCTGAGATCTGCAACGAGATCGAGGCTAAGGTAAGAGCACACTATGCCCAGACAGAAGAGCCTCAGGCGGATGAGGAAGCGGTAAAGGAGACAAAGAGCGGCAGCAAGTCTGCAGCAAAGTCGGAGTAATCCATGATGATGATTACAGAGATACATTCAGAAGGAAAAGGAAAATGCAAAGTCTGCGTCCGGGGGGAGGCAGACTTTGTTATCTACCAGAAAGAGGCGGATCGTTTTGGACTGAAAGAGGGAGAGGAGATTCCGGAGGAAGTATACCGGAATATTATGGAGGAGATCCTGATACCAAGAGCCACAAAACGCGCCATGCACATTTTAGAGAAGATGGATCAGACCACCTGCCAGCTTCGGGATAAATTGACACGGAATGGGTATCCGGAAGAGGCAGTGGAGGCGGCGCTGGATTATGTGAGGTCCTATCATTATCTGGATGATGAGAGGTATGCCAGGAACTATATCAGATGTTACCAGGAGTCCAGAAGCAGGATGCGTATTATGCAGGACCTTCAGGGAAAAGGGCTGGACAAAGATCTGATCTGCCGTTGCCTGGAGGAGGATTATGAGATGCCGGAGGAGGACCTGATCCGTGCTCAGCTGCGCAAGAAAGGTTATACGAAGGATCGTTTGACGGTGAAGGAGAGAGATAAGGCTTTTCGATTCCTGATGCAGAGGGGATTTCAGTGCGAAAAGATCCGAAGAGTGCTGCGGGAAGACTATGAGATTTCCTATGGGACACAGGATGAGCTCTTGACATAATGCACAAAAAAGGATAGAATTTATGTGTTGTAGTTTATGACAAAATTTCAAATTTTTCGTTATATGTACAATAAAACTTAATAAAGGAGGTGCTCCTGTGCTACCGATTGTTATCGCAGTTGTTGTGACATTAGTCGTTGCTGTTCCGATAACACTGGCAGTGTCCAATGCTTACCACCAGAAGGTTTCAGCCCAGAAGGTTGGAAGTGCAGAGGATCGCGCCCGTGAGATTATCGATGAGGCAGTGAAGACCGCGGAGACCAAGAAGAGAGAAGCTCTTCTGGAAGCTAAGGAAGAATCCCTGCGGACCAAGAATGATCTTGACAAGGAAATCCGTGAGCGCAGAGCAGAAATCCAGCGAAATGAGCATCGCATTCTCCAGAAGGAAGAAAATCTGGACAAGAAATTAGATGCCATTGAAAAAAGAGAAGCCGGATTTGCTGCAAAGGAAGCGGAGATTAACAAGCAGAAGGCTGAAGTCGCCAAGCTGAATCAGCAGAGAGTACAGGAACTGGAACGAATCTCAGGATTAACCTCCGAACAAGCAAAAGATTATCTTTTAAAAACTGTTGAAGAAGATGTAAAACTTGATGCTGCGAAATTAGTCAAGGAATCCGTTGCCCAGGCAAAGGAAGAGGCAAACAAGAAGGCAAGAGATATTGTGGTGACAGCTATTCAGAAATGTGCTGCTGACCATGTCGCTGAGACAACCATCTCTGTTGTTCAGTTGCCTAACGATGAAATGAAAGGGCGTATCATAGGTCGTGAAGGACGTAATATTCGTACATTAGAGACCTTGACCGGTGTAGAACTGATCATTGATGATACACCTGAAGCGGTCATTCTCTCTGCATTTGATCCGGTGAGAAGAGAGGTGGCCAGAATTGCTCTTGAGAAGCTGATCGTGGATGGACGAATCCATCCTGCCAGAATCGAGGAGA
>CAMEWP010000123.1 GCA_945946605.1 uncultured Pseudobutyrivibrio sp. | reverse complement strand
GTATGAGTGGAAGGCAAGTAACGGTCAGATACCGGAGGAAAGCAGCACGACAGATACCACCACATTTACTTTGACAGAAGTGACACAGCCCATGATGATCTCATTGGTATCGGAGGAAACTGTAAGTGTAAATTATGTTTTAAATCCACCGGAAGAACCCTCGGATCCTTATGCGGCACCAAAGATTGGCGGTAGTGAAAGTATTTATGTGGATGATCCTGAGAATGGGAGTAATTATACCATTCTGTCTCCAAGTTATACGACATACAACTACAGTGCAGGCGGAAAATATCTCGGAGTTGCAACTTTCCAGGGCTGGGCAACCAATGCCGGTTCACAGAATGTGGAATACGGCCCGGGTGAAGTGATCAATAACATTTCAGAAGATCTTACACTTTACGGAGTCTGGACCATAAATTATGCAAATAGCTCCAAAAGGACAGGATCTGCAGTGAATTTTTTTGTATCTCTTCAAGCAGTGGTAGAAGGAACAACAGACTGGACAGGAAGTACAGAATCTGAGAATTTTACGAATTCTGTTTACGCAATGGACTGTGGCGTTGCCGGAAGTACAGCAACGCAGGGTACCTGGATGTACGACGGGAAGAAAATTACAACATCCGGAAGTTCACAAACATATATTTTGGGTGGCACTTCCGGAACTGATCTGAATGCGTATCACCAAATTGTTACCACAGAATTAACCAGCGGACTATTAACTCACACGGTTAATGGAAAAACAACTGTCTGTAAAGGAACATTTCCGGATGATGAAACAGTTCTTCGAAATATTCGCGCTATGGTGGCCAAGGGAACCAGCATTACGATCAATGGTCATACAATTACTGTAGATGAGCTGACTGCAAAAAACTTTACGGTAAAGTGGCATGTATTCAAATATGAAGGAACGGACGGCTGGCACATTGATGGAATTCTGGTAGCAAAGACAGGAAAACTGATTGTTACAAAGACATTTGCAGGTGATGAAACAGCAATCGATAAAATCCAACAAAATGATTGGAGTATTAGTGTAGAGAGTAAGGAAAAAGATGACACCGTAAATGATGGCAAAACATTATATCTTAAAGATGCAGCCTATGATGATATTACAAAGATTTACACCTGGGTTGTGGATGTGGATCAATATTATGATTACACAGTAAAAGAAAATAATTATGTCTATAACAAAAATCAGTATACCACCAACGCCAGCTATCGGATACGGGATGCGAAGAATTCGGATCAGAATACCAGCGGTTATGTTACTTATCCTACAGATGGTATCGAGGTAACCGGTGGACTTGGTACAGATGTGGCGAAACCTACCGTGTCCCTGCTGAACACTTATACAGCGCCGGGAACACTGATTTTGCAAAAAATGGATGCGGCTACCGGTAATCTGATGCCGGATGTAAGTTTTACTGTAAGTAAAAAAGGCAACGATGACTTTGTATTATACAACACCGGTGGCAGCGGTTATACGGCGGATGCAAGTGGATCCACAGGAACTGGAACAACAACTGTCACAACGGATTACAGCGGTCAGGCATATTTGTTTATTGGTGGCGGAACCTATACTTTTGATGAAAAGGTACCTACCGGTTACGATGACCCGGGCGTTATAACTGCAGAATTAAATGGTTCTGACGAAAATGAATATAAGGTTATTTCAATAGGCGACATTGGAGCAGAAAACAAAAACCATGAATATGTTGCAAAGAATGAGAATGACAGCGATAACCTGACTCTCATTGTAAAAAATTATTCCCGTACCGTTGATCTGACTATTAGGAAAGATTGGCTGGATGGTGAGAATACAGATGTCACACTCCAACTTTATCGTAATGGAGTGAGTATGGGCAGCAATTATCAGGTGTCTTTTGGCACCACAAAGGGATGGACGAAAACATTTGAAGATATTCCTCTGTATGCAAATGGTGATCTGGCACAGTACACGCTGGTGGAAGAAACCATAGGAGAACACAAATATTCCAGTGAGTTTATGGATGGATATCGTTACTATAATGTGACAATGTCCGATATGGTCTATACAGATGCCGATGACCATATCACAACAGTACCTGCAGATATAGAGCATATAACACTGACTGTTACCAATAAGCGAGATACCGGAGAACTGAAGATTACCAAAACCGATGATGCCAATCGCCCGTTATCGGGTGCGGTATTTTATCTGTACAGTGCATCGAAGGGATCGGATGGAGAATATCTGAAACCGGATCTTGTCCTTGGGGCAGATGGAACCCAGAGCCTGAGCACTTCAAACTATATCAAATCAGTTACATCTGATGCGGATGGTGAAGTTAATTTTGGAAGTATGAGTGCCGGAATGTATTACATTGTAGAACACGATGCTCCTGATGGCTATACAGCATCTGATAAGGTTTATCTGGTTAGTTTCGCAGGAGGCGAGGGAACCCAGATGACGTACTGGGATTCTTCGCTGGGTGATGGTTCCGGTGCATGGAGTGACATTATGAGCAGTAATACCGTTGTAAATGTCCGGCATAAGCAATATGCAGATTTGATCATTACAAAGATTGCAAGCGGCACCAATGGTGCCAAACTTGCTGGGGCAGAGTTTACTCTGACAAATGATAGTGGTGAGTATTATAGCGGATCCGTTTCCGTTAACGGTGAGGCTGTTTTCGAAACCAATGAAGAAAAATTGATTTCCTCAAGTGATGGTGAAACACTGGGGCAGATCCATATTTCGGGATTGCCGGAAGGAACCTACACTTTGATTGAGACAAAAGCTCCTGATGGGTATCATGGGCTGTCTGAAGAAATTTGCATTGTGGTTAACCAGGATGGAGTCGTCACTGCCAGCAAAACAGGCGGAGAATCATTGAAAGTAACAAAGGAAAAGAGTGAAGATGGCAATGGATATACCAATCGTTTCCAGGTAGAAAATTCTACCGGAGCCGAATTGCCACATACCGGCGGAGCCGGAACAATTCTGTTTACACTGGGCGGAATGATCCTGATGGGATTCGCTTTTGTGTATGGATGCCAACTGAGGCGCAGGCGTGAAAGGAGGGAAGAATAGTGCAACGCTCTCATTCACGGCACAAATTTCCTGTTGCCGATGGAAGCATCTGAATAAATAGTAAAAAAGAAAGGAACGAAAACTATGAAAAAATTAAAGAAAGTTTTGGCGATTGCAGCCACGCTCATTATGATGATGGCGTTATGCATTCCAGCCATGGCTGCTGAGATCAACATTAGTAACGCTGTTGAGAAGCAGACCTACACTGCATACAAGATTTTCGATGTGACAACTGCTGATTTAGACAATGGCGAAAAAGGTTATGCATACACTTTGGATGCAGGCGAGAGTGTGATTTATCGCATTGTAAGCGGGGTTACCGGTGTGACACTGACACCATCTGCTGACGGATCCGTTTATAATGTTTCTATTGAAAATGAAGCCGCTGCGAAAGAATTAGCCAAAGCGTTAAATGAGCAAAAAGATAAGCTGACGGCAACAAAATCTGTAAAGGCTTCTGACAGCACCGTTATCATTGATGGTTTGGAGCCAGGATATTATTTTGTAGATTCGTCCCTGGGTGCTGTATGTGCTCTGGTTACTGCTGACTCTGCATTTACCGTATTAGAGAAGAATGAGATCCCCAAGATTGAAAAAGAGAAGGTAGATCCCAAACCCTCTGTTTCCGTTGGAGATACCGTGGAATACAAAATCACAGTAACTGCAGGTGGTGATGCAGATACAGATTATGTTGTTCGTGATACCATGTCCGAAGGATTAACACTGAAGGAAGATTCTATTTCTATTAAAGTGAATGGTGCAGATGTGGCATCTGGAAACTATACAATAAAGGAAACCCCCGATGAGGGAGATACCTTTACCATTGTATTTCCGAAGTCATACACTTCCACATTGGCAAAAGATACGGAAATCGTCATTACCTATTCTGCTACGGTAAACGATAAAGCGGTAACGGGTGAAGTAAACAACCAGGCTGCACTGGAGTTTGGAGATTCCTCTTCTGTTAAGAAAGTTACTACCTATACCTATCGGTTTGATCTGAAAAAGGTAAACAAGGATGGTGATGTACTGGAAGGTGCTGAATTTGATCTGTATGATGCCAAAACCGGCGGAAATCAGATCCAGCTTGTTGCCCAAAAAGATGAAAACGGTATGGTATTGTACTATCGTCCGGCAACGGCAGAGGAGAAGAGTGCCGCTGGTTTTGTCAGTGCAAAATTGAAAGCTGGTACTGCAACAATCAAAGGTCTTGCTGCAGGTACCTATTATCTTGAAGAGACAACAGCCCCTGATGGATACAATAAACTGGATCAGCGCGTAGAAGTAAAAATTGTAGAAAACGATGGTGTTTCAACATTGGTTGAAGATGAGGCTGTTGAGATCCTCAACCAGTCCGGTTCCATCCTTCCTTCCACCGGTGGTATCGGTACTACCATCTTCTATGTGATCGGCGGTATTCTGGTTGCAGGAGCAGCTGTTGCATGGATCGTGCGTAAGCGTATGAGTGGATATGAAGATTAGGAATGATGGTCCTGTTTATCGGCAGGATTCCCTGAAGCAATAGCGTCAGGGAGCGTTTCATAAGGCATGAGCTGTTTTGTGGAACGCTCCGTGCTGTTATTTACTTGTGACAACACAAAAAATACAGATGACAGACAAACAGCGGAGAGAGCATCATGAAGAAAAAGAAACGAGATTATTCTACGCTCATATTGGTTTTGGTGTTTTTCGTTGGGCTTTCCGTGCTGCTGTATCCCACCATCAGTGATTGGTGGAACAGCCGGGTACAGACCCGGGCCATTATTGACTATGAAGAAGCCCTTGCCCATATGACAAAGGAAGACTATACAGAGGAGTTTGAGAAGGCCGAGGCCTATAATGTGGCATTGCTGCAAGTGTCCTCCCCACTGGTTAATTTTGATCAGCTGGAGGGGTATGAAGATACATTAAATGTTCTGGGAAATGGAATGATGGGATATATCAGCATTCCCCGCATTAAGGTAGAACTGCCCATATATCACGGTACATCAGATACAGTGCTGAACGGTTTCACCGGACATCTGGAAGGCACATCCCTTCCCGTTGGCGGCAAAGGTACCCATGCGGTGATCTCAGGTCACCGGGGATTGCCCAGCGCCAAATTGTTTTCTGATCTGGACGAACTGGAAGAGGGCGATACTTTTACCATAACGGTTCTTGACCGCCTTCTGACCTATGAGGTGGATCAGATACGCATTGTGGAACCGGAAGAAGTGAGCAATTTGAATATTGAGCCGGAGGAGGACTATGTGACTTTGCTTACCTGTACACCTTACGGTATCAATACCCACAGACTTTTGGTGCGCGGACACCGGACCAGGAATTCCGATGATGCTGGTCTTGTCATCACCAATGAAGCATATGAACTGGATTCCACGATATTGGCACCCGTTGTGGCAGCACCTTTGCTGCTGATTCTATTGATCATCCTGCTGGTGAAATACCAGAGGAAGAGACCATAAGGAGAGAATAAAATGTTCCGAAAATTAATGAAAACCATGGGGAGTTTAACATTGGCTCTTACCTTGCTCTTCTCCCTGAACCTGACTGCTTTTGCCTACACAAAGATCGATCTGGACCGGGTTGGTTCCATTACTGTGACGCCGGAGGAAGGCCGATCCATTGGCAATGAACTTACCCTATACAAAGTGGCGGATGTGGTTGTAGAGGACGCCGATCAGAAATATCAGCTCACCGACGATTTCGCAGAAAGTCGTGTGGACCTTACCGTCATTAAGAACAGCGAGACACTAGCTGGG
>CAMEWP010000122.1 GCA_945946605.1 uncultured Pseudobutyrivibrio sp. | reverse complement strand
TGATGCCCAGACGATATTTCAGGCGCAGGATCCTGCGGACAGACTCATCGATCTGTTCCATGGAAATACGGCCTTTTTCTATTTCACCTTTCAGATATCCCCGGTAATATCCGGTGGCCATCTCCATATCCAGCGTGGCATCCACACATTTTGCTGCAGCATCTGCGCCGTCCTCAGCACATCCATGGGCAATGGTTTCCTCCACCGCACCAAAGTCAGATACCACCAGGCCGTCAAATCCTACCTCGCCACGCAGAAGATCCCTGAGGTACTTTTTGCTCATGGTGATGGAGGTACCATTCAGCTCATTAAATGCGCTCATAACAGAGACTGCCCCAGCATCCACCGCCGCCGAAAAAGCAGGAAGATAAACATTCTTTAAGGTGACATCCGAAATCTCCGTGGTATTGTAATCCCTTCCTCCTTCTGCTGCACCGTATCCCAGGAAATGCTTCAGGCAGGCTCCCATGGTATCCCCGTCTGTGAGTTTTTCACCCTGATATCCTCTTACCACAGCCTCTCCCATACGGGCATCCAGATAGGGATCCTCTCCGTTTCCCTCAGCGATGCGTCCCCAACGGGGATCTCTGGCAATATCAAGCATCGGTGCAAAAGCCAGCATCACACCTCGGGAAGTGGCCTCCTTTGCCGCGATACGGCCTGCCTTCTCCACCATGTCAGGGTCAAAAGAGCAGGACCAGGCCAATGGAATAGGGAATACCGTTTCCAGACCGTGGATCACATCCCTGCAGACCAGAAGGGGAATCCCCAGCCGGGACTCTTCCACTGCAATTTTCTGCTGCTTGTAATTTACCTCCAGGGGTGCCATGGAGATCATGGATCCCAGCATCCCATTTCTGATCTGATCCTCAATGGGCATGGTCTGCTCCACTTCATTTCCGATGAGAGAAGTATCAGCTCCTCCGGACTGGGTCATCTGTCCCAGTTTTTCTTCCAGGGTCATTTTACCAAGCAGGTTTTCCACCAGTTCCTCGATCTCCTCCGGTGTACGCTCCGGCACCGGGATCTTTGCTGCCGCTTCTAAGTCTTTTTCCATCTCCTGCTTTTCTCTTTTCTGCTCCCGGGCGGACACTGCCTTTCCGCTGATCTTCCCCATCACCGGAATTTCTCCTTCCACATCATAATATCCCTGCCGGTAAGTCAGTGTGTACATCATTTTCATACCCATGCTGCCGATTTTCAGCTGAATAGTGTCCCCATCACAGCAAACCTCATCCGGGATTATAACCTGTTCCCGCTCCGGAGCTCGTACTACCACGCCAACAGTTCCGTCATCTTTCTTTGTAATATCAAAGACCATGCTGGCCCAGGGCATTGTAAAAGTAAATGTTCCATACATATTTCCTATCCTCCATAAATTTAATCTCTGAGATTTCCCAAAAATTCTGAGAAATCCTAAGAATTTCTAAAAAATTTGTTAAACTTTCCTTTATTCCCTCATATCTTACCCGTAGAGTGTTATACTTTGGTTAAATACTTCAGAAACGGCGGGCAACATATGAAAGAGAAAAAGGAAAAAAAGAAATTTCATTTAAAAAAATTAACCCGAAAACAGATGGTGCAACTGGTGATATTTCTCCTGGCCATCGTTCTTTTGACCTGTTTTACCTACTATATCGGACAGCCCATGATCTCTCTGGTATCCGACCCGGGAGCCTTCCGGATCTGGATAGAGGAACGGGGCATCTGGGGTGTCCTGGCTTTCATGGGTATGATGATCTTCCAGGTTTTTGCAGCTGTGATCCCCGGCGGTCCCTTTCAGATCGGAGCCGGCTACGCTTTCGGCATCTGGAAAGGCAGTCTGATCTGCAGTCTGTCCTGTACCCTGGCCAGCGTTCTTGTGTTTCTTCTGGTCCGGAAATTCGGTGTCAGATTTATCGAATTATTTATCAGCAAGGAAAAATTAGACTCCGTAAAATTCCTGCAAAGCAACGACAAAGTAGAAGGAATCCTTTTTCTGTTGTTCCTGATTCCGGGAACACCAAAGGATATCATCACCTACTTTGCCGGTCTGACCCATATTAAATTATCCCACTGGATCTTTATCTGTGCAGTAGGACGTTTCCCGGCCATCTTCCTTTCCACCTTAAGTGGAAGCGCCCTGAACAGTTCCCAATATCACATTGCCATCATTGCAATGGTGATCATTGTGGTTTTTTCTATCCTTGGCGGTGCCATTTACAAGAAACACACCGAAACAAACACTGAAACAAAATAACAGGATCTTACTGCTGTGCGATGCCTTCCAGCATACTCAGCAGTTTCTTTTTCATTTCTTCCGGAAAAGGCAGTCCCTGTAAAAATCCCAGAATAAACTCTCCCGTAATCTCCTTGCATCCGGCAGCAGCCAGCTGCTGATCCATGGCCCCTTTCAGACTTTCGGCCTGTTCCGGCGGCATCAGCATCATCAGCGTCCGCAGTTGAATGAAGGGGATCCGTCCGATGACATAATTTTCCAGCCCCGGGAAATGGATATTGTTTTCCTGCTCTTTTTCTCTTCTCAGATCCTCCACTGTAAATACCTGGTCTTTCTCCAGGCCAAATACGTGATAAAGTTCCTCCGGTGCCTCATTTGCTATCATGAGTTTACGGATTTCCTCCGCAAGCTCTGCTTCTTTTTTCTCATCCTGCAGCGGTGACAGCTGTCTGGGATCCTTTGACACATCATATAACTGAGATCCAAATCTGGCGGGATCCGCAAAAGGATTTCCGGTTGCCGGTACTTTTAATACCGGGCATCCCTTGGTGAAGGAAAATCCCGCATTCAATTCCGCCCTCTGAAGTTCCTGCACACTGAAACGGTTTCTCATATGGGTAGGCATCAGGGTATACTCATAAACCGTCTCTCCCAGCCCCGGACATCTCATGTAAATATAGGTACCATCCGTAATGTTGATATGATTGCCATGGCTGCCAAACAGAGCATACTGGCGAACAGGCTCATCGGAGATTACCGTCTCTTTCAGGGATTTGCCCATCATATCCTTTGTAGGCTCCAGGCCAAAATATTCCAATATGGTGGGAGCCACATCGATATTCTGCACCAGCGCACTGCGCCGCTCTCCCTTCACGCCGCTTCTGGGGTCCCAGAGAAACATGGGAATATGGGCAATCTCGTTGTAATAAGGCATAATAGATTTTGCCCACCAGCCATGCTCACCCAGCAGGAAGCCATGGTCTGTATTTACCAAAAGCATGGTATCTTCCCAGAGACCATATTCATCCATGGCATCCAGCACGGTTCCCAGATAATAGTCGCACATGGAAACCAGGGCTTTGTAGCGCTTTCTGCAGTGCTCCACCTCTTCCGGGCTCTCCTTTACCCGATCATAAGGCGGCCAGTCAAATTCTTTTCCGGTATAGTCCGGATCCGGATACATTTCCCGGAATCGTTCCGATGCAAAGAAAGGCTCATGGGGATCAAAGGTCTCGATCTGTAAAAACCAATTGTCCTCCTGATGGTTCTGACGAATAAACTCCAGACCGTTGCGGAAGGTGACTGCCTGAGGCATATTTTCTTCCTGCTGCAGGTACAGTCTGTTGACAGCATCCTGACGGTTTAAATCCTGGATTCCCGCCTCCTTCATGGCTGCCTTGGCAGCGTTGTCTTTTTCGCCTTTATAGCCTGACATGTCCGGATCTTTCACATGACCTTTCCACAGGTCTCCCTCCTGTCCCCGGCTGATCTCCCAGGAATTATATCGGGTATGGTAGGTGCATCCACCGTCTTCCCAATAGTGCTGATGATCAGACACCAGATGGGTGTAAATTCCGTTCTTTCCCAGGATTTCCGGCATGGAATCATCAAAGGGCTCCAGCGGTCCCCAACTGCGGTGCATAAAATTATAACGTCCCGTATGCAGCTCTCTTCTGGCAGGCATACAGGGCATACTGCCGATATAACAGTTGTCAAATGTTACACTGTGAGCTGCCAGCCGGTCGAAATTAGGGGTTTTGATATCCTGGCATCCATAAGTACTAAGCATCCTGCGATTCAAAGAATCAAACATCACCATGATTGCTTTCATTTTCTTATCCTCTTCTTTCTTAAGAAATCAATTTCAATTTTTATAATATGATATCAAAGTCCCGTATCACCCTCTATCAGATATACTCACATTTCTAACAAAAATATATTTTCACAAACTCTGCCTTAGGATCAACCCCGGTAAATCGCACAAAAACCTCATGGACACCCTCCGGCTTTTGTCCTATCACCGCCTCATTTCTTCCTGACTGCTCCAGTTTTACCTTTCCTATCACCTGCTTGGGATCATCCAGGCAGATCAGTGCTTCTCCTCCCGGCTTTCCATTAGTCTCGATGGTTGCCCGGAGTTCATTTCCAGGCTTTGCAGCATACTCGTTTGTCTGAATCTTTTCCTGAGTCTTTTGCTGAGTCGGCTCACCAAAATCGATATACTTGATTCCAACACAGCTGCCTTCATAAAGTCCGGTCACTACCTGCATATCCAACTCTTTGTCCAGCACAAAGTAGGGCGTATTTTTTCTTGTGCCGGTGATACCTTCCCGGTTCAGAAGTTCACAGGCAATATATGCCGGATACTCGCCCTTCCAGGGCATACCACCCTGCTCCCGGATCTGGGATTTGTACTCTGCCTGTTCAAAAGTACCGTCCTCCCTCATCACCAGTTCTGTCATGCAGGCCTGTCTTGCGGGAAATTCATCCCCTGTCTGACGATGATAATTCTGATACCAGGTTCCGTTGATCTGCACCATTCCCCCGTGGGTATTGCCCACATAGGCCGTAGGCAGCAGCTGATCCTTGTATCGTCCGTTGCCAAGGGACACCAGTACACCCTGATATGTAAAAGGTCCAAAAGGTGAATCCGACATGGAATAGCACATGGCATTTCCCTTGTCTTTATTGGCCGCATAATAGCTGAGATAATATTTCCCGTTGATCCGGCGGATGGAAGAACCATTTCCCATATGCCATCCGTCCTAGGCTGCCACTGCCTGCCTGTCTGCTTTTTCCGTTGAGGGCAAAAGCGGCCCGGTAATATAGGTTCCCGTTTCCGGACTTTTTACCAGAGTGCGCATATCCTCTGTGGAAAGTTCCGCCGCATAGCAGTATCCGCAGCCAAAATACAAAAACAGTCTTCCCTCATCATACAGCACTGCCGGGTCATAGGCATAGTCTTTCATGTTCAGGCCGAAATGTTTCTTAAAAGGATTTAGCTGGATCATGGGCATACCCATACCAAGAGCCATATCCCCATCATCAATTCCGTCTTCCGTATCCTTCCATCCTTTTGGCTTTGCCTCCTGAGGATATCTCACCCGTCCCAGATAAGTAAAAGGTCCTGTGGGGGCGTCGGCTACTGCCACACCAAAACCTGCGCCGGACATAGCCACACCGTAATAAAGGTAATATTTTCCCTCTATCTCTATCACATCCGGTGCATAAAGATACTGGTTAAACATATTTCCCTTCCGCTTCTCTGTGATCTTTCGAATATAAGGATCCTGCATACGTTCATAGATCACTCCCTCGTATCTCCACTCTTCCATGGTAAGGGGCGCCGACCAGCAGACATAGTCGCCGGTACAAAGGGACTTTTCTCCATATTCATCATGGGATCCGTAAAGATAAATCCGATCCCCAAAAACTCTCGGTTCCCCGTCCGGAACAAATTCATTGCTGGGCAGATATGGATTATACATACATTTTCCTCCTCCATTCATATCCGATACCAAAATAACCCGGACGCTGCACACATCCGCAAATCTTGCTGATGATGTACATGATCCGGGTTATATCGTCATTAATTCAGGCAATGCCAACCACTTTGTGTTTTACTCTTTTACAGCTCCCAGTAAGGATCCCTTCTGCAGCTGTTTCTGTGCAA
>CAMEWP010000121.1 GCA_945946605.1 uncultured Pseudobutyrivibrio sp. | reverse complement strand
TCACTTCTTCCGCCGGACGCTGTTCTATCACAATGTCATCACCGGTGGGAGTCTCCATATCTATGGTTGATGTAGGTGCACAGATGTAAACCGGCACACCATACTGCTTTGCCACTGCTGCCACCACAGAAGTGCCGATCTTATTTGCCGCATCTCCATTGGCCGCAACCCGGTCACATCCCACAAACACAGCGTTGACCCAGCCATTTTTCATTACCATGGCTGACATATTATCGCAGATCAGTGTGGTGTCAATACCGGATTCCTGCAATTCAAAAGCTGTCAGTCTTGCGCCCTGCAGAAGAGGTCTTGTCTCATCGCAGAACACACGCAGATCATAGCCTCTTTCCTGTCCAAGATAAATGGGCGCTGTCGCCGTTCCATAACGAACTGCCGCCAGTTTGCCCGCATTACAGTGGGTCAGGATCCCATCACCTTTTTTGATAAGGGACAGGCCGTTTTCACCGATCCTGCGGCAAACATCAATGTCTTCCCGCCAGATGGTCTCCGCCTCTTCCTTCAGATCTGCAAGAATCTCCGGAATGGTTCTTCCCCTGTCATGGGAGGAAATCACCACCTGCTCCATCCGACGCAGTGCCCAGGAAAGATTTACCGCTGTGGGACGGGATGAATCCAGAAAATCCTTCTGGCGACAAAATTCCCGGTAAAAGGATGCGTAATCATCCTTGGGCATGTGCTTGGCCAAAATATAAATACCAAATGCCGCCGCCACACCGATGGCCGGTGCCCCGCGTACCTTCAGCAGATAAATAGCATCCCAGATCTCCTGGGCCGTCTTCAGTGCGATCACTTCAATCTGCCCCGGCAGTTTCGTCTGGTCAATGATCATTACCGCATCATTGGCATCATCCAGTGTAACCGTATCAATGTCCATAATATTCGTGGATTGAAAATCATCCCTGCTCATAGATATACTTTCTCCTCGGTTTCTTTATTCCTACTCCATTATAGGGATTTTCCAATTCTTTGTAAAGCATCTTTATCTTTTCAGGGTCTTCAGATACACTTTCTGCTCCTCTGTGATCCGATGGCTTTCCACCGCTTTTTGAATGGTTTTGTTATGTACCCAGACTGGCAGTTTTTGATCCAAAAGATAAGGCAGCGTGCTTTCATACTGCTTCGCCAGTGCTGTGGCAAAAAACCAGGCGATCATCATATTGATATAATATTCTTCCGACCGGATACAAGCGACCATATCCAGATATGACGAGTGAAATGCTTCATCCAGATAATATGTCATAAGCATTCCGATGCCAAACCGGACCGTATAGGTCTCATCTGATTTTATCCAGACACCGATCTTTTCCAGAAGTTCCGGCAAATGTTTTGAAAGCACTTTCGGTTTTAACATATCGCAGGTTGCCCAATTATCAATATATGGCAAAAATTTTTCCAGTTCTGCCATACACTTATGGTAATCTTTGATCTGCTCGATCAAAAAGGCATGAAGATTATTTTCCTCATAATATTGATGGGGCAGTTCCTCTAAAAACGGCTGATAATCTCCCTTTTTAAAGAAATCCCTGGCATACCTACGAAGTGCAGGCACCCGGACGCCGATAATCGTTTCCTTTGAAACAGTGGGCATCAGTCTGGCGTGAAAATCACGATAGGCCATGTCCTGCATTGCAAATAAGTCTGTTTGTATTTCCTTCATTCTTGTTTGTCCTTTTGTTCATTAGCATTATATCCACATACAAGTCGCTTCGTCAGATAAGCGTGTGTTTCCGTGTTGATCAAAGTTCCCATCATTAAACAAAATGTGATAAGGTCCATCTCCGGTCTGTTTATGTTTAAGATGTCCGGTCTGCCATAAGCTATCATATATATCATAACACTGATCAACGCATTAACAGAAACAGTAATAAGAAATACATGTACTTTAAGACACTCTGAAACAAATTCCTCGTGTCCTTTTTTACACATCCTGTATGTAAGGAGAAATACCAGAATCCACATTTCAACAGAGGTAAACACGCAAACTGCTACGATGCAGATTTTTATGGTAGCATGATTTTCCATATCTCTGCATAAAAAATGTGAAGTTACTGCTCCGATCACAATATTGGTCAATAGAAACAACACAATGATTGCTGACAGCAGTCCGATCTTTTTAAGGTTGTTTTTTTCATAACACATCTCCTCTCTGTAAAATAACAATGATTTTTACATATTTATTATAACAGCAGTTGTATCTCCAAACAACATCTTTCGTTTTTCATTTCCATAGATTTTTCTTGAAAAATCCAGCAAAATATACTATTCTATGCATTGTGTGTTGAAACACCATTTTCTAAGAAAGAGAGGAAAAGACTATGAAAAAGAAAATGAGTACCACTTACATGGTGGAACTGGCAGTCCTGATTGCCATCATCCTGATCATGGCTTTTACCCCAATTGGCTACATTAAAACGCTCGGTCTCGAGATCACGTTGATTGTTGTACCTGTTGTGGTAGGAGCTGTAACCCTTGGACCTACAGCAGGTTTGATTTTAGGTACCACATTTGGTATCACCAGCTTCATTCAGTGCTTCGGCATGAGTGCATTTGGTGCTGTGCTGTTATCCATCAATCCATTCCTGACATTCCTGGTATGTGTACCAACCAGAGCATTAATGGGATGGCTGACCGGTGTTATTTACCAGTCACTGCGGAAAAGCAACGGCATCAAGAAAGCTGCATGCCCCATCACCTGTCTTTGCGGACCGATTTTAAATACGCTGTTCTTCATGAGCGTTCTCTGCCTCTGCTTCTACCAGACAGATTATATCCAGTCCATGGTATCCTCTATGGGGGCTTCCAATGTTCTGGCTTTCGTGGTAGCTTTTGTAGGCGTTAACGGCGTGGTAGAAGCTTTGCTCTGCTTCATCGTCGGCACTGCAATTGCAAAAGCCCTGCTGGTTATACTGCAGAGATCAAAGAAGTCTGCATAAGTCTTCGGGGATGGTTCTTTTGCCATGAGGGTTGTCCCTTTGGCATGGTCCATATTACGAATTTGCAAAAAGATGCTGCTCTTTAGGGCGGTGTCCGTAAAACAGTTAAGGTCGTGCATCAAATGCGATGCACGACCTTTTTGTATCTACAGGGTTTAGGGCTGGCATTTTTCCCACCTCGGCTGAAATACTAGCACTTTTACTAACACTTTTTCTTGTACTTTTCATTGATTACCTACCAGCTTGCTTTATCCGGTGCGCAGCAGGTAATACTCTGACTCTATTCCTGTTTTCTACCTACTGTTTTTGCGCTTTCATTGTTTGATAGGTACGTCATCATCTATTTTTGAAAATTATACCTGCCAACCCACTATCAGAAAAGTTCAGTAGGTAATCTCCTCCCAAATTGAATTCTCGAAGAGTCCTCCAAGATTTCTCCAAGAATCATCAAAGAATTCTCGAAGAGTCCTCCAAGAGTCCGCAAAAAGTCATCCAAAAGTCTGCCAGGAATTTTATGGCAATTTAGATGTGAAAAAGAGCCTGATCCCTTGTGGGGCAGGCTCTTTTCCGGTAATGAAAAAAAGATAGAGTGAGGTATGTGCTATTTGCTTTCAGGCAGGGTGCCGGCCAGATGATTGACAAACTGCTGCGCGGTTCTTCCGGAAATGCCGCCGTGGCTTAATTCCCATTTGTTGGCCTCTGCCCGGAGTGCGTCGTCGCTCATCATATCCTCTGTGATGCCCTGGCGTCTTGCCAGCTGAACCACGATGTTGAAATACTCCTTCTGGGTAGGCTTGGAGTAGTTGATGGTAACACCGAAACGGTGCACCAGAGAAAGTTTCTCCTCCATGGTGTCGGAGCGATGCATGCCGTTGTCCACTTCCACATCATTGCGGTCGCTCCAGGTCTCCTTGATGAGATGCCGCCGGTTGGAGGTGGCATAGATCAGGATGTTGTCCGGCTTGGTCTCAACACCGCCTTCGATGACGGCCTTTAAGAATTTGTATTCGATCTCAAATTCCTCAAAGGATAGGTCATCCATGTAAATAATGAACTTGTAATTGCGGTTTTTGATCTGTGCGATGACATTGGAGAGATCCTTGAACTGATGCTTGTAGATCTCGATCATCCGCAGGCCCTGAGGATAAAATTCGTTGACGATGGCTTTGATACTGGTGGACTTGCCGGTACCGCTGTCGCCGAAGAGCAGGGCATTGTTGCATTTGCGTCCTTCCACGAAAGCCTTGGTATTCTCCACCAGCTTCTGCTTTTGGATCTCATAGCCGATGAGGTCATCCAACATGACTTTATCCATGTTGTTGATGGCCAGAAATTCCGGATCTCCATCAGCATGGTCGCTGGAACGGATCCGAAAGGCCTTGTTCAGTCCGAACATACCTACACCGTAATCCCGGTAGAAATCCGTTACATACTTGAAAAACTCGTCTTCGTCTGCGGCGGATTCCAGCTGACGGCTCAGGGCAATGATCTTGTCACTGACACTCTTATTATACATCAGCTCTTTTTTGGCGATGGAGTGATAGTGGGAGATCTGACTGAAACAGTCGATGCCAAGGGCCTCCTCGATGGGGGAAAAATCAAAGTCAAACAGGGCCTTAAATACCCGGAAATCATTCTTTGCAAAGTGATTGACGCTGCCCTCGTTGGCACCTACCTTCTCGCAGGTGAGACTGAAAGGATTCTCATTGGTAACCAGGTAAAAAGTCAGATAATTGTGCCAGAGATTTTCATCAAAGCCATAGTCGGTGGCTACGATCATCAGGCGTTTTAACTGAGTATAAATGTCTTCTATTAACTGGGACTGACTACAGGAATGTTCATCAAAACGGCGGAAAATGTCGCTGAACTGATAAAGGATGCTGTCCTTATCCATATCTCCGTACATGATCAGTCTGGATACTTCACGATACATAACTTGCTGCCTCCTGTGTAATTCTGTTTCATAAGTAATTCTGTTCCATAAGTAATTCTGTTTCATAAGTATAGCACAACAGGGCGAAAAGTGGTACAATAACGGACAAGATAATTTCTATCGAAATTTCTATTGCGAATATGTATCAGGGAGGGTAACCATGTCAGTAGATTTAACAGCAAAACCATTTAACCTGGATGAGGAGCAGCAGAAGTGGGTGAAAGATACACTCGCTTCCATGTCTCTGGAGGAAAAGATCGGTTAGATGTTCTGCCCGGCCATGTCCTCTTTCAGTAAGAAATCCATTGAGCACACCACAAAGGATCTGCATATCGGAAGTGTTATGATCCGTCCGTTTCCCGTAGAAGGACTTCAGGACAAGATCCGTTCCCTGCAGGATGCCAGCAAACTTCCCATGCTGATCTCCGCCAATCTGGAGAACGGCGGATGCGGAGCCATCAATGAGGGAACCAATTTTGCCATGCCCATGGGGGCCACCGCTACCGGCGATATGGTAAACGGCTACCGTCTCGGCAAGATCAGCTGTCAGGAAGCAGCTTCCGTAGGTGTGAACTGGGGATATGCACCTATCGTGGATATTGATAACAACTATCGGAATCCCATCACCAATATCCGTGCATTCAGCAGCGACAAGAATCAGGTGCTGGAGATGGCCAGAGGATATCTGAAGGGAGCAGAAGAATCTGGTGTGGCTGCCACCATTAAGCATTTCCCGGGAGACGGATGCGATGAGAGAGACCAGCATCTGCTTGTTTCCGTAAATGATAAGACAGCAGAGGAATGGATGGATTCCTACGGTATGATCTACCAGACACTTATTGATGAGGGGGCCAGAACCCTGATGGTGGGCCATATTGCACAGCCGGCCATGGCAAGAGCCATCGATCCGGAAATCTCAAGGGAGGAAGCATTCCTTCCGGCCACCCAGTCCAAGACACCTTTGACAGGACTGCTGCGGAACCAGCTTCGATTTAACGGTCTTGT
>CAMEWP010000120.1 GCA_945946605.1 uncultured Pseudobutyrivibrio sp. | reverse complement strand
AGAATTTCTGTGAAATCTGTGAACAGTATATGAAGATAGATAATCCTTTGTTCATTCCGGAGACAGCTACTCATTCCCACGCAGCACCCCGTCTGGTATATTGTGTGGGTCATTATCATGCAGCATGCTTTGCACCTTTCGGATTTGAAGATATGGGACAGCAGTTTAATGATGTTTCTGCATATCTCTTTGGTGTGGACACTACAGATCCGTTGCTTTCCCAGCCCCAGGATGTGTCAGAATACCGTTTCTGTGCTCAGACACTGAATGAAATGATGGATCTTCTTACCGCCAGATACGGTACCAATGATCTGCAGGCAGTGATCTCCGAAAAACTGGATATGACACCTGTCGATCCCTCCAAGGGCATGGCTGCCTTTATGGGAGTCAGCGATCCGGAAAATGATACCATGATGTTTGGCGATTTTGGATTTAAGATTGTGATGAATTCTCCCATGATCCCCAGAAAAGACGGCGTCTGCATGATCCTGAAAGAATCCGAGGACACCTATTATATCCTGGCAAACGGATGTGCTATCAGCCCATTTTCCGCTAATCCGCAAAAGCCCAATTATGATATCATTGCGCTGGATGAAGGAAGATTTGAAAATGGAGAATGGATCTCCGGAAGAAGATTAAACGGTGATGAATCCGCTTCTTTGAACTTTGGCCAGTATACATTGATGAAAATGAAGGTCTTCTGCTACGAATAAAGAAATTGAATAGAATTTTTTGAAAACGGGCTCTTCGGGGCCCGTTTTTAATGCAGAAATATAACTATGTAAAATCAAAATGAAGATACAAAAAAGGAACTGCATTGCAGTTCCTGAAGCGACAGACGGGACTCGAACCCGCGACTTCCTCCTTGGCAAGGAGGTGCTCTACCAACTGAGCCACTGTCGCACGCGTCTTAACGACATTGACTATAATACCGAAATGTAACCTGTTTGTCAAGAAAAAAATTTAAATATTTTACAAATAAATGATGCAAATATTTTTGGCTCCCTCATATACTGTACTAATCAATAGAAATGCAAAAAACGGAGAGATACATTGAGTTCCAAAACAAAAATCATCGTACTGCATATGAAGGAATTGATCTATACTGCAATTTTTGCAGGTCTGGCTGTTCTGCTGATCATATTGCTGTGGTGGATGTTTGCCTCAGGGGAAGGAAAAAAAGAGGACACTGTGGAAACCCTGTATGTCCCCGGTGTTTACGCATCCTCCATTCAGTTTAACGACAGTGCCTTTGAAGTGGAAGTGGTTGTGGATGAAAATCACATCAACAACATCTCTTTTGTAAATCTGGAAGAATCTGTGGCGGCCATGTATCCTTTGATGGAGCCGGTGTTAGAATCCGTCAGTGCCCAGATTTATGAAAAACAGTCACTGGAGGATATTACCTGCGAAAATAACAACCAGTACACCACGGAAGTTCTGCTGTCAGCCATTGATGAAGCACTGGATAAAGCCCGGGTGAATCATCAGTAAAAATCAGTAAAAGTCAGCAAAAAAAATGCCGGCAAAGATCTGCCGGCAAAATTTTTGTTCGTTTGATTATTCTTCGCTGTCTGCATCTTCCTCAGATAATCCTGACAGATAATCTGTGATGGCAGAAATATTTACCTCTGTGTCAACGGCATTTGCTGCAAGGTTTTCCTCATACTTTACATAAAAGGAATATCCGATAAAGCCTACCACCAAAACGACCGCAACTGTGGTGAGGGTAGTGGCAATGATGCGGTTGCGCTTCTGCTTTTTCACAAGTTTCTTACGGTTATGCTTCTGTTCTTTATGATAATCTACTTTTTCCTGACTCATGGATCCAAACTCTCCTTGTCTGATATTGTGATTTAAAACCTGGATACCATTATAATGTATTAGGGTGCAAAAAACAATTCTTTCACAAAATTTTCAAAACCTGGTAAAATTTCTTTTCCAGGTTGCGTTTCTGCTAAAAATTTTGTACAATTAGTAATTAATTATGAAAGATCAAAGTGGGGATTTTTCGTTTTTTTTAGAAATAAGTATGATTTAATAAACATGATTGAATAAGTTGATCTAAGTAAGATAATTTTTCACGGAGAGGAGCCAGACCATGAGCAAGGCAGATGAAATTTTTGTGGCTATGTGCCAGGATATTATCAATAACGGAGTCAGTACCGAGGGAGAGAAGGTCCGCCCCAAGTGGGAGGACGGTACTAGCGCATATACCATTAAGAAATTTGGCGTGGTGAACCGCTATGATCTGTCAAAGGAATTTCCGGCTATCACCCTGCGCCGGACAGCCATCAAAAGCTGTACCAATGAGATGCTGTGGATCTGGCAGCAAAAGTCCAACAATATTCATGACCTGAAGAGTACCGTATGGGATGAATGGGCAGATGAAAATGGGTCCATCGGAAAGGCCTACGGTTATCAGATGGGAGTAAAGCATCAGTATAAAGAGGGCATGATGGATCAGGTGGACCGGGTGATCTATGACCTGAAGAATAATCCTTTCAGCCGCCGGATCATGACCAACATTTATGTTCATCAGGATCTTCATGAAATGAATCTGTACCCCTGTGCTTACAGCATGACATTTAATGTGACCACCAGACCCGGAAGTGACAAACTGGTGCTGAATG
The DNA here is from genome assembly GCA_945946605.1 of uncultured Pseudobutyrivibrio sp. GTDB lineage: Bacteria > Bacillota > Clostridia > Lachnospirales > Lachnospiraceae > Pullilachnospira_A. The sequence continues at coordinate 3,308 of CAMEWP010000120.1, read as the reverse complement.
CCATTTTAAATCAGCGATCCCAGGATGTGCTGGCAGCAAATAACTGGAATGTGTGTCAGTATGCCGTTCTGATGCATATGCTGGCACAGGTTTGTGATATGGAAGTGGGGGAACTGGTCCATGTCATTGCTGACGCCCATATTTACGACCGTCATATCCCTCTGGTTCAGGAACTGATCAGCAGGGAACAGCATCCGGCCCCCACATTCTGGCTGAATCCGGACATTAAGGATTTCTACAAGTTTACAGAGGATGATATCCGTCTGGACAATTATGTGACAGGACCTCAGATTAAGAATATTCCCATAGCAGTTTAACATATTTGGGTTACCCATAAGATCAGGGTTATGAACCATGAATGTATTGTAGTAGATGAAGAGAGGAAGACAGAGTATGAATTTGATAGCAGCTGCTGACAAGAACTGGGCAATTGGAAAAGACAATAAACTTCTGGTGCGGATTCCCGCCGACATGAATTATTTCCGTGAGATGACCACGGGGCATGTGGTGGTGATGGGCCGAAAGACCCTGGAGAGTTTTCCAAATCAGGCGCCCTTAAAGGACAGGGTAAATATTGTGCTGACCAGGGATATGTCCTATGAGAAAAAGGGAGCTGTCATTGTCCACAGCCTGGAAGAACTGGAAGAGGAACTGAAAAAATATCCCTCAGAGGAGATTTATGTGATCGGCGGTGAGACGGTTTACCGTCAGCTTCTGGATCAGTGTGATGTGGCTTACATTACTAAACTGGATTTTGCTTACGATGCGGATGCCTATATGCCAAATCTGGACAAGAGTAAAGACTGGAAACTGGCAGCAGAGAGTGAAGAACAGACCTACTTTGATCTGATCTATTATTTCCAGAGATATGAGCGAGTGTAGACGAAAGGCAGGAAGGATAGATTTATGGATATCACAGGAAGAAAGTTGTTTGTAAAAGCCCTGATGGAAGAGGGCGTTGATACGATATTTGCCTATCCCGGCGGAATGGTTACGGATATTGTGGATGAGCTTTATAAACAGGAGGAGATTGATGTGGTTCTTCCCCGTCATGAACAGGCCCTGATCCATGAGGCGGAAGGGTATGCCAGAGCTACCGGAAAGGTGGGCGTTTGTCTGGTGACCAGCGGACCGGGTGCCACCAACACCATTACCGGTATTGCGGATGCTCATTACGACAGCATTCCCCTGATCATTTTTACAGGTCAGGTTCCGCTGGATCTCATCGGAAATGATGCTTTCCAGGAAGTGGATATTGTAGGAATGACCAGAAGCATCACCAAATACGGTGTGACGGTCCGTGACCGGAAGGATCTGGGACGTATTATCAAGATGGCATTTACCATTGCCGCCACAGGAAAGCCGGGACCGGTGCTCATCGATATCCCCAAGGATATCCAGAATCAGTTGGGAGATCCGGATTATCCCTCCCACGTGGATATCCGTGGCTACAAGCCCAATGAGACGGTACATATCGGACAGCTGAAACGTGCCTACAAATTGTTGAAGCAGGCCAAACGGCCTCTGATTTTGGCCGGAGGCGGTGTCAATATTGCAGGTGCTCAGGATAATCTGCGGAAATTTGCAGAGAAGATGAACATTCCTGTGGTAACCACGATTATGGGTAAGGGTGCCATGGATGCAGATCATCCTCTCTACATCGGCAACTGCGGAATGCACGGCCGGTATGCCGCCAACAAAGCGGTGGCTGACTGTGATGTGCTGTTTTCCATCGGAACCCGTTTCAACGACCGGATCACAGGCGATCTGAATGAATTTGCTCCCAAGGCGCAGATCATTCATGTGGATATTGATACAGCATCCATTTCCCGAAATGTGGTGGTGGATGTGCCCATCGTTTCCGATGCCAATCTGGCATTGGAGCGTCTCATTGACTGGGCGGAATACAAGAATACGGAACGCTGGCAGGAGAAGATCGCAGACTGGAATCGTGAAAATCCCCTGGAGATGCGCCGGGATAAAGGAATGTCACCCCAGATGATCATGGAGGGCATTAATGAAGTGTTCCCCAAGGGCATTGTGGTGACAGATGTGGGACAGCACCAGATGTGGGCCACACAGTTTATTGAATTAAACAAGAATAAGAAGATGATCACTTCCGGAGGACTGGGAACCATGGGATTTGGATTTCCTGCAGCCATCGGAGCCAAGATCGGAGCCCCGGAAAAGGATGTGGTTTGTATCACCGGTGATGGAGGAATGCAGATGAACATGCAGGAAATGGCAACCGCCATCTGCGAGAAGGCTCCCATTACGGTGTGTATTTTGAACAATTATTATCTGGGCATGGTACGCCAGATGCAGCAGCTGTTCTATGGAAAGCGATATGGCATTACCTGTCTGGGACGACGGAAGGACTGCCCGAAGAACTGCAAGGGACCAAACGGCAACTGCCCGCCCTATGAACCGGATTTTGTAAAATGGGCGGAAAGTTACGGTGTAAAAGGAATCCGTGTGACGGATCAGAGCCAGATTACAGATGCTTTGCGTCAGGCAAAGGAAAATAAAGAAGGCCCAACTGTGATTGAATTTATGATTGCCACTGATGAACTGGTGCTTCCCATGGTAAAGAGTGGGAACCCCATGAGTGAGATGATTTTAAAATAGGAGGAGAAAACCGTGAGTACCATGAAAAATCGCTGGATAGCGCTGTATGTTGAAAATCAGGTAGGTGTACTGGCAAAGGTTTCCGGACTTTTTTCCGCCAAATCCTATAATTTGCAGAGCCTTACGGTAGGCACCACAGAGCATGAGGATGTGTCCCGTATGACTATCTGCGCCATCTGTGATGATGTGACCTTTGAGCAGATCAAAAAGCAGCTGAATTCCATGGTGGAAGTCATCAAAGTTATGGATCTGACCAATGTGCCCCTGCATATGAAGGAGATCCTGTTTGCCAAGGTGTACGGCATCAATGCGGCACAGAAAGAAGAAGTGTTCCAGATTGCCCAGGTATTTTCCGTTAAAGTGGCGGATATCGGTGAGGATTCCGCACTTTTGGAATGTATGCTGACGGAGCGGCGGAACAACGAACTTATCGCACTGCTGAATAAGAAATTCAAGAGAGTGGAAGTGGTCCGGGGAGGAGCTGTGGCCATTGAGTCCATCAGCACTTCCTGCCGATAGATAAAGAGAGACGGTAATCTTAAGAAAGGAGGTTTCCATGAAGAACATACAAAAGATAAAAAACAGGATGGGTATGCGGGTTTTGACCCTGGGAATGATGTTTGCCCTGTGTCTTTCTGCGGTGTTCTGACCGGTGGAAGCTTCCAGCCTCAGTGATCTGC
>CAMEWP010000119.1 GCA_945946605.1 uncultured Pseudobutyrivibrio sp. | reverse complement strand
TCAATGCATCATCATCCGTGTATGTCAATGATAAACTGGTCATCAGCCATGACGGCGGATATTCTACTTTCCGGGTGGATGTGACAGCAGAACTTCAGGAGAAGAATGTAATCCGGGTGGAAGTGGACAACAGTGTCAATGACCGGGTATATCCCCAGAAGGCGGATTTTACCTTCTATGGCGGAATTTACCGGGATGTAAATGTGATGGTAGTGAACAAAGATCATTTTGACATGGACTACTATGGAACGCCGGGCATTCAGATCACCCCTGAGGTAAATGGGGAGGATGCAAAAGTATCTGTTATTACCTATGGTCAGGTAGAAGGTGCAACTGTGATCACTGCCATCTTAGATCAGGAAGGAACGGAAGTTGCCAGAACAGAGGCACCTTTGGGAGAAGTGGTTCTTACCATTCCGGAGGTTCATCTGTGGGACGGTGTAGAAGATCCTTATCTGTATCAGGCAAAGGCACAGCTGGTTGTGAATGGTGTGGTGACAGATGAGATCGTATCACATTTTGGTGTGCGGACATTTTCCGTGGATCCCAAGAAGGGATTTTTCTTAAACGGAAGATCTTATCCGCTGCATGGAGTTTCCCGCCATCAGGATTTCAAAGGGATCGGTAATGCCATTACAAAAGAGTATCATGACAGGGATATGGCAATGATCAAAGAGATCGGTGCCAATACCATACGTCTGGCTCATTATCAGCATGATCAGTATTTTTATGATCTGTGCGACAGGGAAGGTATGATCGTCTGGGCGGAGATCCCCTATATTTCTGAGCATATGCCCAATGGCCGGGAGAACACCATCAGTCAGATGAAGGAACTGATCATCCAGAATTACAATCATCCCAGCATTGTAACCTGGGGTATTTCCAATGAGATCACCATCTCTACCAAAAACACAAAGGATATGCTGGACAATCACAGACAGCTGAATGATATGTGCCACAAGATGGATCCCACCAGACTCACCAGTCTGGCGTGCTATGCAATGTGCAATCCTTTTGCAAAAGTGGTACACAAGGTTTCTGATCTGGTAAGCTACAACCTGTATCTGGGATGGTATGTGCCGGGATTGTTCCTAAACGACATTTTCCTGGGAATGTTCCATCTGATCTATCCCAACCGCTGCCTGGGTTATTCCGAGTACGGCTGTGAGGGTATGCCAAATCTGCACAGCGAGCATTACCACAGAGGAGATCACACAGAGGAGTATCAGGCAAAGTATCATGAATATATGATCCGCTGCTTCCGCCGGTTCCCCTGGATGTGGTCAACCCATGTATGGAATATGTTTGACTTTGCGGCAGATGCCAGAGATCAGGGCGGTGAGCCGGGTATGAACCACAAAGGACTGGTAACCTTTGACCGCAAAACCAGAAAAGATAGTTTTTACTTGTACAAGTCCTATTGGAATCCGGAACCTATGGTGCATATCTGCAGCAAGCGGTTTGAGGAGCGTAAAGCTTCTAAGATCAAGGTGAAGGTTTATTCCAACCAGCCTTCCGTATCACTGTATGTGAACGGAACACTGCTTGAGACAAAGCAGGCGCCCGGAGAGGACAAAGTCTTTACCTTTAAAGTAAGATTACAGGATGGGGAGAATCAGATCCGGGCAGTTGCCGGGGATCTGGAGGATGAAACAATATATATCCGTAAGGATGATGCCAGAAGCTATAAGTTGGAGAAGAAGAAGTCTTCCAGTGCAAACTGGGTATAGGAACGAGGAGGAAATGAAATGAGTGAAAACAACACTGCTTCTGCAGGTGTAAACCGTGCGAAACCCTATCAGCTGGCATTGTTCCCGTTAAATAACGGTGCAACCAATGTATATTATGTGCTGATTCTGACTTATATTGCCACCTTCGGTAATACCGTACTGGGCATTGCGACAGTGTTCGCATCCTTTATGGTTACCGGTATGCGTGTATTTGATGCTATCACAGATCCTATCATCGGTGCTTTGATGGATCGGACCAACGGAAAGTTTGGTAAGTTCCGTCCCTTTATGGTCATCGGAAGTGTGATCATGGCTGTGGCTGTCATCGGACTGTATATCTTTACACCCTATGTGCCGGAAGACATGATGTGGCTCCGCTATCTGCTGTTCATTCTGCTGTATGCAGTCTGGGTCATCGGTTATACCTTCCAGACATCCGTTACCAGAGCTGCTCAGCCGGTACTGACCAACGATCCCAAGCAGAGACCGCTGTTTACCATTTTTAATACCATCGGAAGCCTTGCCGGTATGGGACTGATGCAGTTCATTGGACCTATCATGGCCGGAGACAGCTTTGCCGGAGATTACAACCGGAGCTGGTTTGCCATTATGACACCCATCGGTATCGTGATCTCTGTGATCCTGACCATTCTGGCTATTATTGGTATCTGGGAGAAGGATCAGCCCAAATACTTTGGAATCGGCGGCAAGCAGGAAAAGGTCAAAGTTTCCGAGTATATCTCTATTGTGAAGTCAAATAAACCGCTGCAGCGTCTGATGATCGCAGGCGGCGGATGTAAGCTGGCACTTTCCGTTGCCACCAATGTAACAGTGCTTTGTATGCTGTACTCCTGTATGATGGGAGATTACGACGGATTGTATCTGCCCATGATGATCCTGGGATATGTATTTGCCGTTCCCTTCTTTGCCTTAACGGTGCGGACTTCCCAGAAACATGGCCAGAAGGCATCTCTGATGAAGTATGTGAGAGTTGCATTTATCTGTTACATCGGCGTTCTGGTACTGCTGCTTCTGTGGGGTCATGGGGATGCATTTACCCTGACATTGATGAAGGACGGCAAACTGAGCATTAATCTGTACACTGTGCTGTTTATCCTGTGCTTTGGTATTGGATATGGTGCATATTACGCAACAGCAGATATGCCTATCCCCATGGTTGCAGACTGCGCAGATTATGAAACCTATCGTTCCGGTAAATTTGTTCCGGGTATCATGGGAACACTGTTCTCACTGGTGGATAAACTGGTATCCAGTCTTTCTGCTACGGTAGTAGGTATTGCAGTTACCCTCATCGGACTGGAAAAACTGCCCACCAAGACAACTCCTTATGCAGATGGCATGAATGTGGTGGTTATCATCCTGTTCTGTGTGATCCCCATGTGCGCATGGGCTCTGACCTTATGGTCCATGAAGGGATATGAACTGGATGGAGAACGGTTAAAGGAGATCCAGGCTGTGAATGCACAGCGCCGGGAAGCCATTGCAGAAGGCATGAGCATGGAAGAGGCCATGGAAAAATATAAGTAAAGTCTTAAGTAAGGTGACATTAAAAAGAAGAGATGTATGATATGGAGAACCCCCGCAAAGATGTTTTGCGGGGGTTCTTTGGGGGTGATAAAAAGATCTCAGAAGTTAAAAAACATATGAGGATTTTACAATACATAATTATAGAGTTAGAAGACCATGTTGTCAAGATGACTGACGGAATTATTCATTATCGTTGCAAATGTTATTTTTGTCGAAGGATACGGTATCGTGCAGTAATCTGCAGTATTTTCTGGAAATGTGAAAATTATGTGGTCACATGGGTAAAAGTATGGTAAAATTATTTGGTATTTTTTTGAAGGGAGATTGGGCTATGAGTAGCACAAAAAGAGATAGTTGGGCTTCCCGCGGAACCTTTATTCTTGCAGCAGTTGGATCTGCCGTAGGACTGGGCAATGCGTGGAGGTTCCCAGGTTTGGCAGCAAAGCATGGAGGCGGAACATTTCTGCTGGTATATCTGGTAGCAATGTTTGTTATGGGTATTCCGCTTTTGATGATGGAGACATCTATTGCCAGAAAGTTTCACAAGGGCGCTGGAGAATCCATGCGCGGAATTAACAAGAAGGTAGAGTTTATCGGATGGTCCGCAACAGCCAATGCATTTGTCATTGTGACATATTATGCCATTGTATTTGCATGGGTACTTCTGATGATCGTGTATGCCTTAAAGTTTGCAGGCATGACAGGTGATGCCACGGCAGCCAGTCAGGTTTTTGAGAATGCAACACAGACCACCTGGGATGTGACGGGTTATACCATTCCCATTCCCATGCTGATCGCCTTTGGCGTAGCGTGGCTGTTGATCTATTACTGTATCAGAAACGGTGCAAGCAGTGTGGGCAAGGTTGTAAAATATACCGTGTTCCTGCCGGTTATCCTGTTGCTTGCAATGGCTGTGAAGGGATGTACCATGGATGGAGCCGCAGAAGGACTTCGTATGTTCTTCCTGCCGGATCTGGCATCCTTTAGAGATCCCAGCCTTTGGATTGATGCAGTAGGTCAGGTGTTCTACAGTCTGTCCATCATGATGGCTATCATGTTTGCATACGGTTCCTATCTGGAGGAGCCCTCCAATCTGGCAGTGGACTGCGTAGTGATCGCACTGGCAGATGCTGGTGTCAGCATCCTGTCCGGAATTGTAATGTTCTCCACCATGGGTGGTGTAGGAATGCTGGATTCCATTTCTTCATCAGGAATTGCCACAGCTTTCATCATTTATCCCCAGGCGATTGTGAACCTTACAAGCAGCGGTGTGTTTAATGCAATTTTCGGTATGGTATTTTATCTGATGCTGGCTACCCTTGCCATTGATTCTGCATTCTCTATTGTAGAAGGTGTTTCGGCATCTGTGGCAGACAAGTTCCATCTGAATCCCAGAAAGGTAACCAAGTGGATCTGCGTCATCGCAGCTGCTATTTCACTGCTGTATACAACAAGAGCAGGACTGGCATGGCTGGATATTGTAGATAACTGGACCAATCAGATCAACCTGATCCTCATCGGTATCCTGGAATGTTTTGCAGTAGGCTGGTGCTTTGATACCAATAAAGTATGGAAACAGGTAAATCGCAACACCGGAAAATGGAAGATGCCACGATTCTGGTTTGTCAATTCCGTGCGTTATGTTTCACCTATCGCACTGGCAATCCTTTTCGTATGGAATCTTTATGACCTCTTTGTCAATAAGGGAGGTCACTATGGCTATGCACTGTGGGCAGAAGTTCTTGGTGGATGGCTGATATCCGCACTGGTATTTGCTGCCGGATTTATTATTCGTCTGGTAGTAAAACAGAAAAAGAAGAAGGGCTTTGAGGAAACTGAGATCGTCTGGATCGAGGACGACGAGGTATAAAACCAAAAGCCTTGCCAAAGAAAAAGGAGAATGGTGATGTCCAGAAGACAGGAAAGACCCTTGACAAACCGTCAGAAGAAAATGATGAAACGCCGGAAAAAACGGCGGAAGATCATGATCATAGAATTGCTGATACTGGCGGCTTTGCTGCTGGTACTGTTTGTGGGGCTGAAGGTGGAAATGATCGATTTTTCTGATCTGACAGCCAAAACCAATAAACTGGATGCCGAGACCCAGAAGCTGATGGAAGGGTATACTACCATTGCCGTGTTTGGCGTGGACAACCGGACTAACGGTAATTACGAGACCGGCAACAGCGACAGCATCATTCTTGCAAACATCAATAACGAAACAAAAGAAGTGAAACTGGTTTCTGTATATCGGGATACCTGTATGGAAGTCAATGGTGAGGGCAAGCTGCGAAAATGCAATTATGCTTATGACCATGGCGGAGTAGATACAGCGGTGGATATGCTGAACCGGAATCTGGATCTGGATATTGATGGATATGTAGCCATTGACTTCTATGCTCTGGTGGATGCAGTGGACGCAGTGGGCGGCATTGAGATCGAAGTGACGGATGAGGAAGCTGCGGTGATGAATGCATCCTACATACACTTTGTAGAAGAAGTGGTAGGTAAAAAATCCCAGGAAGTATCCGGAGGCCTGCAGACGTTAGACGGAATACAGACCCTGTCCTACTGCCGAATCCGTTATACAAAGGGAGATGATTTCCGTCGGACAGAACGGCAGAGAGTGGTGCTGGAGAAACTGGTGGATAAGGTGAAGAACATGAGTCTGTCCCAGATGA
>CAMEWP010000118.1 GCA_945946605.1 uncultured Pseudobutyrivibrio sp. | reverse complement strand
GTTGGCCAGTACGCAGCTGAAATCAGAGATAAGAGAAGACCTGAACCTTACAAGGGCAAGGGTATCAAGTATGCTGATGAAGTTATCAGACGCAAAGTTGGTAAGACTGGTAAGAAATAAGTAAAGGAGTGAACAAAAATGGTTAGTAAGAAATCAAGAGCTGTAGTTCGCCAGACAAAGCATAGAAGATTACGTAACAATCTTGCCGGTACAGCAGAAAGACCTCGTTTGGCTGTTTTCAGAAGCAATAATCATATGTATGCTCAGATTATTGACGATACCGTTGGAAATACCCTTGTTTCTGCTTCTACTTTAGATAAAGAAGTTAAGGATGAGCTGGAGAAGACCAACAACATCGAAGCAGCTGAAAAGCTGGGAACCATCATTGCTAAGAAGGCTTTGGATAAGGGCATTACCACTGTTGTCTTTGATAGAGGCGGATTCGTATATCAAGGAAAAGTAAAGGCTTTGGCAGATGCTGCAAGAGAAGCTGGATTAGAATTTTAGGAGGAAGAAACATGAAACGTACTATTGTTGATGCTAGTCAATTAGAATTAACTGAAAATGTGGTATCAATTAAGCGTGTAACAAAGGTTGTAAAGGGCGGTCGTAACATGCGTTTTACAGCTTTGGTTGTTGTTGGCGATGGTAAAGGTCATGTTGGTGCAGGCTTAGGAAAGGCAGCAGAAATTCCGGAAGCAATCCGCAAAGGAAAAGAAGATGCAATGAAGAAGCTGATCACTGTGAAGTTAGACGAAAACAACAGTATTACACATGATATCTCCGGTAAGCATACTGGTGCATCCGTATTATTAAAGAGAGCTCCCGAAGGTACCGGTATTATCGCCGGCGGTCCGGCGCGTGCCGTATGTGAGCTTGCAGGAATCCAGAACATCCGTACAAAGTCTCTGGGATCCTCCAATAAGCAGAACGTTGTTCTTGCTACAATTAATGCGTTGAGCCAGCTGAAATCTCCGGAAGAAGTTGCTAGACTTCGTGGAAAGACTGTAGAAGAGATTCTCGGTTAAGGAGGAATTGGAAAATGGCAGAAAAGAAATTAAAAATCACACTTGTTAAGTCAACCATCGGCGCAGTACCGAAGAACAGAAAGACCGTTGAGGCTCTTGGACTTCGTAAGCTGAATAAGACGGTGATCATGCCGGATAACGACGCCATCAGAGGAATGGTTCGCCAGGTTGCACACTTAGTAAAAGTAGAAGAGATTACAGAATAATATAAGGAGGTGTCACAATGGACTTATCAAACTTACAGCCCGCTGAAGGCGCAAAGCAGAGCGATAATTTCAGAAGAGGCCGTGGACACGGTTCAGGAAATGGTAAGACAGCCGGTAAGGGACACAAGGGACAGAAAGCTCGTTCCGGAGCACCCAGACCCGGATTCGAAGGTGGACAGATGCCTTTATACAGAAGACTTCCCAAGAGAGGCTTCAAGTGCAGAAACTCCAAGAATATCGTTGGAATCAATGTATCTGCACTGGAGAGATTTGAGGATGGTGCTACTGTAACTGTTGAGACCTTACTGGAAAGCGGAGTAATTAAGAATCCTCAGGATGGCGTTAAGATCCTTGGCGGCGGCGAGCTGACCAAGAAGCTGACCGTTCAGGTGGATGCATTTAGTGCTGGCGCTAAAGAAAAAATTGAATCCCTTGGTGGTAAAGCAGAGGTGATCTAATGCTCGAAACACTTCGCAATGCATTTAAAATCAAGGATTTGCGTAAGCGAATCATTTACACTTTTTTAATGATTGTTGTTGTCCGGATCGGATGTCAGATTCCGATCCCGGGCGTAAGCAGCAGTGCGTTCAGTAGTCTGTTTGCGTCCGGCGGAGATGCAATGAACTTCTTTGATGCTATCACAGGCGGTTCTATGTCAGAGATGTCCATCTTTGCACTGAACATCACGCCTTACATTACAGCATCCATTATCATGCAGCTGCTGACAATTGCTTTCCCGAAACTGGAAGAGATCCAGAGAGACGGTGAGCAGGGCAGAAAGAAGATGAACCGGATTACCCGTTATGTGACCCTTGGTCTTGCGCTTGCAGAAGCCATCGCCATGGCAGTTGCTCTGGGTAGAGGCGGAAGTCTTGAAAGCTTCGATGCGTTGCATGTGATTCTTGTAATTGCAACTCTTACAGCTGGTTCTGTTGCCATCATGTGGATTGGTGAACGGATCACAGAAAAGGGTGTTGGAAATGGTATCTCTATCGTCCTGACGATCAATATTATTTCCAGAATCCCCAGCGATTTAGCTACGCTGTATCAGCAGTTTATCGCAGGTAAGACCGTTGCAAAGGGAGTTCTTGCTGCAGTAGTGATCGTAGCGATCATCGTTGCAACAATGGTATTGGTTGTTATCCTGCAGAATGCAGAGAGAAGAATTCCGGTACAGTACTCCAAGAAAATTCAGGGAAGAAGACAGGTGGGAGGCAACGCCACTCACATTCCGCTGAAGGTAAATACCGCAGGTGTTATTCCTGTGATCTTTGCCCAGTCACTGTTATCCACACCTGTGATCATCGTAACACTGTGGCAGCAGGCAACCGGCAAAACTCTGACAGGTGTATGGGCACAGATCCTTCGTGGTATGTCCCAGTCCAACTGGTTTGATCCGGATAATCTGGTTTACACCATTGGTGCTGTTGTGTATGTATTGCTGATCATTGCATTTGCATACTTCTACACATCCATCACCTTCAATCCTCTGGAGATTGCAGATAATATGAAAAAGCAGGGTGGTTTTATCCCGGGTATTCGTCCCGGCAAGCCTACCAGCGATTATCTGAATTCTATTCTGAATTATGTGATCTTCATTGGAGCCATCGGCTTGTCCATCGTAGCGATCATTCCGCTGGTATTCAACGGAATCTTCAATGCGAATGTTTCTTTCGGTGGTACATCCCTTATCATTATCGTGGGTGTAATCATTGAGACATTAAAGCAGATTGAGTCACAGATGCTGGTTCGTAACTACAAAGGATTTTTGAATGATTAAACATACGGATGGAGATATGGCGTAAGCCGTATCTCCTACGGTGTTATAAGGAGGTTTTTGCCATGAAGATAATTATGCTTGGAGCACCCGGTGCAGGAAAAGGAACACAGGCAAAACAGATTGCTGCAAAGTACCAGATCCCGCATATCTCCACCGGAGATATTTTCCGTGCCAACATTAAGAACGGTACAGAACTGGGCAAAAAAGCAAAAGAATTTATGGATCAGGGACTTTTGGTGCCTGATGAACTGACTTGTGATCTGGTGATGGATCGTATCAAACAGGATGATTGTGCCAATGGATTTGTACTGGACGGTTTCCCAAGAACCATTCCCCAGGCAGAGGCACTGGATGCAGCGCTGACAAAGATCGGTGAGGCTATGGATTACGCTATTGATGTAGACGTAAAAGACGAAAGCATTATTGAGCGTATGTCCGGAAGAAGAGCCTGCCTGAATTGCGGAGCTACCTATCATATTGTCACCATTCCGCCTAAGAAAGAAGGAATCTGTGACACCTGTGGAAGTGCACTGGTACTGAGAGATGATGATCAGCCGGAGACAGTAAAGAAGAGACTGGATGTATATCATGATCAGACACAGCCTTTGATTGATTATTATAATAAGAAGGGCATCCTTAAGACCGTAGATGGTATGGAGCCCATGGATACAGTGTTTGCTAACATTGTTGCTATTTTAGGAGAGTAGTTCATGTCAGTTACGATTAAGTCTGCAAGAGAGATTGAACTTATGAGAGAGGCTGGAAGACTTCTTGCAAAGGTTCATGAGACATTGGAACAGGAATTAAAGGAAGGAATGTCCACACTGGATGTGGACCGGCTTGGAGAAGAAGTGATCCGCAGCTTTGGCTGTACACCAAACTTCAAGAACTATATGGGGTATCCTGCTTCCGTATGTGTCTCCGTAAATGACGAAGTTGTCCATGGTATTCCCAGTAAAGACAGGATTATTATGGAAGGCGATATTGTAAGTCTGGATACAGGCCTGATCTACAAAGGGTATCATTCCGATGCTGCGAGAACACACGGCGTCGGAGAGATTTCCCCGGAGGCGGCAGAGCTGATTCAGAGAACAAGGGAAAGCTTTTTCGCAGGTATGCGATATGCCACAGAAGGCAAGCATCTTCATGACATATCCGCTGCCATCGGAGATTACGCTTCCTCTTTTGGATACGGCGTAGTCAGAGATCTGGTGGGACACGGAATCGGCACTCATCTCCATGAAGATCCCGAGATCCCTAATTTCCGGAAGTTCACCCGGGGCATCCGGCTGAAGTCGGGAATGACACTGGCGGTGGAGCCCATGATCAATGCGGGATCCCCCAATGTAGTCTGGATGGATGACGAGTGGACGGTGGTGACAGAGGACGAATCCCTGTCGGCCCATTACGAAAACACCATTCTGATCACAGAGGGCAAGCCGGAAATCCTTACGATCACCGAAAAAGAAAAAGCGAAACTGGAGGAATGGATGGCATGGTAACCCTGGCAAGATCCAAAGCCGGACATGATAAGAATCATGTTTATCTGGTAATAAAAGAAGATGCGGAATTTGTGTATCTGGTCAATGGAACCACAAAGAAGCTGGATCATCCGAAGAAAAAGAAAAAAATCCATGTCCAGCTCATCAAACAAATGCCTCCGGAACTTTGGGAAGGATTGGAAGAATCACAAGATCCGGACGATATAACAATTGCAAAAATGTTGGATAACTATCACAGGAGGAAATAAAATGTCAAAAGCAGATGTAATTGAAGTGGAAGGAAAGGTTATCGAAAAATTACCCAACGCCATGTTTCAGGTGGAATTAGAAAACGGACATCAGATCCTGGCTCATATCAGCGGTAAACTTCGTATGAATTATATTCGTATTCTGCCGGGAGATAAGGTTACCATTGAGATGTCTCCCTATGATTTATCTAAGGGCAGAATTATTTGGAGAGATAAGTAAAAATAGATATTGACTATTTCATGTCCGTTTGGTATAATGCTAAACGGACGTTTTTGGAAAGATTTTTGTAGAAACGAGAAAAACCCGCAAAAATCGGGCAAATGGAAAGGAGGATTTTTCTGTGAAGGTAAGATCATCAGTAAAACCTATTTGCGAAAAATGCAAAGTCATCAAGAGAAAGGGAAGCATCAGAATTATCTGCGAAAACCCGAAGCATAAGCAGAGACAGGGTTAATTTCCCGACTGTATTATTATGTGCGGCTGCAGTCCGCTGATATGCGAGACTGATTCATAATATTACGATTGCAGGAGATCAGAAGATTCCTGTAGGAGGCCGGCCTTTTCACATACCGGAGGAGGTACGGCATATGATAGATCTACACTGATGACGTGTAGACTATTTGTGCGTAAAGCACTTTTGGAAAACAGGTGGGTGCACACATTTCAGGCCGGGGAACCGGAGCTGCATTTTGTCTGTTATTTCAATCAACAAGGATGCAATTCGTCCAAAGAATAATTTATGGAGGTGTAAACACACATGGCTCGTATCGCAGGTGTAGATTTACCAAGAGAAAAACGTGTAGAAATTGGTTTAACTTACATTTACGGAATCGGTAGAGTAAGTTCAAACAAGATTCTTGAAGCTGCAAATGTTGACCCTAACACTCGTGTGAAGGATCTGACAGATGATGAAGTAAAGAGAATCAGTGCAGTCATCGATGAGACAATGCTTGTCGAAGGTGATTTGAGAAGAGATGTTGCTCTTAACATTAAGAGACTTCAGGAAATCGGATGCTATCGTGGTATCCGTCACAGAAAGGGACTGCCGGTTCGTGGTCAGAAGACAAAGACCAACGCAAGAACCAGAAAAGGCCCCAAGAAGACAGTGGCAAATAAGAAGAAATAAGTTTGAAAGTTTGAAGAAAGTAGGTTAGTTTAGATATGGCTAAAGTTGCAAAGAAAGTAACAAAAAAGC
>CAMEWP010000117.1 GCA_945946605.1 uncultured Pseudobutyrivibrio sp. | reverse complement strand
AGTATTCAATTGTATTTATTGCTATTTTCTCACTACACTTAAGTTAATGACATTGCCTATTTACAGGGGATCAGCTTTTCTTTGCCGCCCATATAAGGTCTTAATGCCACCGGCACATTTACACTGCCATCTTCATTAAGATTGTTTTCCAAAAAAGCGATAAGCATTCTCGGGGGAGCCACTACCGTATTATTCAGCGTGTGGGCAAAATATTTTCCGTCTTTGCCTTTTACTCTGATCTTTAATCTTCTGGCCTGAGCATCTCCCAGGTTAGAGCAGCTTCCTACCTCAAAATACTTCTTCTGTCTTGGAGACCAAGCCTCCACATCACAGGATTTCACCTTCAGATCTGCCAGATCTCCAGAGCAGCACTCCAGTGTCCGTACCGGGATATCCAGGCTGCGGAACAGGTCTACTGTATTCTGCCAGAGCTTATCATACCACATTTTTGACTCTTCCGGCTTACATACCACGATCATTTCCTGCTTCTCAAACTGATGGATACGGTACACACCTCTTTCCTCTATTCCGTGAGCACCTTTTTCCTTTCTGAAACAAGGTGAGTAACTGGTCAATGTATAGGGAAGGTTCTCTTCATCGTTTAAGGTGTCGATAAATTTTCCGATCATGGAATGTTCGCTGGTACCGATCAGATAGAGATCTTCTCCTTCGATCTTGTACATCATGGCATCCATCTCATCGAAGCTCATCACTCCGGTTACTACATTGGAACGGATCATAAAAGGCGGAACACAGTAGGTAAATCCTCTGTCAATCATAAAATCTCTTGCATAGGAGATCACAGCAGAATGCAGTCTGGCAATGTCTCCCATCAGATAATAGAATCCATTACCTGCCACCTTGCCTGCAGCTTCCATGTCAATTCCATTGAAACGTTCCATAATATCTGTATGATAGGGAATTTCAAAGTCAGGAACCACCGGCTCGCCGAATTTTTCTATCTCCACATTGCAGGAATCATCTTTTCCGATAGGAACAGAGGGATCGATAATATTGGGGATAGTCATCATAATATTGGTAACCTTCTCCTGAAGTTCTCTTTCCTGCTCCTCCAGTTCTGCCAAACGGGCAGCATTTGCATTGACCTGTGCCTTTACTGCCTCTGCTTCATCCCGTTTTCCCTGTCCCATCAGCTTACCGATCTCTTTAGAGAGTTTATTTCTCTGACTTCTCAGGTCATCGGCTTCCTGCTGAACAGCTCTGGCCTTTGCATCCAGTTCAATCACCTCATCTACCAGCGGCAGTTTATGGTCCTGAAATTTATTGCGGATGTTCTGTTTTACAACCTCCGGATTTTCGCGTAAAAATTTAATATCTATCATTTTTCATTTCTCCCTGATATAAATACGGACAACGCTCTCTGTCTTATGTTTCCAAACATTGTCCAAAACATGACAACTTATTTCAGCGGGTATTTTGCTGTCAGCTCATCTACGATAGCTCTTGCCTTTGGCACACCTGCTTCTCCCTCTTTGATAACAGCAGCAATTGCCTCTGCTACCATATCAAAATCTTTTTCGTTCAGACCCCTGCTGGTGGCAGCCGGTGTACCTAACCGAATACCACTGGTCACAAACGGGCTCTTCGGATCATTGGGGATCGTGTTCTTATTTGCGGTGATATGGGCATCATCCAACAATTTTTCCACTGCCTTGCCGGTGAGATCATAGGGGGTAAGATCCACCAGCATCAGGTGATTATCCGTACCGCCGGAAACAATCTTAATATCTCTTGCCATCAGGCCCTTTGCCAAAGCCTGTGCATTATTCACCACATTGGTCATATACTCTTTAAATTCCGGCTGCAGTGCCTCTGCAAAACAAACTGCCTTGGCAGCAATGACATGCATCAACGGACCACCCTGAATTCCAGGGAATACAGCCTTGTTAAAGTTGTACTTCTCGTTTGCTTCTGCTGTTGCCATGATCATGCCGCCCCTGGGGCCTCTTAATGTTTTATGGGTGGTGGTTGTCACGATGTCCGCATACGGTACAGGACTCTCGTGAAGACCAGCTGCCACAAGACCTGCAATATGCGCCATATCCACCATCAGAACAGCGCCGCAGGCATCTGCAATTTCACGGAACTTTTTAAAATCGATAGCTCTGGCATATGCACTGGCCCCTGCAATGATCATCTTGGGTCTGCACTCCATGGCGATCTCCATCACCTTATCATAATCAATGAATCCCTCATCATTTACGCCATAAGGAACGATGTTAAAATAACTTCCGGAAAAATTAACAGGACTTCCATGTGTCAGATGTCCGCCATGATCCAGATTCATACCCATCACGGTATCTCCGGGTTTTAATACAGCAAACTGCACTGCCATATTCGCCTGCGCTCCGGAATGAGGCTGTACATTGACATAATCACAGCCAAAGAGTTCCTTTGCACGGTCTCTGGCCAGGTTCTCCACCACATCCACACATTCACATCCGCCGTAATAACGCTTTCCCGGATATCCTTCCGCATATTTATTGGTGAGTACACTGCCCATAGCAGACATAACTGCCGGACTAACCCAGTTTTCGGAAGCGATCAACTCGATATGGCTGGACTGCCGATCAAATTCCCCACAGATAGCATCTGCAATCTGCGGATCCACCTGTCTGATGTCATCTAATGTATACATAACTACCTCCTTACGCTTATCTTCTTCGTAGAAAATAATGATTTACCGTAAACCGTCCTTACCGAAGCAGGATCCACCCTGCCACCAGCTGCATGGTCAGGATCACCGGCATTCCTATCACAAAGGTCAGGTGCCTGGTTTTATGCCGAAAAAAATACATTCCCGCCAGACTTCCAAGACTTCCGCCCAGCAACGCGATGATAAAAAGTGTCTTTTCAGGAATCCGCCATTTATGACGGACCGCCTTTTGCTTATCTATGCCCATGGCAGCAAATCCAGTCAGATTTGCCGCCACAAGATATATGATCCACAAATGATTCATTTTTTATTATAACCTTTTTGGTTGATCCAGCATATTTTAGCTGTTTTTGCTCTTAATCTTTACTTTCATCACATACCACAGACCGGATGCCAGGCAAATGGAAGAATAGGTTCCTACCAGCACACCTACCAGCAGCGGCAATGCAAACTCACGGATGGTGGACACGCCAAAGATCAAAAGCATCAGTACCATAACTGCCGTTGTAACGGAGGTGTAAATGGTACGGGTCAGTGTCTGTGTAACACTGTCATTTACCAGCTGCTGCAAAGTCTCCGGTGTCTCTGTTGTCAGAGCCTTACGATTTTCGCGGATACGGTCAAAGGTTACGATGGTATCGTTGACGGAGTATCCGATCACAGTAAGCATGCAGGCGATAAAGGCGCTTCCTACAGAAATCCGTGCCACTGCATACAATGTCAGCACAACGAGCACATCATGGATCAGTGCAATGATGGCGCTGGCTGCAAAGCGCAGATCCTTAAATCTCAGTCGGATATAGATCAGCATACAGAATGCTGCAATGATCACTGCAATAATGGACTGGGATCTCATCTCACCGCTGATGGTGGAACCGATATTCTGGCTGCTGATATCTTCCTCAGTAATACCAAAGGTATCTTCCAATGCCTGATTTAAAGCCTCTCTCTCTTCCAATTCCAGAGAACGGGTCTTAATGATCACCTGATTGCTTCCATCCACTTTCTGGGTCTGGATATCATTATCTCCGGTCACCTGACTTACAACCGGAACGATCTCTTTATCAATCTCACTGATGGTGTAATCTTTATCAAAGTTTACAGTAGTAGATGTTCCACCCAGGAAATCCAGGCTGAAATTCAGCATGTGGTCACCCTTCAGTCCATGAACACCCATTGCCACAAATCCGACAATGATCACAGCCAGTGACGCTGTAAAGAATACTTTGCGCTTGCCCACAAAATCAAAGGTCTTTAACTTCATGGCCTTACCGTAATATTTCGCATTGCGGAGTCCCAGTCCGTAGAAAGCCTTTACCAGAATTTTTGAAATCACAAGAGCGGTAAACATGGAGAGCAGCACACCGATTGCCAGGGTAACTGCAAAACCTTTTACGGTACCGGATCCAAAGATGTAAAGTACAGCCGCTGCGATAAGTGTGGTGATATTTCCATCCAGGATGGCGGACATTGCTTTGGAAAATCCTGTATCGATTGCAGTGATCACTGTGCGTCCTGCAGAAATTTCCTCCTTCACACGGGAGAAAATGATCACATTGGCGTCCACCGCCATACCGATGGAAAGAATGATACCTGCAATACCCGGCAGGGTAAGTGTAATATCAAACAGATACAGGATAGCGAGCATCAGTTCTGTATAAATTGCAAGGGCAAGGGCTGCTGTCACACCGGGGATCTGGTATACAGCAATGAGGAACAGCATGATGATCACAAGGCCGATGCCGGCTGCCAGAAAACTGGTGGTCAAAGCATTCTGTCCCAACTGGGCACCAACTACCTCAGACTGTAATTCTTCCAGTTCCAGATCCAGTCCACCGATACGGATATAAGATGCCAGTTTGTCTGCCTCCTCATAAGAGGACATTCCCTCAATGATACAGCTGCCGTCAGTGATAGCTGCATTTACGGTAGGAACACTGACGAAAGCTCCGTCATAATAAATTCCGATGGATTCTCCCGCATTATAAGCTGCGGTGGTGGCATCAGCAAATGCCTTTGTTCCGTCGCTGGTCAGTGTGATCTCAACCACCGGTTGGCTGGCACTGCTTGAAGAAGTGCTTGCATAAGATGCGCTGGCACTCTTTACATCGGATCCTGTCAGTACCACAGATCCATTTTCTACCAGTTCATCCAGCTCGTAATTCAGCTTATAAGCACCGGTATTGGAATCATAGCTGTAATTCTCATTTCCGCTGGCATCCGTCTCGCTGATAAAATAGATGGAGCCGGGTGTTCCCAACTGTTCCAGAAGCGCATTGGCATCCGAAACTCCGGGGATCTCAACTGTGATACGGTCCCCACCCACAGGATAGACACTTGCCTCTGTGGTGGAATTTTCTGATCCAAGGTCATTTTCAATACGCTGCTGAAGTTTGGTGATGGTGTCATTCATTTCCTCCGTAGTAGGTGTATCTCCCACTACCTGATATGTAATGCTGACACCGCCATTCAGATCCAGACCAAGTTTAATGGCATGATCTGAGCCGCCTAAAGTACCGGCAATAATCGTAGCTGCATAATATCCCAGCCCTGCCAATACCATCAGAAGCACCAGAACCCATGCAAGGCTTTTCTTTTTTGTCATATGCTTCATTGTACCATTCTCCTATTCCTGCGCCGTTGCTGCTTTGATCATGATGGCGCATTCAATTCGCTTTTTCTGTAATGCACAGCCCACATCATAAGCATTATGGATATCTCCGTGGAAATTATATGAATTGGCTGCACAGCCGCCACTGCAGTAAAATCTTGCAAAACATTCTCTGCATTTTGGTTTGGCGTACACATTACATTCTTTAAACTCATCCCGTATGTCAGTGCGTTTTACTCCGTCAAAGACATTTCCCATCAGAAAGTCTGTATTTCCCACAAACTGATGGCAGGGGTATAAATCACCGGTAGGTGTTACTGCCAGATACTCTGTTCCGGATCCACAGCCGGACAATCGTTTTGCCACACAGGGGCCTCCTTCCAGATCGATCATGAAGTGGAAGAAATTAAAATCTTTGTCTGTTCCGTGGCGTTTTACCATCTCAGCCGCCAATGCCTCATACTCTTCAAAGAGCTGGGGAAGATCTTCCTCCCTCAATGCATAGTCATCTGTCTCCTGGGCCACCACAGGTTCCACAGAAATCTGTTTGAAGCCAAGATCTGCCAGATGCAGCACATCTTTGGAAAAATCAAGATTATTTCTGGTAAAGGTTCCACGGACATAATACTTGTCCTGTCCCCGGCTCTCTGCCAGTTTCTGGAATTTGGGAACGATCAGGTCGTAACTGCTTGTACCGCTTCCGCCCCGGAAAGGTCTCATCATATCATGGATCTCTTTTCTTCCGTCA
>CAMEWP010000116.1 GCA_945946605.1 uncultured Pseudobutyrivibrio sp. | reverse complement strand
ACGGAAAAGCCGATAAAACCGGCATCAGTCCAAGAGCGTATACATTCCGGTATGTTGGCGTTCCGCATGCCCTTTATATGTATGAAAATGGGCTTTGTTTAGAAGAATACTTAGAAGAGATCCAGGGCTATTCCGCAGATAAGCCATTGACAATTGATACAGACGGTGGAGAATGGAAAGTTTTCTATATGCAAGCCAACACCAGCGGCAGCACACAAATTGCCGTGCCGCAGGATGCAACCTATACGGTTTCCGGTGATAATGTCGGCGGGTTTATCGTTGCGTATCAGGAAACAGAAATGGCGGCTGTCACAACGGGTACAGATGTGACGGGTGTCGATTCCACGGAAACAACCGATTCTACAGAAACGACTGCAGAAAATGCAGAATAAACT
This sequence comes from uncultured Pseudobutyrivibrio sp., assembly GCA_945946605.1. Classification (GTDB taxonomy): domain Bacteria; phylum Bacillota; class Clostridia; order Lachnospirales; family Lachnospiraceae; genus Pullilachnospira_A. The sequence goes on along the minus strand of CAMEWP010000116.1, from coordinate 5,698 downwards.
GAGATTTTATCAGAAAAAAGCACTTCCGAAATGGAGGTGCTTTTTTTCTGATTATTTTTCAAATAAAAATTGTCGAATTCTGTCGAAAGGATTCGAAAGAAGAAAGGAAAACATATGGCTGGAAAGAATTATGATGACAAGGTCAGATGCTCCTTCTGCGGCAAATCCCAGCAGCAGGTTCGCAAACTGATCGCCGGGCCGAACGGAGCATATATCTGCGACGAGTGTGTGGATATCTGTGCAGAGATCATCGATGAGGAACTGGAAGGACATGGGGCCGGAAACAGTGGCGAGAATCACGGTTTCCAGATCAATCTGCAGAAGCCGGAACAGCTGAAGGCGTTTCTGGATGAGTATGTGATCGGTCAGGATGAGGCCAAAAAAGTGCTTTCCGTGGCTGTTTACAACCACTATAAGAGAATTATGGCAGATACCTCTGTTGATGTGGAACTGCAGAAAAGTAATGTGCTGATGCTGGGACCCACCGGATCCGGTAAGACTCTTCTGGCTCAGACGTTGGCCAGAATCCTTGGTGTTCCCTTTGCCATTGCCGATGCTACCACACTGACGGAAGCCGGTTATGTAGGTGAAGATGTGGAGAATATCCTTCTGAAACTGATCCAGGCAGCAGATTACGATATCGAGGCAGCAGAGTACGGTATCATTTACATCGATGAGATCGATAAGATCACAAAGAAGAGTGAAAATGTTTCCATCACCAGAGATGTTTCCGGTGAAGGTGTACAGCAGGCCCTGTTGAAGATCATTGAGGGAACCAATGCCTCTGTTCCGCCCCAGGGTGGAAGAAAGCATCCCCAGCAGGAACTGATCCCCATCAACACAGAGAATATCCTTTTCATCTGCGGCGGAGCCTTTGAGGGACTGGATAAGATCATTTCCTCCCGTCTGGACAGCAAGGGCATCGGATTTAACGCAGATATTCATGATAAGAATGAACAGAAGGTGGGAGATCTGCTGAAGCAGGCACTTCCTCAGGATTTCATTAAATTTGGTCTGATCCCTGAATTTATCGGCCGTGTGCCCATCAATGTGGCATTGGATGAGCTGGATGAGGAAGCAATGGTCCGGATCCTGACAGAGCCGAAAAACAGTCTGGTGAAACAGTATCAGGCACTTTTCGAGATGGATCATGTGAAGCTTACCTTTGAGAAGGAAGCACTCATTGAGATCGCCAGAAAATCCATTGAGCGTAAGACGGGAGCCAGAGGCCTTCGTGCCATCATGGAAAATGTCATGATGGATTATATGTACCGGGTGCCCTCAGATCCAAGTATCCACGAAGTAGTTGTTACAAAGCAGATGGTGGATGACAATCTTCTGCTGGTGGATAAGAAGGAAGAGATCCCCATGATCGAGAAGAAGCGGGAGCAGTCAGCTTAAATACAGGAGATACTATGGTCATTAAGAATGTAGCACTGGAAACGGTTTGTGGTGTTACCAGCAAACTTCCGGAGAATACCCTTCCGGAGGTGGCATTTGCAGGAAAGTCCAATGTGGGAAAGTCTTCTCTCATCAATGCGTTGATGAACCGTAAGGCATTGGCCCGGACTTCTTCCTCCCCGGGAAAGACCCAGACCATTAATTTTTATAATATCAACCAGCAGATCTATCTGGTGGATCTGCCGGGATACGGTTATGCCAAGGCATCTCCCAAAGAGAGAGAAGCCTGGGGGCAGATGATCGAAAATTATCTGAATACTTCAGAACAGCTGCGGGCGGTATTTCTTCTGGTGGACATCCGTCATCCTGCAGGTGCCAATGATAAGCAGATGTTTGAATGGATGGATTATGTGGGATACGATCCCATTGTCATCGCTACAAAAGCGGATAAGATCAAACGAAGCCAGTTGGATAAACAGATCAAACAGATCCGGGAAAGTCTGGGAGCCGGAAAGGATACCATTATTGTGCCTTTTTCTTCCGAGACAAAACAGGGCCGGGATATAATCTGGGATTTTATGGATCAGGTGATTGAGAATGAACAGGAAAATGCATAAAAGTTGTTTTGTAGCGATACTGCTGAGTGCCATAGCCATTGTGGCATTTGGCAGTACCTTTTTCTACTGGAACAGACAAAATCGTACAGAGGAAGAGTTTACCATTGTAACTTCTTTCTATCCTATGTATATTGCAGCGGAAAATCTCACAGAAGGACGTGAAGGGCTGGTGCTTAAGAGCCTCAGTGAGCCTCAGACCGGATGCCTTCACGATTATCAACTTACCGCAGCGGATATGAAATTATTATCCACAGCAGATGTGTTTGTGGTAAACGGCGGCGGGATTGAGGAGTTTCTGACAGATGTGGCAGCCCAGTATCCGGATCTTGTGATTGTGGATGCCAGCCAGGGACTGGAGCTGTTGGAGGACAACGGTCATGCCTGGATGAGTGTGGCGCTTCACAGACAGCAGCTTAACAATATTGCCCGGGGACTGGCAGAGGCGGATCCTGAATACGCAGATCTTTACCGGGAAAATTATGGTATCTACGACGAAAAACTGAAGGATCTTGAGCAGGAACAGCAGGAATTTGCAGGAGATCTTGCAGGAGAGCAGATCATTCTGTTCCATGAAGCCTATGCCTATGTGGCACGGGATTACGGCATGGAAGTGGTTTACGTGATGGATCTGGATGAAGAGCGCCAGGTCAGTGCCGGGGAAGTAGCAGATGTGTTGCGTGCCATTGCAGAAGACGATGTAAAGATCGTGCTGGCGGAAGAACAGTACGGCAAAGAGATGGGAGACATGGTTACCCGGGAGTCTGATGCAAAGGTGTATTATCTGGATACCCTGGTGCGGGGAGATTATGATAAAGACAGTTATTTAGAACGGATGGAAGCAAACATTTCCATTATGAGAGGACTGGCAAAATGAGAAAGATAAGAAAACCCTGCGGATTTCACTGTATTAAGGTAAAAGACTTAGGGGTAAGCTTCGGCAACCAGGTGGTTTTAGAACATATCAATCTTCACATTCACTGCGGAAGCATGATGGCTGTCATCGGCAGAAACGGTGCGGGAAAATCCACCCTGGTGAAAGCCATCCTGGATGATATCCCTCATACCGGAGTCATTGAGTTTAAGGATGCGGAAAATGGAAGAATGCAGAAAATGCGCATCGGTTATGTTCCCCAGAGCATCAATATCGAAGCTTCTACACCCATGGATGTATATGATCTGATCACCAGCTATCGTTACCGGTTCCCGGTATGTTTTAAAAGCAAACGGATCTATCAGGAGATCAGGGAATCTCTGGCGGTTTTTGAGGCGGATGAGCTTATTGACAAACCCATTGGAACCTTGTCCGGAGGGGAACTGCAGAGGGTATTGTTGTCCATGGCTGTGATGGATCAGCCCAATCTTCTGCTGTTGGACGAGCCTGTGTCAGGTATCGATAAAAACGGTATGGATCTGTTTTATGAAAAGATGGATTACCTCCGGAAAAATTACGACATGTCCATCGTTCTGATCTCTCATGATCTGGATTATGTTGCAAAGTATGCAGATCAGGTGGTACTCATTGACAAAACGGTGCTGGCAGAGGGAAGCCCCAGAAGTGTGTTTGAGAGTGACGCCTTTCATCAGGTGTTCGGCAACACCAGTTATGGATTTCCGGAGTCTGCCGCCCATAAAAATACAACGCAGGGAGGTGGTCTGTCATGATAGAAATGCTGCAGCAGTTTTTTCAGTTTGATTTTATGAAGAGAGCCTTTGTAGCCATCCTTGTGATCACGCCGTTGCTGGGGATCTTAGGAACCATGATCGTCCACAAACGGATGGCTTATTTTTCCGACGCCCTGGGTCATTCTGCCCTGACGGGGATCGCCATCGGTGTGGTGCTTGGAATTACAGATACCAACCTGTCCATGATCATATTTGCGGTGGTGTTTGCCCTGCTTTTAAATGCCATCAACCGCAGAGCCTTAGCGGCTACGGATACCATCATTTCCGTGTTTGCCAGCTGCAGTACGGCCGTGGGACTTGCCATCCTTTCCATGGGAGGCAATTTCAGTAAATATTCTGCCATCCTGGTGGGGGATATCTTAAGTATTACTGCGGAGGAGATCGGCTATCTTCTGGTGATCTTTGTGGTTACCCTGATCTTCTGGGCTGTGGCGGTGAATACCCTGAATGCCATCAGTATCCATCCTACACTGGCCAAAAGCCGTCATATGAACGTGAGACTCATCGAGGATATTTTTGCAGTGCTTATTGCTGTGATCGTTATGCTTTCCATTAAGTGGGTGGGCATCCTTCTCATCAATGCCCTGCTGATCCTTCCGGCGGCATCTTCCAGGAACATATCGGAAAATATGAGAGAGTATCACCTGTATTCCGTGATCTTTTCCCTGTTCTCCGGGGTGGTGGGATTGTTTGTATCCTACTATACCAATGTGGCTACAGGTCCTATGATCGTCATCGTGGCTTCCTTGATCTACTTTGGTACCTATCTGTTCGGAAAAAACAGATAAATCGAATAAAAATAAAAATCTTTGCCATACTATCAACAAATGTGAGAAACAGGAGGTTGTGGTATGGCAAAAACAATCTATAGGATCTGTTTGGTTGTATGTCTGATCACTGCAATCATGGCAGGTCTTTTTCTTTACCGGAAATATGAGGATAAAGGGCAGGATACCGGAGACTGGACCCTGGTATTTATGAAGGAAGGAAGCAACTATCATGTCAGCAGCAAATGATACGGTCTACATCAAGATCGATCGCAATATTCTGGTGCATAAACCCACAGTGTTCTTTTCGGATATCGGCAGCGTGGAGTGTACCGACCGGGTGCTTTTGCCAAAGATCAAAGCCATGAAGATCTACGCTTTTCAAAGACATGGGAATGTGGTGATGTCTGTTTTAAAGATCGTGGAACTGATCCATGAGATCGATCCGAAAATTACGGTGGTAAATGAAGGAGAGACAGATTTTATCTTAGAGTACCGGCCAAAGGAAGTGGAAGACTGGGTGCAGAAATTAAAAGGCCTCCTGGTCTGTGTGGTGATCTTTTTCGGGGCAGCCTTTACCATAACGGCCTTTCACAATGATATCGGCATTACAGAAGTTTTTGACCAGTTTTATCTGCAGATGACAGGGCAGCAAAAGCCGGCGGTATCTGTGCTGGAAATCTGCTATTCCATAGGTCTGACCCTGGGAAATCTGGTGTTCTTCAATCATGTGGGAAGAAAGAAACTGACCCATGACCTGACGCCTATTCAGGTGCAGATGCGTAAATATGAAAAAGATGTGGATACGGCCTATGTGGATAATGTATCCCGGGAGGATGAAAATGTGGATGTATCTTGAGATGGCAGCGGCAGCACTGATCTTTGGAACCGCAACCTCGGCGGGAACCTTTGCCCTTCTGGTCACATTGGGGATCATCCCCCGGATGGCGGGACGGACCAGGACGGGAAAATGGATCCCCCGCTATGAGGACATGATCTGCCTGGGAGGAACTGTGGGCTGCGTGATCTCCCTGCTACCCTGGTTAAGACCTTCCTATGCAGCATGGACACCGGCGGTATTCGGGCTTTGTGCCGGGATCTTTGTGGGATGTCAGGCGGTGGCTTTGGCAGAAATTTTAAATGTTTTTCCCATTATGTTCCGGCGGATCAAATTGAAAACAGGCCTGTCCTATATCATGATCGCCATGGCCCTGGGGAAAATGGCGGGAG
>CAMEWP010000115.1 GCA_945946605.1 uncultured Pseudobutyrivibrio sp. | reverse complement strand
CTGGCTGTATTATGGTCTTGTCCTGGTTTTGCTTGGCATGATCTTTACCCCTTTCGGATACAGCAGCGGCGGTGCTACCAGATGGATCAAACTGGGTGGCTTCCGCTTTCAGCCATCAGAGATCAGTAAAATTCTTCTGATCCTGTTTTTTGCCGCATTGTTTATGCGCTGGGAAGAGGAGATCAATGATCCGCGCTGTCTTGTTAAGGTGGCGATCCTGGCAGGAATTCCTTTGTTTCTAATCTTGCGGGAACCGGATCTCTCGACAACCATTGTTACATTTTTGATTATTGCAGCTATGCTGTTTGTGACAGGACTTGACTATAAATATGTGGGAGCAGTGCTGGCGGTTGCGGTTCCGGCTGTGATCATTGTGCTGGTGGTGATTTTAAATGGTGGATCTTCCTTCCTGGAAGGCTATCAGGGTAACCGTATTCTTGCATGGTTGCGTCCGGAAGATTATCCGGATCTTTCTTATCAGCAACAAAATTCCATCATGGCCATCGGATCAGGTCAGGTACTGGGCAAAGGATTAAACAATGATGCCTTTGATTCTGTTAAAAATGGACAGTTTATCTCAGAACCCCATACGGATTTTATCTTTGCGGTAGCCGGAGAAGAACTTGGATTTGTAGGATGCATGGTGATCGTTATCCTGTTGCTGATCATTTCAATGGAATGTTTTCTTACCGCCCGGAAGGCAAAAGATCTTGCAGGAAAGCTGATCTGTGTAGGAATAGGATCTTTTATCGGATTTCAGAGTTTTGTCAATATCTGTGTTGTCACCGGATTGATGCCTAATACAGGATTGACATTGCCTTTTGTCAGCTATGGACTTACATCACTGGTGACACTATACATAGGAATTGGTCTGGTGATCAATGTTGGATTACAGGCTAAAAATACAAACAGGAGGTTATAGGAGATGAATATCGGATTGGTTGCACACGATTCCAAGAAAAAGTTAATGCAGAATTTTTGTATTGCCTATCGTGGGATCCTTTGTAAAAATCAGCTTTTTGCCACAGGTACTACAGGCAGACTGATCGAGGAGGTTACAAACCTTTCAGTTCATAAATACCTTGCCGGTCATTTGGGAGGTACACAGCAATTGGGAGCCCAGATCGAGCATAATGAGATCGATCTTGTGATTTTTCTGAGAGATCCGTTAAATCCGAAATCCCATGAACCGGATGTGAATAATATTGTTAAGATTTGTGATGCCAACAACATCCCGTTGGCCACCAATCTTGCAACTGCAGAACTTTTGATAAAATCCTTAGACAGAGGAGACCTGGACTGGCGTGAAATGTATCGTTAAATCATCCTTCTGTGTGCTGCTTTCTTTCCTGCTTATTTTTGTGGGCGGATGCGGAAAACAGGAGACAGGGGACTATGATATTTATCAAACTTCATATCAATACGGTGTTCTGAAAGGTGTTTCGGAGGAATTATCAGAGCGGCACCTGATGGGAGCTTCCCTGTGTAAGAATCCAACCGCTGATTTTGGAACAGATCTGGTAACTTCCCAGGTGGCTCAGGGAGCAGCATTGTTTAATGTAACGGAGCAGCAGACTCTGTATGCCCAGAATATCAATGCCCAGCTGTACCCGGCCAGCACCACCAAAATTTTCACACTGTATGTAGCTTTAAAATACGGAAATCTTGACCAGGAGATGTCTGTAAGCCCAAATGCGGTGGATCAGGCATCGGATTCTTCTGTTTGTCATCTGGAAGAGGGAGATATTCTGACGCTCCGGCAGGCTTTATACGGTATGATGCTGCGCAGCGGAAATGATGCTGCCATTGCTGTAGCGGAAGGTGTAAGCGGTGACGTGGATAGCTTTGTGGCCCTGATGAATCAGGAAGCCTTGCTGCTGGGAGCCACAAATACACATTTTGTAAATCCCAATGGTCTTCATGATGATCAGCATTACACCACAGTATATGATATGTATCTCATGTTAAATGAAGCAGTTAAGATCCCGGCATTTTTAGAGATTTTCGGTGCCACACAGTATGATGCCATTTATCGGGATGCCAGAGGAAATACCAAAACCCAGCATTGGGTTACCACCAATCAATACATCTCCGGCAGAGAATCTGCTCCGGATGGATTTACCGTGATCGGAGGTAAGACAGGCACCACAGGTAAAGCAGGATATTGTCTTGTGCTTCTCAGTGAAAATGCAGATCGCGATTCGCTGATCTCTATTGTGTTTGGCGCAGACTGCAGATCCAATTTATATTATTTGATGAATCAGATTTTACGCCAGTTTGGTTCATGATATGTAGGGAGTTCTCGTAAATCAGAACTCCTTTGCACATGTTATTAAGAAGATTTTATCCGGCCATAGGCACTGATCATGTACAGGCCACTTAAACCTACAAGTGCATAAATGATACGGGAAATCCATGACATATTGCCAAAGATAAAGGCCACTAGATCAAATTGAAAAAATCCGATGAGCCCCCAATTGACAGCCCCGATGATCACTAGAGTGAGCAGGGTGTAATCTAATGCTTTCATGGTATACCTCCTTTTTTCTTAGTATGGTATCTTTTCCCGTATTTATACATTTTTTCCAGATATTTGTTACAGAGCAGGAGTAATACAGTGCAAGATCAACGCAAATCATCCGATGGATCAAACATTATAAAATTTCATAAAGTGCCACAGGTGAATATTGCGGTAGTGATTTTCGGTATCATGTTCGTCTATGTGATTTTTCACATTTTTTCCTCTCTGACAGCTAAGGATATTACTGTTTATGAGGTAAATCAGGGAACCATTGCGGCAAATGAGGAGTATCAGGCATTGGCGTTGCGACAGGAAGAGATTGTCTATGCACCGATAGCAGGAGATATCTTTTATTTTGCCCCCAATATCAGCAGGGCAGGTGTACGGACCAGCATATGTTCCATCGATACGGAAGGAACCATTACCAAACAGCTTGCCAACAGTATTTCAGAATCAGTTGCTGCAGATGATCTGGATTTTTCCCAGATTGCCTCTTCCATCAATACCTACGCACTGGATTATTCTGATATGGATTTTCAGAAGGTGTATACTTTTAAAAATCATCTGAATACAGAGCTTCAACAACTCAGCAGTGAATATCTGTTGGATCAGAATGCACAGCAGGTTGCCCAGGCAGCATCCCAGGGAACTTTCCAGATGCTTAATGCTGCCACACCGGGATTGGTGCTGTATCAGACAGATGGAATGGAAACTGTGACACCGGAGAATTTCACAGATAAAGATCTGAATGCTTCGAATCTTACTGTGACGGATCTCAAATCACAGGGCAGTGTATTGGCAGGTCAGGCAGCCTATAAACTTATCACATCCGATCATTGGAATCTCATTATGAGTATTGATAAAGAGACGGCAGAGGAGTTTGCTGATACCGGGTATATTGAAGTCCGTTTCAAGGAGGATCAGGCTACCACCTGGGCTTCCTGTGAAGTGATAGAAAAGACAGGAAAATACTATTTAAATCTTTCACTGTATGATTCCCTTGACCGATATGCAGCATCCCGCTATCTTCGGATCGAACTGCTGAAACAGGAAGAAACAGGATTAAAGATTCCAAATTCCGCTATTACTACCAAGGAGTTTTTCACAATCCCAAAATCATATTTTTATCGGGGAAACAACTCTGGCAGTAAGGGAGTGCTTGTGGACGGAAGTGACAGCAAAGATGCTTTTGTGACACCTACTTTGTATTATGAAACAGAAGATTATTACTATGTTGATGCAAATGATCTGTCTGCCGGAACAAAACTTCGGAAACCTGATTCCAGCGAAACCTATGTGGTTGGATCTGAGACTGCCACATTAGAGGGAGTCTATAACGTAAATAAAGGATATGCCGTTTTCAAGCAGATAGAAATCTTATATCAGACAAAAGAGTATTCCATTGTAAAATCCGGCACATCCTACGGAATTGCCTTGTATGATCATATTGCTCTTGAGGGAGATCATGTCAGGGAAAATGACATGCTGTAATAAAAAAATGCTGTAACAGAAATGTGTTGTATATAGAAAATATAAATCATGGAGAGATCATTATGGTAAAAGAGAATTTAGCAGAAGTAGAAAGAAGAGTATCAGAGGCATGCCACCGTGCCGGAAGGGATCGGAGTGAAGTGACATTGATCGCAGTCAGCAAGACAAAACCTCTTCCCATGCTGCAGGAAGCATATGATGCCGGGGCAAGAGATTTTGGCGAGAATAAAGTACAGGAAATGACTGGAAAAATACCGGAGCTTCCCCAGGATATCCGTTGGCATCTGATCGGTCATTTACAGCGTAATAAGGTGAAATATATTGTAGGAAAAACGGCTTTGATTCATTCCGTGGATACCTACCGTCTGGCTGAAGAGATCAATATTCATGCAAAGAAACAGAATATTGTGGTACCGATTCTGATCGAGGTAAATGTGGCAAATGAAGCAAGCAAATTCGGTGTTGCTACAGAGGATACCCTTCAGCTGGTAAAGGATATTTCCACACTGGAAAATGTATCCGTAAAAGGACTGATGACCATCGCGCCTTTCGTGGATGACCCGGAGGATAACAGAATTTATTTCCGGAAATTGAAAGATTTATCTGTTGACATAGCCAAAGAAAACATTGATAATGTAACTATGGATGTGCTTTCCATGGGTATGACCGGAGACTATGAAGTTGCCATTGAAGAAGGTGCTACCATGGTACGTGTAGGCACCGGAATTTTCGGCGAGAGAAACTATCAAAGATAAAACTTTTGGGAGATATATTATGGGAATGTTTGATAAAATGCTTGATTTCATGAAATTAGGCGATGATGAAGATTACTACGATGACGATTATTATGACGATGATGACGATTTAGAAGATGACAGATCAGGATCTTCCTTCCGTCTGTTCGGAGGATCCCGCAAAGATGATGATGATGACTACGATGAGCCTGTTGAGAAGAAGACTGCAACAGCAGCAAAGGAGAAGACATCATCCGCTAAGACTTCTAATAAGATCACTCCGATGCGCAGCGGAAGAAAGGCTGGTTCAGTAACTATGGAAGTTTGTGTAATTAAACCCACATCCTTTGAAGATGCCAGAGAAATATCTGAGACATTATTGGCAGATCGTACTGTGATCCTTAACATGGAAGGATTAGATCTTGGACTCGCTCAGCGGATCATTGATTTTACGTCCGGCTGCTGTTACGCTATCGATGGTAACTTGCAGAAGATCAGCAATTACATATTTATTGTAACACCGGCAGCTGTTGATATTTCCGGTGATCTTCAGGGTATCATGGATGCCTTTGACTTTTCAGGTATTCAGACAGGATTCTAGATATGAAACAGGAAGAACAGCTGATGATCCATCGTTTTATGGATCTCTCCAGACAGGCGTATCAGCGAAATGTTGTTGTATTCAGCGATTTTTTAAATATGTACGAAATAGACCTTCTGTATCGGGAAGCAGATCAGTACCTTACTTCTTTTTCCCTGAGCGGAGGATATGATTATGCAGAGCGTCAGATGGTAGCCTTCCAGCCTGATGCTCTTTATTATGACTGGGATTATCCTATTTCACTTTTAGAATTCACACCGGTTTCTGCCAAATTTTCCTCAGAAATGACTCATCGGGATGTACTTGGAGCCGTAATGCATCTTGGAATCGATCGCTCCAAAATTGGTGATATCATTGTAAAAGACCGGCAGATCTATATTTTTGCATCCGATAAGATTGCAGATTATCTGTTGGATGAATTATATAAGATCAGACACACCCAGGTTAAGGGCCATCGCTGTCAAAACGGAGAGATCCATGTGACGCCTCAATTCAAAGACGGTCAGGGATTTGTGGCTTCCAACCGGCTGGATGCATTTGTGGCAGAAATCTGTAAACTTTCCCGTTCCAAGGCAAGTGAAATGCTGCTACAGGAAAAAGTCTTTGTAAATGGCCGCTGTATTACAAATCCAAATCATAAACTGAATCCCGGAGACATTCTTTCTGTCAGAGGATTCGGGAAAGTGATCTTCGATGATTTTTTAGGACAGTCAAAAAAGGGCAGACTCGGTATCTGTTATAGAATATACATTTAATACATTTAA
>CAMEWP010000114.1 GCA_945946605.1 uncultured Pseudobutyrivibrio sp. | reverse complement strand
ATATTGCAGAAGTAACCCTGCATGTGGGACTTGGAACTTTCCGGCCGGTGAAGGTGGATCAGATCCAGGATCATCATATGCATTCGGAATTTTATATGATCCCACAGGAGTCGGCAGATCTTATCAATAGGACGAAAGAAGAAGGCGGAAGGATCATCTGTGTGGGCACCACCAGTACCAGAACCATAGAATCTGCAGCTGATGAAAATGGTCGGCTGAAGGAATGCAGCGGCTGGACGGATATCTTTATTTATCCCGGTTATCAGTTTAAGGTGCTAGACGGACTGATCACCAATTTCCATTTGCCGGAATCCACACTGGTTATGCTGGTCAGTGCCCTGGCGGGAAGAGAGCATGTGCTTGCTGCATATCAGGAAGCTGTAAAAGAAAAATACCGTTTTTTCAGTTTCGGTGATGCCATGCTGATCATTTGAGAATAATTTGATCCCGGTTGTGCCATACTAATTGCGACTTTCAAGGAAAGGAGAAACAGTATGACACAGCTGGATTGTAACGCAACGGAATGCAGATACAACAAGGAAAAGATGTGCTGCAGAACCGGGATTACCGTGGAAGGAAATTCTGCCCGGAAATATGAGGAGACTTACTGCGGTAATTTTGAAGTGGGAAAGGACGGCGGCTGCATCAATGCAGTAGGTGAGCCGGACGGACGCACAGAAATCACTTGCGATGCCTGCACATGTATGTATAATAAAGGTATGAAGTGCAGCGCAGGAAGCGTGGATATTGTCAACAGCAACGGCACAGGTCAGACTGCCTGTGCAAGTTTTCGCGCAAAATAAAAGCGAAAGGTGCGGTATCTGATGCAGTTTCAAAGCAGCTGCCTTTTTTGGGGGCGGCTGCTTTGTATTGTGGTATCGCTGTATCAGTATCATTGAATATAATAAGTTGATAAGGGTGAGAATTATGACAGACACTATTATTTTTCCAAATCTACATATCACATTGGATCATGTGGGCAAAACCTTTACTGTATTTGGTTTTGAAATCGCGTATTATGGACTGATCATAGCCATCGGTATGGTTCTTGCAGTGGCGCTGATCTTAAAGGAGGCAAAACGATGCGGCTTTTCAGAGGAAGACTGGCTGGATGTCTGTATCGTGGTGATCATTTTTGCGGTGATAGGTGCGAGACTTTATTATGTGGCATTCTCCTGGGATCTGTATAAGGATGATCTGTGGAGCATATTAAATATCCGCCAGGGCGGGTTGGCGATTTACGGCGGCGTTATCGGCGGAATCCTGGCAGGTCTTGTGATGGCAAAGATCAAAAAGATCAATTTCCTGGAAGGTGCGGATATAGCAGTGCTGGGGCTCCTTGTGGGACAGATTCTTGGACGCTGGGGCAATTTCTTTAACAGGGAAGCTTTTGGCCAGTATAACGATGGCCTTTTTGCCATGCTGCTGCCCATGGATGCCATCCGTTCCATGGATGATGTAACTTCGGAGATGCTTGCTAATGTACAGCTCATCGATGGCGTGAGATATATCAGTGTCACACCTACCTTTTTGTATGAATCCCTGTGGAATCTGGGGCTGCTTCTGATCTTATTTGCCATCCGCAAGAAGAAACTGTTTCACGGACAGCAATTCTTCCTGTATCTGTTTGGATACGGAGTGGGCAGATTCTGGATTGAGAGTCTGCGGACGGATCAGCTGATCCTTTGGAATACCAACATTGCGGTTTCCCAGGCGCTGGCGGCGGTGCTTGTGGTATTTTCTGCTATCAGCCTGATAGTGCTGTATCGAAGGCAGAAACCGAAAGGATTTTTAAACCGGACAACAGAATAATGAGATGATCTGAAAGGCCTTTTGGACAGAAATGTTCAAAAGGTCTTTTTTTGATGGTTTTTTGTACCACTTTCCCCCACTTTTAAAAAACCTTGCTTTTATAGGCAAAACCTATTGATTTTTACACGAATATTCAGTAAAATGTAGCTAAAAGTGGTGAAAAGTGGTGGGACGTGGAACAAAGTGGTGGATAAGTTGAAAACTTTGTGGATAAAAGAAGGGGAGGTGAGGTCCGGATGTTCATGGGAGAATACAATCACAGCGTGGATGCCAAAGGCCGCCTCATTGTGCCCGCAAAATTCCGTGAACAGCTTGGTGAAGAGTTTGTTGTCACCAAGGGTCTGGACGGATGTCTGTTCGTTTATCCGCAGGAAGAGTGGAAGCGCATCGAAGAAAAGTTTCGCGAAGTACCGCTGACCACCAAGGACGCCCGTAAGTTTTCCAGATTCTTCTTTGCAGGTGCAGCTACCTGTGAGGTGGACAAGCAGGGAAGAATTTTAGTTCCGGCGGTTTTGAGAGAGTTTGCAGGACTGGAGAAAGATGTGGTCCTGGTTGGCGTTTTGAGCCGTGTGGAGATCTGGAGCAAAGAAAAATGGGATGAGTCCAATACATATGACGATATGGATGAGATCGCAGAACATATGGCAGATCTGGGACTTGGAATTTAAAAAAGATAAAGAGAGGCTGATATGGAGTTCAAACATTATTCCGTACTCTTAGAAGAGACAATTGAGGAACTGAAGATAAGACCGGATGGAATTTATGTAGACGGTACTCTCGGCGGTGCGGGGCACTCTTCTCAGATTGCTTCCCGGCTGACAACGGGACATCTGATCGGAATGGATCAGGATCAGGACGCTTTGGCCGCAGCATCCCGTCGTCTGGAACCATACAGCAGCCATGTAACTTTGTTGCACGATAATTATGAAAACATGTGTCCCCGGGTCCGGGCACTTGGATATTCCGGTGTGGATGGCATTTTGCTGGATCTGGGGGTTTCCTCCTTTCAGCTGGATACGAAGGAGAGGGGATTCTCCTACATGGATGACGATGCACCTTTGGATATGCGGATGGATCAGAGCCGGGAGATGACGGCAAAAGATATTGTGAATACATACTCCCAGGAGGCGTTGTATCGCGTAATTCATGATTATGGTGAGGACCGGTTCGCGGGGAATATAGCCAGAAATATTGTACAGGCAAGAGAAAAACAGGTCATCGAAACAGCGGGACAGTTAAACGAGATCATCCGGGCATCGATTCCCAAAAAGGTGCAGATGACAGGCGGTCATCCGGCAAAGAGGACCTATCAGGCTATCCGGATTGAACTGAACCGGGAACTTGAAGTGTTGGAACAGCATCTGGATGACATGATCGATCTTTTGAATGACGGGGGACGCATTTGCGTCATTACATTCCACTCTCTGGAGGATCGCATCGTAAAGAATATTTTCCGCAAGAACGAAAACCCCTGCACATGCCCGAAAGATTTTCCGGTATGTGTCTGCGGGAAAAAATCAAAGGGAACGGTTGTTACAAGAAAGCCCATCTTACCGTCAGCAGAAGAGTTGAAAGAAAATTCCAGATCCAGGAGTGCAAAACTCAGGGTGTTTGAAAAACACATGGAAACAGAGACATAGAACAGAGACAAGACATTAAAATAGAGCAGTGAGGAGAATTGGCATGGCAGAATACAGAACATATTACGTACAGGATGGAAATACCGTAAGAAAAGTAGCAGAGCCGTTGCCTGACAGACAGACAAGAGAGCGGGAGAGAAGACAGGAGGAGCTCCGCCAGAGACGGATTCGTGAGCGCAGACATGCTGCTGCTATGCGCCGTCACAGATTATATACAGCATACCTTGTATGCGCCATCATGGCAGTATGCGGATTGTTTGTGGGATATGTGCACCTGCAGACAGATATTACCACGAGAATGAACCATGTGGCTGCACTTGAGAGCGAGATCGCTGATCTGAAGGCAGAAAACAGTGCAACACAAAGCAGAATCGATACCAACACCAACCTGAATGCTGTAAAAGCAGCTGCAACAGCGGAGTTGGGAATGAACTATGCAAATCAGGATCAGATCGTGTATTATGATATGGAGAGAACAGACTATATGAGTCAGTATTATAATATTCCCTAGGTGACAGGTGGCGTAAGTGAAAAGGACAGCAAGAAAAAAGAAAAAAAATATACGATTATTAAAGAGAATGCAAAGGAAGCTGCTGGTCAGTTTCGGTATCATTTGCGTTCTCTTTGTGTTTCTCATCGGCCGTCTGATGTATATTGAATACAGTCAGGGTGACAGATACGAAAAGATCGTTCTGGCTCAGCAGGGGTATGACAGCAAGATCATTCCCTATCAGAGAGGCAATATCACAGACAGCAAAGGTACGGTCATGGCAACCAGTGTGGATGTGTACAATGTGATCCTGGATTGCAAGGTGCTGAACGCCTATGAAGATGAGGATGGCGTGATCTCAAGTACCATTGATGCAGTGACAGAGAGTTTTCCGGAGATTGAACGATCTGTGATGGAAGAGAAGCTGGAAAAGAACGCCAGCAGTCAGTATGTGGTACTGGCAAAACAGGTGTCTTATGAGGAGATGAAATCATTCAGCGAAAGGGCAGAAGAGCAGAACAACGACGATATTGCTGCTAACAATATAAAGGGCATCTGGTTTGAAAAAGAATATAAAAGAGTTTATCCATACAATTCCCTGGCCTGCTCTGTTTTGGGCTTTACCACTTCCGGAAATGTGGGAGTCAACGGGTTGGAAAATGAATACGACGATGTGTTAAACGGCGTCAACGGCAGGTCTTACGGATACCAGAACACGGACAATGATCTGGAAAAAACCGTCATTGAAGCCACAAACGGAAATACCCTGGTTACCACTCTGGATGCAAATATCCAAAGTATCGTGGAACAGGAAATCCTGAATTTTAACATGAAATACGCCAATGAATCCGGAGCCGGAAGCAAGAATACAGCTGTGGTGGTAATGGATCCCAATTCCGGAGAGATCCTTGCCATGGCCCAGTATCCCACTTATGATCTGAACAATCCAAGAGATCTGTCGGCTTATTATACGCCGGAGCAGTTGGAACTTATGTCGGAAGACGAACAGCTGGATGTGTTGAACAAACTGTGGCGTAATTTTGCTGTCACATATACCTACGAGCCGGGATCAACAGCCAAGCCCTTTACGGTGGCATGCGGTCTGGAGACCGGTACTCTGAGGGGGGATGAAACTTATGTCTGTGATGGAGGTGAAGAGATTGCAGGCTATAAGATTCGCTGTGTCAACAGAAACGGACATGGGGTGGAGACCATACAGGATGCACTGTCTGATTCCTGCAATGATGCGCTGATGCAGATGTCTTATGCCATCGGTGCAAAGAATTTTGCCAATTTTCAGTCCAATTTCGGTTTTGGCCAGAAGACATGGATCGATCTGCCTGGGGAAGCTTCCACGGCAAATCTGATCTATGACGAGGAAGCTCTGGAGTCCACCATTAATCTGGCTACCAATTCTTTTGGACAGAACTTCAATGTCACCATGGTTCAGATGGCCAGTGCTTTTTCCTCGCTGATCAACGGGGGAGAACTCTATCAGCCCCACCTGGTGAAGCGGATCGTGGATGACCGGGGCAATACGGTGGAAGAGATCGATCCGGTGGTGCGTAAGCAGACCATTTCCCGGGAAGTCAGCGATCAGATGAAGATTTATCTGAGAAATGTTGTTGCAAACGGTACAGGGGCAACGGCGGGTGTGGATGGATATGATATCGGAGGAAAAACCGGTACAGCACAGAAATTCGAGGAGGGAACCAATAAGCGTGCCAAGGGGAAATATCTTGTTTCCTTTATCGGATATGCACCACAGGAACATCCCGAAGTGCTGATCTATGTGGTGGTGGATGAGCCCAATGTGGCTGACCAGGCACACAGTTCCTACGCACAGGAAATTTCCCATAACATCATGCAGCAGATTCTGCCCTACCTGAATATCGATCGTATATCATAAGAAACTGTATAATAAAATAGTACAAATGCCTTCGGGAATGTGCTATGGAACGCAGTAAAAATTTTATGAAAAAGAAGATCACCCTGATAGCGGCAATGTTTTTGGCGTTGTTTCTGGTGCTGATGGGACGACTGGTTTACCTGATGATCTTTGAATCAGAGTATTACAGTGGAAAAGCCACAGATATAGAGGAGCGTGAGAGGGAGATCAAAGCTGCCAGAGGCAGGATCATCGATGCAAACGGTAAAATCCTGGCTTCTAATGAGACGGTGTCTAC
>CAMEWP010000113.1 GCA_945946605.1 uncultured Pseudobutyrivibrio sp. | reverse complement strand
TATATGCAGTTTTTCCCATTTTGCCAGCCACATCACTGATCTGTTTTGCTGTTTCATAAGAAAAAACACTGAGACGCACTTCTTCTGCGATAAGTCTCTCAAAATCTTCCGCAAAGGTATACCCAAGGATCAGAATCGGTTTTTTGATACCATTTTCCCGCAGTTCAAATGCTTCTTCCGCCGTGGCCGCAGCATATCCCCAGACATAGGATTCCTCATCCAGCATTTCGGCAATCGGCACAGCGCCATGCCCATAACCATCTGTCTTGATCACAGCCATCAGTTTTGTGTCCTCATTCAGATTCTTTTTCATTGCGCATATGTTTGCCTTGATAGCTTTCAGATCTACCTGCGCCCAGACTCTGCCATAAGTACTCATCTTATCTGTTCCTCTTTTCTTAAAACTTCACTGATTCCATCTATGATATCCGTTGCCATAACAGAACGGATTCCCTTCCGTCTTCGAGCTTCATCTCCGGCTTTTCCATGAAGATAAACCCCAAAGGCTGCCGCCTGATTCACCGGAATCCCCTGAAGCAGAGAACCCGCGATGATTCCTGCAAGCACATCGCCGCTTCCCGCTGTTGCCATACCCGCATTACCGCTGGTATTAATATATGTTTTGTGATAAGGGACACTGGTTACTGTTCTGGCACCTTTCAACACACATGTCACATGATATTCCGCAGCAAAATCCATTGCCACAGCTGCAAAATTGTCCTTAAGATACAGGATACTCTCTCCCGTCAGCCGGCTCATCTCACCAAGATGCGGTGTAAGGATCAATTCCGTATGAGGTCCTCTCAGAAGAGAAAGGTCCTCTGCCAAAAGATTCAACGCATCCGCATCACACACCACCGGCACCGCAGCATTCCGGATCACATAGGAAACAATGGACTTTGCCTCCTCAGATGTACCCAGTCCCGGGCCAACAAGGATCACGTCTGCCCACTTCATTTCCTCCAACAGACGGTTTGACGCAGGCTTTTTTTCATAATCCACAATGATGGCTTCCGGAATCAGGGACTGCAGAACTCCATGATTGCAGGCTGGCGTATAAATCTTTACCATACCGCAGCCCATACGGTAAGCCGCTTTTGCAGACAGATATGCCGCCCCTGCCATCTGAGTGCTTCCGGCCACCACAAGAAGTTTGCCTGCCGTTCCTTTGTGAAGATCCATCCGGGGTTCTTTCAGCCAGTTCAGATCTTCTTCATCTAAAGCCGCAAACTGAGGCCGGTAATCCAGAAGACTCTCCTTTGTGATGCCCACATCCCGCACCACAACCTGCCCGCAGTATTTTGCCCCGGGCAAGAGATATAAGCCAACCTTGCCAAAGGAAAAGGTCACTGTAAGATCACAGGATGCAGCAACTCCCATAACAGTTCCGTCATCAGCGCTGACTCCGCTTGGAATATCCACTGCTATTTTATAAGCATCACTATTATTCCATGCCTCAATCCAGTCACAATAATCTCCCTCAATATTTCTGGAAAGACCGATGCCAAATAAACAATCAACCAGCACATCTGACTGAAGTACCTCGCAAAGGTTTTCCGTCTCCCTTACCTGATATCTGCCGGCAATGTCATACTGCTGTCTGCATTCTTTTGACATATGGCTCTTATTTCCGCAGACAGCATATGTCACCTGGCATCCCTTCAGATGAAGTAATCTTGCCAGGGCAATGCCGTCGCCGCCGTTATTTCCTGTACCGCAGAAAATCCCGATCTTTCCCTTCAGCAGATCCCGCTGTTTCATCTCATCATAAACCGCCAGCGCTGCACGCTCCATCAACACCTGTGAACTCATACCAAAATGCTGTATGGTATTATCATCACATCGTTTCATTTCTCTTCCGGTCAGTAAATCTTTCATTTCAACTCTCCATAGTGAAAAAGGAATCCTGCAACAACAGGATTCCAGGCATTATTTCTTTTTATTCTGCGCCATGTTATAGGATAACTGCATCAAACTGTCAGAAAGATGTACATTTTCAACAACGACACCTTCTATATTATCCAGATCCACATGGGCAAAATTCCAGATGGCCGTTACACCAAGGGACACAAGCTGGGAAGCTGTAGCCTCTGCATTTGCCTTTGGCAGTGTAAGGGCCGCGATATCGACTTTATGTTCTTTCAGAAAATCCGGAAGTTCTTCCATCATGTGAATAGGAAGATCACGCACCATCTTTCCTTTCAGATCAGGATTGACATCAAAGAGCCCGATCATCCGAAAGCCCAGACGTTCAAACTTGACATAGTTTGCAATGGCCTGTCCTAAATGCCCTACTCCGATCACAATCACATTATGCTTCTCATTCAGTCCAAGGATCCGGCCGATCTCCTCATGAAGAAACGCCACATTATAACCATATCCCTGCTGTCCGAACCCACCAAAATTGTTAAGATCCTGACGGATCTGTGATGCTGTCACATTCATTCTGACACTAAGTTCATTGGAGGAAATACGCTCTACACCATCATCCAGCAATTCTCCCAGATATCGGTAGTATCGCGGCATTCTTCGAATGACTGCCTGTGAAATTTCTTTATCCAAAATTCTTCCCCCTAACTGTCTTGCTTGTTAGAAAAAAATTATAAGTTTTTACATAAAAGTTGTCAATATTTCAGGAATTCAGCAACGGGGATTCCGAAAGGGTCTCCCATAAAAGATAAAGATCTTCCAGTTGTCGGGACAATTCATTTTGTCGGGCGGAAAGTTCATTCAGACGGGCAGAGTTTGTAGCCACTTCTTCTTTCAGAAATTCCTGCTCAATCTCAGCAATTTCTTCTTCCGCTTTTTGAATTTCCTCTTCCGCCTTTGCCAGTTCGTTTGCAGCCTTTCTTTTTTGTGCCTGCAGATTTTTCTGGCTCTCCCAGTCCATCTTGTTTACACTGACCCCAGACACATCCTTTGAACTTTCTGCCGGGGCATTGTCCTTTACCTGCTGTTTCTTCTCCATATAATAATCGTAATTACCGTAATAAAGCTGCAGGCCATGGCCGGAAAGTTCTAAGATCTTATCTGCTGTCTTATTGACAAAATACCGGTCATGGGAAACATACAAAAGTGTTCCGGTATACTGACGGATCGCCCCTTCCAGAATCTCCTTTGACTCCATGTCCAGATGGTTGGTAGGCTCATCAAGGATCAGAAAATTGGAACCGGAAAGCATAAGTTTTGCCAGGGAAATCCTGCCTCGCTCCCCGCCGCTTAACGCATCGATCCTTTTATACACATCTTCGCCTGTAAACCGGAAAGCTGCCAGCACATTACGGATCTTTGTATCGTTCAGATTGGGATAGGCATCCTGCATCTCCTCAAAGAGAGTTTTCTCCCCGGATAAATTCTGCTGTTCCTGATCATAGTAACCAACCGTAACATTGGTTCCAAGAGTCACAGTCCCCTGATCCGGTGCAAGCAGACCATTGATGATCTTTAATATGGTGGTCTTACCGGTTCCATTGTCACCTAAAATAGCGATCCGCTCGCCCCTTTGAACAGAAAAACTCAAATCTGAAAAAAGAGAAATTCCATCAAAAGATTTTGCCAGATGTTCTACCTGAAGAACATCCTTTCCGCTGATCACGGAAGGTTCTAACGTCAGCTGCATTCCCTGCTCTTCGGCAAGGGGAGCATCGATGCGTTCCATGCGATCTAAAACTTTCTGCCGGCTTTCCGCACGTTTTACAGATTTTTCCCTGTTGTAGGACTTCAGTTTCGTGATCACTTCCTGCTGGTGTGCGATCTCTTTCTGCTGCTTTTCATAAGCATTGCGTAAGGTGACCTGCTCAACCTCTTTCTGATTTACATAAGCAGTGTAATTTCCAGCATAAGACTTCGCCTTGTGATGTGAAATTTCAATCACTTTTGTCACAATACGGTCCAGGAAATATCTGTCATGGGCAACAATGATCACAGCCCCTTTATAATTCTGCAAAAAGCCTTCCAGCCACTGTATGGAATTCAGATCCAGATGATTGATAGGCTCGTCCAAAAGCAATACATCCGGCTGCAAACACAAAAGTTTCCCAAGGGAAACTCTTGTCTTCTGCCCTCCGGACAGCATATCCATTGTTTTTGAAAAGTCCGTTTCCGAAAATCCCAGGCCCTTTAATACTCCTGCCGCCTCGCTGCGGAAGGTATAACCCCCGTTTTGTTCGAAATGATGACAGGTGGCATGATACCGTTCCATGAGTCCCTCCAGTTGATCCGGAGAAACAGACTTCATCTGATCTTCCATGGAACGGATCTCCTGTTCTTCCAAAAGGAGATCCCTTCTGGCAGAAAGAACGATATCAAGGATAGATCCCTCCTCATCCTTTCCCTGATACTGCGCCAGATAACCAAGCACTGTATCCTTTGCCATATAAACATCTCCTGCATCCGGAGTGATTTCCCTGGTTATGATCTTAAGCAGAGTTGACTTTCCGGCGCCGTTACTGCCGATAATAGCCGCTTTCTCCCCTGCCTCGATCATAAAAGAAACATCTGTTAGAATCTCATCCGTGCCGTAGGCTTTGCTGATATTCTGACAGGATAAAACCATAACTTCCTCCTAGAGCATCTCTTCCAAAGTGGAACGAATTGCTTTGATAAACTCTTCGCTGTTCAATACCACAGGATTTTCAATGGTAGTGATCAGTGCCAGATCCTTTGTCATCTTACCGCTTTCGATGGTGGAAATACATGCCTTTTCCAGCTTATCTGCAAAATCCATCAGTTCCGGTGTACCATCTAATTCACCGCGTTTGCGAAGGGCTCCGGTCCATGCAAAGATGGTGGCAACGGAATTGGTGGAAGTCTCCTCTCCCTTCAGATGCTTGTAATAATGGCGCTGTACGGTTCCATGAGCTGCTTCATACTCATAATATTCCTGGGGAGAAACCAGTACAGATGTCATCATGGCAAGAGAACCAAAGGCAGATGAGATCATATCACTCATCACATCTCCATCATAGTTTTTGCAGGCCCAGATATAACCGCCTTCAGATTTCATCACACGGGCAACGGCATCATCAATCAACGTATAGAAATAGGTGATGCCGGCAGCCTCAAACTTGTCCTTATACTCCTTATCAAAGATCTCCTGGAAAATATCCTTAAAAGTATGGTCATACTTTTTGGAGATGGTATCCTTGGTTGCAAACCACAGATCCTGCTTGATATCCAGAGCATAATTAAAGCAGCTCCTTGCAAAACTCTCAATGGAATCATCGATGTTATGCTGTCCCTGTACAATGCCTGCTCCTGTAAAATTATGAACCAGCTCCTTAGAAATCGTTCCATCCTCTGCGGTATAAACCAGTTCTACCTTTCCCGGTCCCGGAATCTTCATTTCTGTTCCCTTGTAAACATCACCATAGGCATGTCTTGCAATGGTAATGGGCTTTTTCCAGTTCTTTACGCAGGGCTCGATGCCTTTTACAACAATAGGCGCACGGAAAACGGTTCCATCCAGAATCGCACGGATAGTGCCGTTAGGGCTCTTCCACATCTCCTTCAGATCATATTCCTCCATACGGGCTGCATTTGGTGTGATGGTAGCGCATTTTACAGCCACACCATACTTCTTTGTAGCCTCGGCGGAATCAATGGTCACCTGGTCATCTGTTTCATTCCGATGTTCCAGACCAAGATCATAATACTCTGTCTTCAGATCAATAAAGGGAGTCAGCAGTTCATCCTTGATCATCTTCCAGAGAATTCTGGTCATCTCGTCTCCGTCCATCTCCACCAGGGGAGTCTTCATCTCGATTTTACTCATATCTCTACCTCTCATTCTTATCCTAGTGATGGGTTCTGTTACCCGGTATCTGACATCTTATTTTGCGGTTTTTGCCCACAACTGCATATAGTATAGCAAAAGTTCGGTTTTTGGTAAAGTATAGAAACAGGAACCATTTAAAAAAAGGCGCATAACATACAGTGTAAAATATTTCTGGAGGAATTCTTACATGAGTGATTTAGTAGCAACAAACTGTGGATGCGAAAACAACGGAGGATGCGGCAATAATTCCATTATCTGGATCATCATCCTGCTGTGCCTGTGCAACAACAACGGTTCATCCTTCTTTGGTGGCGACAGATGTGGATGTGACGGAAATGACAGCTGCCTGTGGATCATTCTCCTGCTGCTTTGCTGCGGCGGATGCTGCTAGGATTTTATCTGCATGCAAATATCTGCATGCAAAAACGGTGCGCCCCAAAAAGGGATGCACCGTTTTTTTGCTTCATGA
>CAMEWP010000112.1 GCA_945946605.1 uncultured Pseudobutyrivibrio sp. | reverse complement strand
GTCGTGCGGAAGGTCGTGCGGAAGGTCGTGCGGAAGGTCGTGCGGAAGGTCGTGCCGAGGGCCATGCGGAGGGGCATGCTGAGGGTGTGGCAGAAGGAGAGATAAGAAAAAGGATCCAGCTTATTTACAAGAAAATGAAGAAGGGTAAAACAATGGAACAGATTGCAGAGGATCTGGAGGAAGATTCTGACAGCATTTCGTTGCTTTATCATATTGTATCAGATTGTGATGCAGATTATAATGAGGAGAAGATTCTTCAAATTTATAGGGAAGAAAGTGAGAAATAAAAATGGTAATAGCGGTGACATATGATAAAGAGACCGGAAGGATAGGGCAGCATTTTGGTCATGCAGAGTATTTCAAATTATACGAGGTAGAGGATGGAAGAATCATGGATTCTGCAGTAGTAAAGCCCATGGGACAGGGACACGATGCTGTGGTTGCTACCATGATGGATTATTCTGTGGCGCTTGTTATCTGCAGAAATATTGGGGATGGAGCAATGCAGGGATTGACTGCTGCCGGAATTTCTGTGTGCCCAAATGTAGACGGAATGGCGGATGATGCCATTGAGGCTCTTTTCCAGGGAAGTCTGCAGATTACAGATGTGGCATCCTGTGGATGTGACCATACCACCGGTCACAGCTGCTGCGGTCATGCAGGAAGCTGCGGTACGCCGGGAAGCTGCTGTCACTGATGCAGTGTTTGTGAGGAAGATGGGAGAGATATGAAATTATTAATCAAACAGCGGGTGTTTTCCTGGACGGATTCTTATGATATTTACGATGAACAGGGAAACCCGAAATATTTTGTGAAGGCGGAATTCCTGGCCTTGGGGCATCAGCTTCATGTATATGATAGTCACCAGCGGGAATTGGGTGTGGTAAAACAGCAGATCCTGACCTTATTGCCGAAGTTTGATATAGAGATTGGCGGTGAGATCAGAGGGACGATTCAGAAGGAATTTTCTTTCTTCAAACCTCGCTATGATATTGACTATAAAGGCTGGAGAGTGGAAGGAGATTTCCTGGGATGGGATTATGATGTGTATTCTGCCTGCAGCCCGGTGATTCATATATCAAAAGAATTGTTCCGTTGGGGAGACACCTATGTGATTGATTTTCAAAACCCTGAGGATGAACTGGAAGGGTTGATGTTAGTCATTGCAATTGATGCTGCCAATTGTTCCGAGTCATGAGATAAAGATACAAAATAAAAATATGAAATAGAAATAATGAATGAATTCCTGCAGTGAAAATTATTTATGAAGGAGAAATGACGAAACAGAAAACCCCTTACAAAAGATATGAGGTTAATATCTTTTGTAAGGGGTTTTGATTTGATGGCTGTGATCTTATTTTTTATTAAAACTTGCTCTCTTGCGAAGAGTGGGATCTAAGATCCGCTTGCGGATACGAAGATTTTCAGGAGTGACCTCCAACAATTCGTCTGTATCAATGAAATCCAGTGCCTGTTCCAGACTGAGAATTCTGGGGGGAACCAGAGTTAACGCCTCGTCTGCAGAAGAAGAACGGGTGTTGGTCAGATGTTTTTTCTTGCAAACATTGATCTCGATGTCTTCTGCCCGGGAGGAAGAACCAATGACCATACCGGAGTATACTTTTTCACCGGGTCCAATGAACAGGGTACCGCGGTCCTGAGCGGAGAACAAACCGTAGGTAACAGATTCTCCGGTTTCAAAAGCGATGAGGGAGCCCTGTTTACGATAGGAGATTTCTCCCTTAAATGGTTCATATCCATCAAAAATTGTATTAATGATACCGTTGCCCTTGGTGTCGGTCATGAATTCTCCACGGTAACCGATGAGTCCTCTGGAAGGAATCTTGAACTCTATTCTGGTATAGCCACCTGTGATGGGAGTCATGTTCTGAAGCTCGCCTTTTCGCTGGCTCAGCTTTTCAATCACAACACCGGTGAATTCATCCGGCACATCTACATAAGCCCGCTCCATAGGCTCTAAGATTTTTCCTTTTTCATCCGTATGATAAAGGACTTCTGCTTTTGATACGGCGAATTCGTATCCTTCCCGACGCATATTTTCAATCAAAACGGAAAGGTGCAGCTCTCCACGGCCGGAAACTTTCAAACTGTCAGGACTGTCGGTATCTTCCACCCTAAGGGATACATCTGTGTTCAGCTCTTTGTAGAGACGATCCCGGATATGACGGGAGGTGACATATTTACCTTCCTGACCTGCAAAAGGACTGTCATTCACAATAAAATTCATGGAAATCGTAGGCTCAGAGATCTTCTGGAAGGGAATCGGTGTAGGATTCTCCGGTGCGCAGATGGTATCTCCGATATGAAGATCTGCAATACCGGAAATAGCTACGATAGAACCGATCCTGGCTTCTGAAACATCTACCTTTTCCAGACCGTCAAACTCATAGAGCTTGCTGATACGCACTTTCTGCATCTTTTCCGGATCATGGGCATTCACTACAACAGCGTCCTGATTGATCTTGATGGATCCGTTATCCACCTTACCGATACCGATGCGGCCCACATACTCATTATAATCGATGGTGGAGATCAGCACCTGGGTGCTGGCATCGGGATCTCCGGTGGGAGCCGGAATGTAATCAATGATAGTCTCAAAAAGAGCTGTCATATCTTTTCTCTCATCCGCCAGATCTTTCACGGCAAATCCCTCTTTGGCAGAGGCATAAATGAAGGGGCAATCCAGCTGCTCATCAGACGCATCCAGATCCATGAAAAGTTCTAATACTTCATCGATGACCTCATCGGGGCGGGCTTCCGGACGATCGATCTTGTTGATGCAAACAATAACGGGAAGATCCAGATCCAGTGCCTTCATCAGAACAAATTTGGTCTGGGGCATGGCACCTTCGAAAGCATCAACAACGAGAACAACGCCATCAACCATCTTCAGCACACGCTCAACCTCGCCGCCGAAATCGGCATGTCCGGGTGTATCAATGATATTGATCTTTGTTCCTTTATAATATACTGCGGTATTCTTGGACAAAATGGTAATGCCACGTTCCCGCTCAATGTCGTTGGAATCCATAACACGTTCCACGACTTCCTGATTTTCACGGAACACACCGCTCTGTTTCAATAATTCATCTACCAGTGTTGTCTTGCCATGATCAACATGGGCAATAATGGCAACATTGCGCACATCTTCTCTGCTCTGTATCATTGTGATCCTCTTTCTTATAATTCTAACCTTGTCAAACAGTGTCTAGTATACCACAAACCCCCAAATTTACAAGTTATCGACAAAAAATACCCCTGAAATTTATGGAGAATATGCTATAAATAGCAGGCGAAAGAGTTCTGGCGAGATAAAAAACGCATACATTTATGGTAAACACGAAATTTGCCGATCAAAGAAACGCTGCGAAAAGCAAGAGAAGAAGGGAGAAATATTCATGGCAGATAAAGTATTGGAAAACAACCAGGTATCTATTGTAGGAGAGATTGTCTCGGATTTTGAGTTCAGTCACGAGGTTTACGGTGAGGGCTTTTATATGGTGGAAGTGGCAGTAAGCCGACTCTCCAATTATGCGGATTACATTCCGCTGATGGTTTCGGAACGACTCATCGATACATCCAGGAGTTATATTGGAGAACGGGTGTATGTCAGCGGGCAGTTCCGATCCTATAACCGGCATGAAGAAACCAGGAACCGATTGATCTTATCGGTGTTTGTCAGGGAAATTCAATTTGTGGATGATATGTGGCAGGAGGATGTGGAGGAGTTGGCCAGCAACCTGATCGTACTGGACGGATATGTTTGCAAACCGCCGGTATATCGGAAAACCCCTCTGGGAAGAGAAATTGCGGATCTTCTGGTGGCAGTGAACCGCTCTTATGGTAAATCAGATTACATTCCCTGCATCTGCTGGGGAAGAAATGCCAGATTTGCCACTACATTTGAGATTGGCACCCATGTTCTGGTAACGGGGCGAATTCAAAGCCGGGAATATGTGAAAAAGATTTCTGAGGACGAAACGGAACGCCGGGTAGCTTATGAGGTGTCTGTCAGCAAGATTGATGAGCTGGAATAACAGGGGAATGGATGAAATATTGCTTTTTTAAAGCTTCTGTGCTATAGTCATCCCTAGTTACAGGTAAGGCCTGATATAGTCGGAAAGGTAAAAATGATTCCGATATAGGAGGACAACGATGGAAAAGGGTATGATCCAGATATACTACGGTGAAGGACAGGGTAAGACCTCGGCAGCTTTGGGAAATGCCATAAAATTTGCCAGTGCCGGAAAAACTGTCTGTATCGTACAGTTTATGAAGGGACAGCTTAGTACCAATTATCTGACCCGTTTAGAGCCGGAAATTAAGATTTTCCGCTTTGAGCGCACACCGGAGTGTTTTGATGCACTTAGCGAACAGGAAAAGCAGGATCAAAAGATCAATATCACCAATGGTCTGAATTTTGCAAAAAAGGTACTGACCACAGGGGAATGCGACTTGCTAGTGCTGGATGAGGTGCTGGGTCTGGTGGAAGAGGGAATGGCTACGGAGGAGGAGATCCTTAATGTGTTGGGAGCCAAATCTCTTTACACTCATGTGACGCTGACAGGAAGAGGCAGTCTGCCCCGGGTGTTTGAACTTGCCGATATGGTCTACAATATCGTGCCGGAGAAGGTGCCGCCGGTGATGCCGGTGATACCCCAGGCGGATGTATAGGCAACAGAGAAGAGACAGAGAATGTATTGACAATCCATAAGTGCAATGTTATATTTGAATAAGTAGAGAAATGGATAGAGGTTGCGTATTCTAATAGTAACTCATGGGATGCAGCAGAGCAGGTGAGCATGAGAGAAAGGAGGATACGCCGAAAGGGTGTATGACTGCAGCATATTTCCTTGGGCATAAGTTTAAGAGGCTTATGACTGTCATCTTGGAGAAGATGGGGCGCTATCATCATTTGAATTTACGGATTCATTGACCAGCCCCAATTGGCTGGTCTTTTTCAATTTCATCACATATGTGGAGGTATTTATATGTCTATTTTTAAAGGGTCAGGTGTTGCGATTGTTACACCCATGAAAGAAAATCTGGAAGTAAATTATGATAAACTGGAAGAGCTCATCAATTTTCAGATTGATAACGGTACAGACTGTATCATTATTGCAGGAACCACAGGAGAGAGTTCTACATTGACCATGGAGGAACATCGTCAGGTGATTAAGGCTGCAGTGGAATTTACCAGACATCGTGTGCCGGTGGTAGCCGGTACCGGATCTAACTGCACCAAGACAGCTATCCTTTTGACACAGGAAGCAGAAGAAGACGGGGCCGACGGAGCTTTGATCGTGACTCCCTACTACAACAAGGCAACCCAGAAGGGACTCATCAGTCATTATTCCCAGATTGCTGCAGAAACAAAACTTCCTATTATTCTGTACAATGTACCGGGACGTACCGGATGTAACCTGCTGCCGGAGACAGTGGCAACTTTGGTAAAGGAAAATGATAATATCGTGGGATTAAAGGAAGCTACCGGAAATCTTTCCCAGGCATCCAAGACCATGGCACTCTGCGACGGAAATCTGGAACTGTACTCAGGAGAGGACGGACTGGTGGTGCCGCTGTTGTCCATCGGTGGTCAGGGCGTGATTTCTGTTATTGCTAATATTGCACCGGCAAATACCCATGAGATGGTAATGAGTTATCTGAATGGAGATCTGGAAAGAGCAAGACAGCTGCAGCTGAAGTCCCTGCCGCTGGTGGATGCGCTGTTTTCTGAGGTTAATCCCATTCCGGTAAAGAAGGCATTGAATCTTATGGGCAAGAATGTGGGATCTTTGAGATCACCTCTGTGTGAAATGAGTGAAGAAGCAGCTGCAAAGCTGGAAGTTGCCATGAGAGAGTATGGAATACTTTAAAATACGTAAAGCAGGAGAATAAAAAATGACCAGAGTGATAATGCACGGATGTAATGGACATATGGGACAGACCATCACCGGGCTTTGTAAGGAAGATCCGGAGATTGAGATTGTTGCAGGAGTAGATCCTTATGATGGGATCAAAAATGAGTATCCTGTATATAAATTCTTGGAAGAATGCGATGTTGAGGCAGATGTGATCATTGACTTTGCCAGCGCAAAAGCAGTGGATGCTCTGCTTTCCTACAGTGTAGAAAAACAGATCCCTGTGGTGCTTTGTACAACAGGACTTTCAGAGGAACAGTTAGAAGCAGTGGAGGAAGCCAGCAGGAAAGTGGCGGTATTGAAATCGGCAAATATGTCTTTGGGTATCGATACACTGATGGATATCTTA
>CAMEWP010000111.1 GCA_945946605.1 uncultured Pseudobutyrivibrio sp. | reverse complement strand
AAGCGCAATTACAGTCTCGTGATCGGACGAAAGACCGCAAAGCTTTTAAAGGAAAATATTGGATCTACCCGTCAGGCAGCGACACCAAAAACCATGACTGTAGTGGGAAGAGATATTGTCAGCGGTCTCCCCATCGAGATGGAAGTCACCTCTGACATGATCTATGAGGCCCTCAAAGATGATCTGAGTAATTTATGTACATCCATCCGTATGATTCTGGAAAAGATCCCGCCGGAACTGGCAAAAGATGTGGTTTATTCCGGAATTTATCTTACCGGAGGCAGTGCCCAGATTGATGGTCTCTCAGATCTGTTCACAGAAGTGACAAATATATCTGTTAATGTAGCTGAGAATGCTGATGAGTCGGCAGCCTGGGGATTAAACCTCGTTCTGTCAGACGAGAAGTACCGCAGATTCGGTTATAACATGAGAACCAGAATATTCAGATAGAAGATAGAAGGATCAAGAGGAATAAACATGCGTCGTAAGAAAAGTTTTGGAATACCAAGTAAATATTTATTGGTCATCCTGACGATCTTCTGTGTCATGATGCTTTTTGTCAGTTATGTCACCGGCTTTTCCGGGGGACCTCTTCAGGCAGTTTCCAACTATGTGTTTGTACCCATGCAGCGGGGACTTGATTATGTGGGCAGCCTGATTTCTGTCAGCAATGAGGATGCCAAGAGCCGGAAGGAATTGCTGGATGAAAACGAAACTTTGAAACAGCAGGTGGAGGATCTGACCGTACAGCTGAACAATACCAGACTTCAGCAATCGGAGCTTGATACCCTGCGGGAACTTTATCAACTGGATCAGGCTTACTCTGCTTATGAGACAACCGGAGCCAGAGTGATCGCAAAAGGAACCAGCAACTGGTTTGACACTTTTACTATCAACAAGGGAACTGCGGACGGAATCACGAAAGATATGAACGTCATAGCTGAGGGAGGTCTTGTGGGTATTGTAACCAGCGCCAGCAAGCATTATGCAGTCGTCAGATCCATCATTGATGACACTGCCCGGGTCAGCGGTATGACTAACACAACCTGGGATCGCTGTATTGTTTCGGGGTCTCTGGCTTCCATGACACAGGATCAGACGATTTCCTTTTCTGATCTTGA
The DNA here is from genome assembly GCA_945946605.1 of uncultured Pseudobutyrivibrio sp. GTDB lineage: Bacteria > Bacillota > Clostridia > Lachnospirales > Lachnospiraceae > Pullilachnospira_A. The sequence goes on along the minus strand of CAMEWP010000111.1, from coordinate 5,241 downwards.
AGATACCAGTGATTCCGTCTCTGTGGGAGATGCCATCGTAACTTCCAATATCAGTGACAAATATCAACCGGGTATTCTCATCGGCTACGTGACCACTATAGAAATGGATTCCAACAACCTGACAAAATCCGGTACCATTACACCGGCAGTGGATTTTAAACATTTACAGGATGTTTTGGTAATCACCAAAGTAAAGGAAATTAGTGATGGAAATGAAAACCATTAGCAGGCGGATCCTTACCATTTTTCTTTTGATCTGCCTCTGTTTTGTTTTACAAACAGCTCTTTTCTCCAGATTTGAACTGGCAGGTGTAACACCGAACCTGCTGTTGATTCTGGTTGCGTCCTTTGGATTTATGCGGGGACGCAGAGAGGGAATGATCGTTGGTTTGTTCTGCGGTCTTGTTGTAGATATGTACATGGGTACATATGTAGGTCTGTATGCATTATTCTATCTGTATCTTGGATTTTTTAACGGCTTATTCAGAAAGATTTTTTATGGAGATGATTTTAAACTTCCGTTGATCCTCATCGGAGTCAGCGACCTGATCTATGGGTTGATGCAGTTCTGTTACCTGTTTCTGATGAATCAGGAAGCAGATTTTGGATTCTATTTTTGGAATGTGATGATACCGGAAGCCGTATATACGGTTTTGATTGCAATCTTTCTTTATTACCTGATTCTGAAAGTGAATCAATGGCTGGAAAAGACAGAAAAAAGGAGCTCTGGTAGGTTTGTCAGATAATATTAAAGATTATATATTCAACCACATATTGGGATCCCGTATCAGGGTGATGATTGCTATCATGGTGATCTTTTCCTGCATTCTTGGAGGACGCCTGTTTTATCTTCAGATCGTAAAAGGCGAAGAGTATCAGAGCAATTACAATCTTAAGGCGGAAAAGACGGAGACCATTTCTGCCACACGGGGCAATATCTATGACAGGAACGGCAATCTTCTTGCTTATAATGAGCTGGCCTACGCTGTTACCATAGAAGACAGCGGGACTTATCGCGGAACAGAAGATAAGACCCGGGCACAGGTGAAAAACGAGACATTAAATGCTGAGATCGCCACCTTGATCGAACATTTAGAGGCTAATGGCGACAGTATTGATAATGATTTTGATATTATCTTAAATGATGCCGGGGAATATGAGTTTACATGCTCCGGCTCTACACTGCAGCGTTTTCGTGCAGATATCTTCGGACGATCTTCTGTCAATGAACTGAAATATAATTCTAAAATTGAGTTGGATGAAGCCAATGCTTCTGCAGACGAGATCATGTCATATCTGATGGGGAGAAGTAAATATGATGTTTCCCAGGAATATCCAGAAGCTGTTCGTTATCAGATCACGGTGGTGCGTTACAAGATGAGTCTGAACAGTTATCAGAAATATCTGTCCACAACCATTGCTTCCAATGTTTCAGATGAAACGGTGGCTTATGTAGAGGAAAATCTCAACGAACTGACAGGTATTTCCATTGAACAGCAGTCTGTCCGCAAATATGTGGATGCAGAATATTTCTCTCATATCATTGGTTATACAGGTTTGATATCTTCGGAAGAGTATGATGAACTGAAGGATACCGGAGATTATACCTTGACGGATGTCATTGGTAAAGCCGGCATGGAACAGTATATGGACAGTTATCTCACCGGTAAAAAAGGCTATGAAAAGCTGTATGTGGATAAATTGGGTAATCCGCTACAGGTAATAGAGCATAAAGATGCCGTTGCAGGAAATGATGTGTATCTTTCCATTGATAAAGATCTTCAGGAGGCAACCTATCGCCTGTTAGAACAGGAGATTGCCGGCATTGTCTATTCCAAGATCGCCAACATCAAAGAATACAATGTAAGGGAAGGTACAAAAGCATCCGACATTCTGATCCCGATTTACGACGTATATTTTACACTGATCAATAACAACCTCATCCGCACCAGCCATTTTTCGGCAGATGATGCCACAGACACGGAGCGGGCAGTTCTCCAGAGTTTTGAGTCCAGAAAAGTACAGGCTTTGGAAACTTTGCGGGAACAGCTGACGGCAGAAAATCCTAAGGTTTATAATACGCTTTCCGATGAATATCAGGCATACAGCACTTATATTGTTACCATGCTGAAAGAAAAGGAGATTTTAGATGCCGATGCCATTGATAAGACTTCCGATATTTATAAGACCTGGACAAGTGAGCGCCTCAGTGTAAAGGATTATCTCACCTATGGCATAGAGCAGAACTGGATCGATAATACCAAGTTTACCCAGAATCAGAAATATGTGGATACGGATGAACTTTATGCAGCTTTGGTGGATACCATCATTCAGGAGTTGGAGAGTGATTCCGGCTTTGACAAACTGGTATATCAACATCTTATTTTACAGGATAAGATCACCGGCAGTCAGCTTTGCGCCATTCTTTATGAACAGGGAGTGTTGGAATGGGATGAAAATTCCTACCAGGCTGTAAAATCAGGAAGAATTTCAGCATATTCCTTTTTGAAATCAAAAATTAAGGCCTTGGAACTTACGCCGGCGCAACTGGCCCTTGAACCATGTTCCGGATCCAGTGTGATCATTGATACTAATACAGGTGAATTGTTAGCCTGTGTGACATACCCCGGATATGATACCAATCGACTGGCAAACACCATGGATTCCGAATACTACAGCTATCTGAATCAGAGTTTGTCCAATCCGTTGTATAACCACGCAACCCAGCAGAGGACAGCTCCGGGTTCTACATTTAAACTTGTTAGTGCTACAGCAGGTCTGGCGGACGGTGTCATCAACACATCCTCCACCATTCAGGACAAGGGTGTTTATGAAAAAGTCAGCAACAAACCCCGTTGCTGGAGATACCCAAGTAATCACGGTGTCATCAATGTATCCCAGGCAATCCGTGATTCCTGTAACTATTTCTTCTACGAGATAGGCTGGCGTCTTTCCGGCGGTGATAACAATTATAATGATGCCACCGGTATTGAAAAGATCCAGTACTACGGAGGATTATATGGTCTGAATGAAAAGACCGGTATTGAGTTGGTGGAAAATACCTCAAAGATTGCCACAGAATATCCTGTTATGGCTGCCATTGGTCAGTCAGATAATAACATCACTACCATAGCCCTTGCCCGCTATGTTACCGCAGTGGCAAATGAAGGCACTGTTTACAATCTGTCCCTTCTTTCCAAGGTGACGGATAAGGACGGAAATGTATTGGAGACCTATGGTCCCACTGTACGAAATCAGATTGATGTGCTAAGCAGTGGAGAATGGGCTGCGTTTCATTCCGGTATGCGTATGGTTGCTGAAAATCTCAGCAGTTTTAACGGTATAGGTGTCAGTGTGGCAGGTAAGACCGGTACAGCAGAGATCACTCACCATCCAAACCACGCTTTGTTTGTGGGATATGCACCATATGAGAATCCCCAGATTGCAATAGCTACACGAATCGCTTATGGATATACCTCACATAATGCTGCAGATGTTTCCGGCGATGTGATCCAATATTATTTCAGCCGTTCCGATGATCTTTTAAACGGCGGCGCAAATGATGTTTCCAGTGGAAATTCAGTAACAGATTAAGGATGGGAGAATACTGAAATGAAAGAATCAGTAATGATAAAAAGCAATCCTTACGGAATCACCTTATTTTTAAATGACGAAACGCCCTTTGAACAGCTGGTACGGGATGTCTGTATGAAATTTGCTTCATCCAGAAATTTTTTCGGCAAGGCAGAACTGGCGATTTCCTTTGAAGGAAGGAATCTGACCACAGAAGAACAGACGGTTTTGGTGGAGGCGGTGGAGTTAAACTCCGATATTTCTATTTCCATGATTTACGAACCGGATTCAGCAAAAACCCGCAGCCTGAAATCGAAAATCGACAGGATGTGCTATGAAAATACACTGGAACATGCTAGAATAATACGAGGAAGTATCAAATCAGGTCAGGAATTAAGCTTTGAATCCAGTGTGGTAATTCTTGGAAATGTTAAGCCAGGTGCAAAGATTTCCGCAAGAGGTAATATTCTGATCTTTGGGTGTCTGGAAGGAGAAGCCCACGCAGGCGCGCCGGATGATGATAACTGTTTTATTGTAGCTGAGGATATCAAGGCAACGGTAGCTCAGATCGGAACCTGCCGCAGTCAGGTAGAACTTCAGGAAAAGTGGTATCAGCGTGTCAGAAGACGGGACAACGAAGGTTTTGTCATAGCAAAATGGCATGATACCCTGTTGTTAGAACCATTAAAAGGTGGATTGTTAAAGAAAATTTAATAGGGAGGATGCAGTTTCTATGGGTGAGGTTATCTTTATCACCTCCGGGAAAGGCGGTGTGGGCAAGACCACTGTCACAGCCAATCTTGGGAAAGAACTTGCACGATCAGATAAAAAAGTCATTCTTTTGGATTATGACTTTGGATTGAGAAATCTCGATATTATGATGGGGATAGAGCACGCGGTGGTTTACCATTTTGCTGATGTGCTTACCGGAAGATGCCGGCTCAGACAGGCGATTTTACACCCATGGATGGAGGAATCCCTTTATTTTCTTCCTGCAGCTGATCAGGCAGATTTTGTGCCGGATCAGATTGCTTATCAGGCTTTTATGACTGAGCTAAAGAGGTCTTATGATTATATTTTGATAGATTCTCCGGCGGGTGTCAGCCCTATGTTTGACATGACGCTGCCTTATATGGACCGGATGTTTTTAGTGGTAACATCTGATACAGCGTCCTTAAGTGATGCAGCTTATTTGCTTCGCCGGATTCCGGCAGGAAATCATGTATCAGCATATCTCGTGCTGAATCGTTTTCCTCGATGGGTATGTGGTTTTCATAAATTGCCGGACAGCAGAGATCTTCAGGATTTTTTCCGTATCCCTGTGCTGGTTACGATTTATGAAGACAGAAAAGCCAGGGACTGCACCAACTTTGGTCAGTTTATCTGTCAGGAGAGTGCTTCTGCCGGACGAGCTTTTATAACACTGAAAGATCATATTTTGCATTTATAGAACAAAAACAAAAGACAGAGTTAGGATAGGGTAATGTTTCATAATTACAAAATAAAGAATTTAAATATCAAACTCATACTTGCAGTTGTATCATTGACTTTGATCGGAATTGCGGTTGTTTCCAGTGCCAATGAAGCATACCAGCGTTCCCAGATGATCGGAATGGTACTTGGCATTGCTGCCATGACGGTTGTGGCACTGATTGATTATGATTTTAT
>CAMEWP010000110.1 GCA_945946605.1 uncultured Pseudobutyrivibrio sp. | reverse complement strand
GTACACCTGTCCTCCCAGATCCTGCTTCAGGCTGTGCACCAGATTCTGATGCAGTTCCTGCTTGTCTGTCGAATTACGACATTCCTTGTAGATCTTGGTGTAATCTGTGGGCTTTAATTCCAGTCCCTTTACCGCTGCACGGATTTTTTTCCTGGTGGCCTCCCGCAATTCCGGTGACTTTTCTTTTACAGGTTTTTCCGTGACTGTATCAACTTTTGGTTCTTCGGTTACTTTTTCTATTTCCACGTTTTCCGTGCCAACACCTTCTGATGCATCAGGCATATCGACATTTTCTGCTACCACTTCAGGTGCAGTGATATTCTCTGTCACCGTCTCCGGTTTCTGATTCTTCTTTGTATTTCTGGAACGGTTGCTGCGGCGTTTTTTCCTGGTCTTATCTTCCTTCTTCTCCTCTGCCGCTGTTTCTGCTCCAATACTTTCTTTTCTCACAAAATGAAGTTCCCGGTCTGCCATTTTCTGCTGGTTCCAGAAATTCAGAACCGCATCGAAGCCGCTGTCATTGCTAACGATGACAAACTCCGTCTGTTTTGTGGTACCCACAAGATATCCTGCTATGGTAGACAGCTGGAAATCCAGATAATTCTTTCCTGTTCTCTCTATTTTGTGATACTGCAGTTTTGCTTTGGATGCTGCCAGCTGGATATGCAGTTCCATAGAGATGGTGGATGTATTATTGCCATAGAGCAGAATAATCTCATCTTCTATGGTACACTGCTCCACTCCTGCAAGCCCGGCAGCGTGCACATTCTCGTAATCAATCAAGTAAACACTCATTCTATATTCTCCTTATCCTGATAGGCTTATCCTTTCATTCACGTCTTTTATTATGCTAAAAACCAAAGACGATTGCAACCCCAAAATCCCACAAAAAATTCAACAAAAAATACTCCCGAAGCCATCCTTTGCTCCGGGAGTATCCTCTCTGAGATTTTACTCTGTTATTACTCTTTATTACCTCTTTATTGCTTCTTTACTACTTCTTTCTTACTTCCCTAGTAATTCTCTGCGTGAATTTCAAAGAAACTCTGGGGATGATTGCAGGTAGGACACACCTCGGGTGCTTCTGTTCCCACCACGATGTGACCACAATTGCGGCATTCCCATACCTTTACTTCACTCTTTGCAAATACCTGTGCTGTCTCCACATTCTGCAGCAACGCACGGTAGCGTTCCTCGTGATGACGCTCCACCTCTGCTACCAGGCGAAATTTCTGTGCCAGCTCCGGGAAACCTTCTTCCTCCGCAGTCTTTGCAAACCCATCGTACATATCGGTCCATTCGTAGTTTTCTCCTGCAGCAGCGGATGCCAGATTTTCTGCGGTATCGCCGATACCCTGGAGTTCCTTGAACCAGAGTTTGGCATGCTCCTTCTCGTTGTTGGCGGTCTTCAAAAACAGATCAGAAATCTGCTCATATCCTTCCTTCTTTGCCACAGATGCAAAAAAGGTATATTTGTTTCTTGCCTCAGATTCCCCCGAAAAAGCCGCCTGAAGATTCTTCTCTGTCTGTGTTCCTGCGTATTTGTTTGCCATGTATCAATACCTCCTTTTGGATTTTACCATACCGATATCATATCACATTTTTTCAAATATTTCAAACAGGAACTACACGTCCCGCAAAAGGAAGAACATATACCTTTTTTCCTGTAAAATCTATTTTTTTCACAAGTTCTGTCAAATCCTGCCCCGCTTCCATTCCCATAGGCTCTACCATCTTCGGATCCAGTTCTGTCAGCGTATATACATGCGCCGCCTTATTCAGCTGTTCCACCGTCAGGAAGAAAATATATCCACCAATGGTAAAATCAGCCCGGAGAGCCTGCTCCAGCCGGCCTTCCTTCAAGGGCTCCAGCCAGTTGAAATAGTCCGGCGTGCCGCCCCCTTCAGGACACTTACATGTCCAGAGCATGGTACCGCCGGGTCTTAAGGCCCGCATGGCATTTAACATCCCTTTGCATCCCTGATACAGGTTCATATCCTTGGGATATCCTCCGCTGGAGCAGAGAACAATGTCAGCTTCCTGTGGAACCGGGATCTCATAACAGTTTCTCTGATAATCACAGCTGGCTTCCCAGGCCAGATCCATATCTCCGGAAAAGATACCGCTGTGGACGCCACTGGATGCCACCACAAGGTTAATGCCAAAATCAGCGTTCACCAGATGGGCCGCCTCCATCATATCCTCATGGATGGGATTGTCCCTCAGTTTGCAGCATCCCACTCTGGCATCCGTCATTGCCTTGTCAGGATCTAAGGCTCTTTCATGGTTCTGACGGATGGTCTTTCTTCCGGCAACACCCGGGAGAAGATTTTTTCTTCCGCCCCCAAAGCCCGCCATCATATGATGAACCGTTCCACCCATGACGATGACTTTGCGCCCAACCACCAGGGGATTTACCATCACTTCCGTTCCTCTTGAGGTGGTACCTACATACATCAGATCTGGTGCGTCACAATCATGATCTACAACTTTTACCTTATTACAGACTTCAGCAGAACAGATGCGTCTGAATTCCTCCTCTGTGGATTTACGATGGGTACCTAAGGCGATGACGATCACCATATTTTCATAGGGAACACCGATCCTGTCATGAAGATAGGATACCAAAAGGGGCATCACTTTATCCTGATGCATCCAGCTCCTGGTGATATCGCTGACTACGATGGTCACATCATCCTCAGCTGCAATGGTATTTTTTAAGGTTTTCCCACCAATGGCACCTTCCTCCACGGAACGACGAAAGGCCTCCGGAAGGTCCGTAATCTCACTCATGGGTTTTGGCAGGATCGTCTCCACCGATGCCGCACCTTTGATCTCAATTTCTACACTCTCATTTCCATATCCCAAAGTTACTGTTGCGTCCATACGATCTTCTCTTTCCTTTCCTAAAGAATCACTGCCACAAAAATCAACAAAGCCATGCACACCAGACAGACGGCATCATTTGCATGGAAAGGATATTCATGGTATCCACTGCTTACAGTGCGCAAATGAAAACCTCTCAGTTGTGCACTCATGGCACCGGAATCCACCTTTTTTAAACTGGAGATCAGAAGAGGTACAAACAGCGGCACGATCAATCCGATCTTTTTGAAAATGTTTTTGGTATCATATTCTACACCTCTGGCTTTCTGGGCGTCTTCGATATCATGAAACTCTGTGGTAAACAGAGGTACAAACCGAAAAGCCGTGGTCACGATAAAGGCGTAACGATAAGGCACATGCAGCCGTTTTACCAGGGCTCCGCACAGATCATTCATCTGGGTGATAGCAAACAGAAGCATCAGAGGCAGCATGGTGGCTACAATACGAAAACTCATAAGAAGCGCGCTGGAAAGGCCTCCCGTTGTAAATACGCAGAAGGCGCCTATCACAAACAGGGGATCACCGTCACGCACAAACAAAAGCTGCAGTACAAACATGATAAATCCCAGAACAAAGAGGTTCTTTGTCAGATGCAGCGCACGCTTCTGAAGTCCCGCAAGAGACGAGATCAGAATCATCAGCACGATCAGCGCCGCCTCCATCAGCACATTGTTGGAAAGAATACATGCGATACCATAAAGGAAGGCTGCTGCCAGTTTGGTTACAGGATTCAGTTTATGTAAAAAAGAGTCTCCCGGTACATAATCTAACAAATTCATTTCTGCACACCTCCCCTGATAGCCTCTGTCATTTCTTCCACAGTATAAACATCCGCAAACCGGTCACCAAAACGCATGGCCAGCATAGGAATCTGGGCCGGAAGCACATGTGCCTGTTTCAGAATCTCCATATTTTTCATAATGGTATTGGTGGGGCCTTCCCCTACCAGCCGGCCATCCGTAAGCACCATGACCCGACTGGCATATTCCTGAACCAGTTCCATATCATGGCTGACCATCAGCACAGTCAGTCCCTGTTCCTTATTCAGCCGGGTAATATAGTCCATGATCCGGATACATTCCTTATAATCCAGTCCGGTGGTGGGCTCATCCAGGATCACCATCTGGGGCTGGCAGACCAGAACGCTGGCCAGTGCGATCCTCTGACGTTCTCCCCTGGATCTGTTAAAGGGAAACCAGTCCCCCTTCAATTCAAAAGTTTCCAGGGCTTCCGCAGTACGCTTCTTTACCTCTTCCGGATCTACGCCCTGTACTTTGGGGCCAAATGCGATTTCCTCTTCCACCGTATTCTGGCAGATCTGCCGGTCCGGATTCTGGAAAAGGAATCCTACCTTTTTTGCAATGGCACTGGTGCGAACCTTGGTTGTATCCTCACCATCCACAAACACATGACCGCTGTCCGGTAAAAGAAGTCCGTTTGCCAGACGGCTGATGGTAGATTTTCCAGCTCCATTGGAACCGATGAGCGCCACAAACTCACCTTTTTTGATTTCAAAAGAAAGATCCTTGATGGTGGCATGTTTTGCATCACGATCCTCATCCGGATAGGAAAATGTTACATGGTCAAATTTTAACATCCCAGTACCTCCTTTACCATCACTTCTGCCCCATCTACGTCTGTGGGGATCGCCCCCTGATACAATCCCTCTTCTCTCAATGTCACACCAAGCCGGACAACCCGGGGTACACTGATTCCCAGTGTATCAAAGAGATCCACATGTTCCACAATCTCTTTGCTTGGTCCGTCATATACCGCCTTTCCCTCTTCCATAACGATCATGCGGTCTGTATACTGGCTCAGCATCATGATCTTCTGCTCTACGATGATCACCGTCTTACCATACTCCCGGTTCAGTTTCTGCAGGATCTCAAAGATCATGACGGTACTCTCCGGATCCAGCTCTCCTGTGGGCTCATCCAAAACAATGATCTCCGGCTCCATAGCAAGGATGGCTGCAATGGCCACCTTCTGTTTCTGACCTCCGGAAAGAGAACTGATCTGACGATGTCTCAGGTCTGAAATCTTTAACATTGTAAGAACCTGTTCCAGCCGCTGGCCAATCTCATCATGAGAGAGTCCGAAATTTTCCAGTCCAAACAGGATCTCATCTTCCACCACAGAGGACACCATCTGGCTGTCAATGTCTTGAAATACTTCTCCAACATATTCTGCCAGTTTTTCAATGCTCACCTCCACGGTATCCAGACCGTTGATCTTTACCGCCCCGTAAAAATCTCCTGTAAAATGATGGGGAACAATTCCGCTTAACGCGTAAGTCAATGTAGATTTTCCGGCACCGGAATTTCCGGTAATGCCTACAAACTCACCTTGCTGAATGGTAAGATTCAGGCCATCGATGGCTTTGGTATCGCTTCCCTTATAGCAAAAACTGAAATCCTTTATCTCTATCATGATGTATCACCTTTTTTGTCCTTCCTGCTGCATATTTCGTCTTTTGATCTGTTTTTTGATCAGTCTTTGTTCATCACCTTATCTACCGGAATACTTAAGATAGTAACAATGACACAGTTTAATGCTGCGGTGACAACTGTCACAATGGCCATATTCAAAAACTGTGCCATTGGCATGGGATTTGCATAAGTAATGGCTGCCAGTCCTGTAAATGCAAAACCTGAGATCAATGTGGTAATCGCTGTGGTAACCAATGCCTTCGCAACCTTCGGAAGAGGCAGGGATACCAGAAGACACATGGCAATGGCTCCGATGGTCTCACTGCCAAGTCCGATCCATGCCATGGATGTTCCGATCTGGGAAATACATCCGGAAATAAATCCGATCACAGCTGCCTCCTTAACATTGGGCTTAATGATCAAAATAGAAAGGCAATATGTAGCGATCAAAAAGTTGGGATGCATGTTGCCTAATACCAGGAATCCGGCACAAAGACGAAGTACCACACCTACTGCCATCATGATTCCTACAAGGATCAGATTGTTGATATTCTTTAATCCTGTCGCGTTCTCTGTTGTTACTGTTCTCTTCTCTGCCATGATATTTTTCCTTTCCATGCGTATGATTTATTTGTCCATCCTTTGCCGCACATACATCGGAGGAGAAATATGTGTTTCACAGGTACGCCGTTTCCTATGCTTATGTGAATGAAGAAATAATATTCCATAAACACAAAAAATCTGCCCTTATATCTCTATAAGGACAGATTATAAAATCTCTGCGGTACCACCTTACTTGCTGTCTTATCCTACCATGAATCTTATCTGATGATCTTATAATCTTATAAATTGATCCTGTAAAATAAGAACAACCACTCTGCGAAATGCAAACACATTCCCGGCCTTTAACGCAGGCATACGTCTCTGCTACTCACCAAGGTGGCTTTCACTTCACCCTCCATGATCCATTTGCAGGCTGCTTACTATGGGTATTCCAGCACCACCCACTCTCTGTGAGCGCATATCCTGTTTGATCTTCATGTCA
>CAMEWP010000109.1 GCA_945946605.1 uncultured Pseudobutyrivibrio sp. | reverse complement strand
GGCATCATGGATAATCCCTATTTGTATCTGAAACCCCAGGAGGTAAAAAAGGACTTTTGTGAGGAATATCGTCAGGCATCCAGACAGCTGGCAAGAGAGTCGGCAGTATTGCTGAAAAATGATGGAATTTTCCCCATCGATCTCACGAAGAAGATCGCCCTGATCGGTCCTAAGGCAGATGATACGGATCTGTGCGGCACCTGGCATTCTTCCACCAGAGAAGCAGACACCATCACCTATGCGGCAGGATTGCGGGCTGCAGGATATGAAGTGCTTGTGGTGACAACACCGCAGGCAGGGGAAGAGCTTACTCCGGAGATGGAAGATGAGATCAAAAAAGCTGTGGAAGATGCAGATGTGGTGCTGCTGGCCTTGGGAGAGACGAAAGATGATAGTGGTGAGGCTGCCTGTGTCCAGAGCCTGGAACTGCCGAAAGTACAGATGCTGGCAGCCCGGACGGCGGTTTTGGCTGCCGGGGACAGAAAGGTGGGCCTGCTTCTGGTCAATGGCCGACCGCTGTTGCTGAAGTGGTTTGAGGATCATGTGGACGGTATCCTGGAAACCTGGTTCTTAGGAAGCAATGCAGGAGAGGCAGTGGCAGATATCCTCAGCGGAGCATACAATCCTTCCGGCAAACTTTCCGTTACCTTCCCACTGACACTGGGTCAGGTGCCTGTGTACTACAATCATCTCAGCACGGGCCGGCCGAATCCTGCCGGTATACCTGTGGCGAAAACCACGGGATTTTTCACCGGATACTTAGATGGCACCAGCAACCCCCTGTATGAATTTGGCTATGGTCTGTCCTATACAAATTTTGCAATTTCTGAGCCGGTACTGTCAAAGGATACATGGAAAAAAGGCGAAGTGCTGACGGTTTCTGTTGATGTAACCAACACCGGAGATGTGGAAGGAAAGGAAACGGTACAGCTGTATATCCATGATGTGGCAGCTGAGGTGGCGCGGCCGGTAAAAGAACTGAAGGGGTTCGCCCAGACAGAACTTGCTCCGGGAGAGACGAAAACCGTCACCTTTGAACTGGATGAGGAAAGCTTCTCTTATTACAATCTGGAACTGGAAAAAACCACAGACCCGGGAAGGGTGGAGATCATGGTGGGCAATTCCTCCAGAGACTGTGACCTGCAGATGAAAAAGATCATGATCCTGCCCTAAGATCACATGGATCACATGGATCATGAAGATCACAAGGATCACGCGGGATCAGCTCCCGTGCTGTGCGGCTTTTCGGAAAGCCCCCGGTGACATGCAAATAAGGTGAAAATTTCCGGCTGAAATTTGCCGGGAAATGGTCCCCAAACCTCCGATTTATGATATGCTATAAAAATAGAAAAGGAGGCACAGGGGATGTCAGAACATATCTATATTGCAATCGATCTAAAATCTTTCTATGCCTCTGTGGAGTGTATGGAACGGGGACTGAATCCGCTGACCACCAATCTGGTGGTGGCGGATGCTTCCCGTACGGAAAAGACCATCTGTCTGGCAGTCTCACCTTCTCTGAAAGCTTACGGGATTTCCGGGAGAGCCAGACTTTTTGAGGTGGTCCAGCGTGTGAAGGAAGTAAATGAAGGGCGCCGGCGGAACCTGGGAAGGGAACTTTCCGGCAGATCCTGCAGTGCACCCCAGCTGGAGGCGGATCCGTCACTGGCGGTTTCCTATCTGGTAGCGCCGCCTCAGATGGCCAAATATATGGAAACCAGCGTCAGGATCCATCAGATCTATCTGAAATATGTGGCGCCGGAGGATATGCATGTATATTCCATTGACGAAGTGTTTATGGATGTAACCCATTACCTGAAGACCTATGGGATGACGCCCAGGGAACTGGCCATGACCATTATTTTAGATGTACTTCAGACCACCGGGATTACAGCTACCGCAGGCATCGGCACCAACATGTATCTGGCCAAGGTGGCCATGGATGTGGAAGCCAAACATGTGGATCCGGACGAAAACGGCGTGCGGATCGCAGAACTTGATGAGATGAGTTACCGGCAGCAGCTGTGGAATCACCGGCCGTTGACGGATTTTTGGCGTGTGGGCAGGGGATATGAGAAAAAATTAGAGACAAACGGTCTGTTTACCATGGGAGATATTGCCAGATGTTCCTTAGGTGGCCCGGAGGACTTTTTTAATGAGGATCTGCTGTATCGGCTCTTCGGTGTCAATGCGGAGCTGCTCATTGATCATGCCTGGGGCTGGGAACCCTGTACCATTGCAGATGTAAAGGCATATAAACCGGAAAACAACAGTATCTGTTCCGGACAGGTGCTGACCTGTCCTTATGACAGCACAAAGGCCCGGCTGGTAGTGCGGGAGATGGCGGATCAGGTGGCCTTAGATCTGGTGGAAAAAGGGTTGGTGACGGATCAGATCGTGCTGACCATAGGGTACGATATTGATAATCTGAAACGGACAGATATCCGGCAGCAGTACCATGGGGAAGTGACCACGGACCGTTATGGACGCAGGGTGCCAAAACACGCTCATGGTACCCAGAATCTCCAGAGACAGACTTCCTCGGGACGGCTGATCATGGAGGCAGTCATGGAACTTTACGACAGGATCATCAATCCAAAACTGCTGGTGCGGAGAGTGACCATTACGGCAAATCATCTTCTGCCGGAGGGACAGACACAGGGACTGGCGGAAGATACCTGGGAACAGCTGGATCTTTTTACTGACTATCAGGCAAAAGAACAGTTAAGGCAGCAGGAGGAGGCAGAACTTCTCCGGGAAAAGAAGATGCAGCAGGCCATGCTGGGACTGAAGAAGAAATACGGAAAGAATGCTGTGCTCAAAGGCATGAATCTGGAGGAAGGAGCCACCATGCAGGAGCGCAACGGACAGATCGGAGGGCATAAGGCGTGAAAAAATTTGATCAGAAGGATTATGATGATATCCGGCAGCTCCCTCATCCGGATCCGCGAAATCATCCCCGGATGTCCATGCGGGACCGGGCGGCGCAGTTTTCCCCTTTTGCTGCCCTGACCGGCTATGATGCGGCAGTGGAGGAGTCCGAGCGGCTGACCCAGGAATGGAAGGCACCGGATGAGGCAGCAGCGGAGGAACTGGACCGGAAACTGGGGATACTGCAGAATGCCCTGGCAAATGGCCTGCAGCCGGAGATAAAGGTCACATATTTCCGGGAAGATGACAGAAAAGAAGGGGGCTCTTACCAGACAAAGCAAGGGGAGGTGCGTCGCATCGATGCCTGCCACAGACAGCTGATCTTCCAGGATGGGGAGTGCGTACCCCTGATACGGATCTGCGAAATGGAGCAGGTAGGATCACAGGATACAGAGTGCAAATAAGGACACTTTTTTCAAACAAAAGGTGTCCTTTTTTTATGCTGTGAAAGCGCTTATGATATAAGATAGATATCAAATGGATGTGACATCAATATAGGATGACAGATTGGGGGAGAAACAATGAAGTATTATTTGGGAATTGACATTGGAGCGTCCAGCGGACGCCACATCTTAGGACATGTGGAGGACGGTAAGATAGTGCTGGAAGAGATCTACCGCTTCTACAACGGTGTGTCCGAGGTAAATGGTCATCTGTGCTGGGACTTGAAACAGCTTTTTACAGAGATCAAAAACGGTATGAAAGAATGCGTAAAGCTTGACAAGATCCCTGTCAGTATGGGTGTGGATACCTGGGGCGTGGATTTTGTGCTTCTGGACGAGAAGGATCAGGTCCTTGGAGATACGGTGGCTTATCGTGACAGCCGCACCAATGGTATGGATGAGGAAGTGTATAAATTGATCCCGGAGAAGGATCTTTATGCCAGAACAGGGATTCAGAAGGCAATTTTTAACACCATCTATCAGCTGATGGCAGTAAAGAAGCAGCATCCCCAGTATTTAGAACAGGCCAGAACTCTTCTGATGATCCCGGACTATTTCCATTTCCTGCTGACGGGTGTAAAGATGCAGGAATATACCAATGCCACCACAGGACAGCTGGTGGATCCAAAGACCAATGACTGGGATTATGAACTGATGGATCTTTTGGGATATCCGAAAGAGATCTTCCAGAAGATTTCCATGCCGGGAACTTTTGTGGGAAATCTCACAGAGGAGGTTGCAGCTGAGGTTGGATTTAACTGCAAGGTGATCCTGCCGGCCACTCATGATACCGGATCTGCCGTAATGTCAGTGCCAAGCCTGACAGATGATACCCTTTATATCAGCTCCGGCACATGGTCCTTGATGGGTACAGAGATCAAGAAGGCCAATTGTTCCATGGATTCCATGGCAAGAAATTTCACCAACGAGGGTGGATACGATTACCGTTACCGCTATCTGAAAAATATCATGGGACTCTGGATGATCCAGTCCGTTCGTAAGGAGCTGGCTCCGGATCAGGGATTCGGCACCATCTGTGAGAATGCATCCAAAGAGACCATCTCTTCTATTGTGGATGCCAACGATGACCGTTTCCTGGCACCAAAGAACATGACAGAGGAAGTGCAGAAGGCATGTGCTGAGTCTGGACAGCAGGTTCCGGAGGGAATCGCCCAGGTTGCGGCTGTGATCTACAACAGCCTGGCAAAATGCTACGCCAAAACTGTGGAGGAGATCCAGAGCATCACAGGTGTGGATTATCCCTGCATCCATATTGTGGGGGGCGGCGCCAATGCAGATTATCTGAACCGTCTGACGGCAAAAGAGTGCAAAAAGACCGTATATGCCGGACCGGGTGAGGCCACAGCCATCGGAAATATCGCAGCCCAGATGATTGCCGGAGGTGAATTTGAGGGATTGATGGAGGCCAGAGCATCCATTATGAAATCCTTTGACATTGCGGTGTATGAGGCGTATGCATGATCCGCAGGCGATACCCAAAGAGTCAGTGAGATGAATAGACTGTAAAAGATCGTGCGGAAATTGTAAAAAGTACATAAAAGAAATAAAAGAATAGAAAGATCGGGGCAACATCCCGAAAAGGAGGTTTTTATGAACAGATATGAAAGCGCAAAAGAGGCATACGCAAAGGTTGGCGTTGATACCGACGCAGCCATTGCAAAGTTAAAGGAGATCCCGGTATCTCTGCATTGCTGGCAGGGTGATGATGTAACCGGATTTGACCATGACGGCCCTCTCACCGGCGGAATTCAGACCACCGGAAATTATCCCGGAAAGGCAACAACACCGGAACAGCTCATGGCTGATATTGATGAGGTGCTGAAAGTAACACCGGGTAAGAAGAAACTGAATCTGCATGCCTGCTATGCCATCTTTGAGGACGGCGAGTTTGTAGATCGTGACAAGATTGAGCCAAAGCATTTTGAAAAATGGGTTACCTTTGCCAAAGAGAGAGGCATGGGCATTGATTTCAATCCCACCTTCTTCTCACATCCCAAGGTAAAGGATGGTCTGACCCTGTCCAGCCCGGATGAGGAGATCCGTAAATTCTGGATCGAGCACGGCAAAGCCTGCATCCGTATTTCCCAGTATTTTGCTGAGGAGACAGGCGTGCCCTGCGTTATGAACATCTGGACAGGAGATGGTGCCAAGGATATTCCGGCAGATCGTTTAGGACCCAGAGAGCGTTATAAGGACTCCATCGAACAGATCATTGCTGAACCCCATGATCCGGCTATGGTAAAACCCTGCGTAGAATCCAAGGTGTTTGGTATCGGCGTGGAGTCTTACACGGTAGGAAGTGCTGAGTTTGCCCTGAGCTTTGCTGCAACCCATGAAGGCGTTCTTCCTCTGATGGATAACGGACATTATCATCCCACAGAGGTGGTTTCCGATAAGATTCCGGCATTGCTGGCATTCTTCCCGGAGATCGCACTCCATATTACCAGACCGGTTCGCTGGGATTCTGATCATGTAGTGATCTTCGATGATGAGACAAAGGAAATGGCAAAAGAGATCGTTCGCTGCGGCGGAATTGATCGTGTAAATATGGCGCTGGATTATTTCGATGCCAGCATCAACCGTATCAGTGCCTGGGCTGTTGGCTTCCGCAGCTGGCAGAAGGCTCTGCTGAACGCACTGTGCATGCCTCATGAGGAACTGAAGGAACTGCAGGATTCCGCAAACTGGACAGCTGCCATGGTTCGCCAGGAAGAAGTAAAGATGCTTCCCTTCGGCGATGTATGGGCAGAGTATTGCCGTCAGTGCGGTACAGATGACGATGCATGGTTTGAGGAAGTACAGAGATATGAGAGGGAAGTACTGTCTCAGAGATAAGATGTCGCAGTACATATAGTAATACAGCAGGTATTAACGTAGCAGTCAAAAAAGGAGGAAAAGAATGAACACTATTTTTGGCGTAAAGGTAATGGAAGGTTATATTCAGATGTGTGCTGACGGTGTGCGTCAGGGATGGCATGAG